>DASRRB010000112.1:0-13766 GCA_035695985.1 Planctomycetota bacterium | reverse complement strand
AGTGGCCGCGGGGAGCAGGTTTCCCGTCGTCGCGCGACGGTCTCGAACGGTGGTCAAAGGGCGGAGGGGAAGAAGGTCGAGGGACGGGACGCCGCGTTCGGCGGTCGACCACCGTGCCTCGTCGAGTCGTGCTCCGAATGCGCCGAATGCAGCGAGCCCCCCCGTTCATCTTGGGTCTGGGGCGAGCGTGTCCCGTCCTTCGACCTTTTTCTCCTCCGCCCCTCGACCCGCGCTCGCCCGTCGCGCGTTCAACCACGCCCCCTGCTCCCCGCGCCCGCTTCACCCGCGCCCTCGACGTCCGCTCAGTTGACAAGCCGCGCGCGCTGGTCTTCGAGCACGTCCTCGATCATGCGCGCGAGCGCGATGCGCGGCCGGAAGCCCGTGCACTCCTCGAGGCGGCGCACGTCGGGCACACGCCGCTGCATGTCCTCGAAGCCCGCGGCGTACGCCTCGTCGTAGGGGACGTGCACGATCGGGCTCTCGCTCCGCGCCGCCTCCTTCACGCGCCGTGCGAGCTCGTCGATCGTCGTCTCCTCGTCGCTCCCGACGTTGAAGACGCGGCCGACCGCCGCCGGCGCGTCGATCAGCCGCACCAGCGCCTCGACCGCGTCGGCGACGTGGCCGAAGCAGCGCGACTGGCGGCCGCTCCCGTGGACGGTGATCGGCTCGCCGCGCAGCGCCTGGCGCGCGAAGGTCGGCAGCACCATGCCGTAGCGGCCGGTCTGGCGCGGGCCGACCGTGTTGAAAAGGCGCGCCACGACGACCGGCAGGCGGCGCTCGCTCGCGTACGCGAACGCGAGCCATTCGTCGAGCGCCTTGCTGCAGGCGTACGCCCAGCGCGACTTCACCGTCGCGCCGAGCGTCAGGTCGTCGTCCTCGTGGAACGGGACGCGGCTCCCCTTCCCGTAGACCTCCGACGTCGACGCGAGCAGCACCTTGGTGGAGCGCTTCGCCGCGGCGGCGAGCACCACCTCGGTCGCGCGCACGTTGGTCTCGATGGTGCGCACCGGCCGCTCGACGATGAGGCGCACGCCGACGGCGGCCGCGAGGTGGACCGCGACGTCGCAGCCGGAGAGCGCCTCCGCGACCAGGCGCGGGTCGTCGGCCGATCCGACGCGGAAGGAGAAGCGCGGCTGCGCGCGCGCCGCGGCGAGGTTCTCGAGCGAGCCGGTCGAGAGGTCGTCGACCGCGACCACCGCGTCGCCACGCGCGAGCAGCCGGTCGGCGAGGTGCGAGCCGATGAAGCCGGCGCCGCCGGTGATCAGGACGTTCATGAGCCCGGTCTTAGCGACCGGACGGCGAACCCGGGCGTCGGTCAGCTCGGCGCGCCGTGCTTCTGCAACGCCTGGTAGTCGATCTTGTCCGTCGACGTGCGCGGCAGCGCGTCGTGGATCACGAAGAGGTCGGGGCTCATCGCGACCGGCAGCGCGGCCGAGCAGAAGCGCTTGAGCGCGACCAGCGAGAGCTCGCTCCCCTTGCGGGCGCTCACGTGGGCGCGGATCTTCACGCCGGTCTGCGGGTCGCCGAGCACGATGACCGCCGCCTCGCGCAGCGCCGGGTTGCGCTGCAGCGCGACCTCGATCTCGCCGAGCTCGATGCGCAGGCCGCGCCGCTTCACCATGCGGTCCTTGCGGCCGACGAAGACGTAGCCGTCGCGCGGGTCCTCGCGCACCACGTCGCCCGTGTCGTACCAGCGCTTGCCGTGGCGCTCGAGGAAGACGCCCTGGTCGAGGTCGGGCCGGTTCCAGTAACCGCGGAAGACCGACCGCCCCGTGATCCAGAGCGTGCCCTCCTTGCCGCGCGCCACCTCCTCCTTCTTCTCGTCGAGCACCATCCCCTCGCAGTGCGGACAGGGGTGGCCGATCGGGAACGGCTGCGTACGCTCGTCGGGGATCGGCAGCGGGACCTGGAGGAACGTGCAGACGTTGGTCTCGGTCGGCCCGTAGAGGTTGAAGTAGGCCGCGTGCGGGATCTGGCCCGCGAGGCGGCGCAGCGCCGGGACCGGGAAGACCTCGCCCGCGAAGCAGATCGTGCGCAGCGCCGAGAAGTCGTGCATCTCGAGCGCCCCGAACTCGACCAGCAGCGCGAGCACGGACGGCGTCGAGTACCACATCGTGATGCGCTGCTGCGCGATGAAGCGCGCCAGCGACTTCGGGTCCTTGCCGAGCTCCTCGCCGATCAGCACCAGCGTCGCGCCGTGCCGCAGGGCGACGTGGACGTCGAGGACCGAGAGGTCGAAGTGGAACGGCGCGTGGCTCGAGACGCGGTCGGTCGGCCGCGGGCCGAGCGCCGCGCTGCACCACTGCACGAACGCGACCGCGTTCTCCTGCGTGAGCGTCACGCCCTTGGGGACGCCGGTCGAGCCCGACGTGTAGAGGATGTAGGCGACGTCGGTGCGCCGGCGCGTGCGCGGGTCGGCCTTGATCGGCGCGTGCGCGACCACGTCGGCGAACGCGACCGCGCCGCTGCGCCACCAGATGCCCGGGTCGACCGCGCTGCCGGCGTCCGCCGCGCCGGTCGCGCTCCGCGGCACGCGCACGAGCGTCTTGGGGAGGCCGGCGGTCCACTCGCGCAGCACGTCGGAGCGCTCCTCGCCGAGGAAGAGCGCCGCGACGCCGCAGTCGGAGAGGATCGTGCGGTTGCGCGCGGCCGGGCCCTGCCAGTCGACCGGCACGTACGCGGCGCGCGCCTTCATCGCGCCGAGCATCACCGCGAGGCTCGCCGTCCCCTTGGGCAGGCAGAAGCCGACGCGGTCGCCCGGGGCGACGCCGCGCGCGCGCAGGAAGCCGGCGACGCGCTCGGCGCGGTCGTTCAGCTCGGCGTAGGTGAGCGTCGAGCCGTCGGGGGCGACGACCGCCGTGCGGTCGGCGTTGGCGCGCACGCTCGCCTCGAAGAGGTCGCAAAGGCTCGTCACATCGCGGTCAGCCACGGTTGAACTCCCCATTGCCGAGGCACCTCTATCACGGCGGACGCCGCGGCGACGCGCGACGCGAACCGATTTCCCAGGTGCAGGGCCGCGATCACAGGCCGAGCGCACGGGCGAGGACGTTGCGCTGGATCTCCGACGTCCCGGAGTAGAGCGTCGCGCCGATCGCGTCGCGCAGCTCGCGCTCGAGCTCGTACTCGGCGGTGTAGCCGTAGCCGCCGAAGACCTGCACCGCGTCGAGCCCGCTCTTCACGAACGAGTCGCTCACGTGGAGCTTGGCGAGCGCCGCCTCCGCGGTCGCGTCCCCGCCGCGGTCCTTCTTCGCGCCGAGGCGGTAGACGAGCAGGCGCGACGTCTCGAGCCGCAGCTGCATGTCGACGATGCGCGCCGCGACCGCCTGGAACTTCCCGATCGGCTGGCCGAACTGGCGGCGCGTCCGGGCGTGGGCGACGCAGCGCTCGAGCTGGCGGCGCATCACGCCGAGGCAGCTCGCGAGGATGCAGCCGCGCTCCCACTCCATGCTCGACTCGAACACCTCGACGCCGCGGCCCTCCCGTCCGAGACGATGCGTCGCGGGCACCTCGACGCCGTCGAACACCACCTCGGCCATCGGCGAGGTGCGCAGCCCCATCTTCTCGATCGGCTTCCCGACCGTGACGCCGCGCCGGCCGCGCTCGACGACGAAGGCGGTCACGCCGAGCGGCCCGAGCGCGGGATCGACGGTGGCGTAGGCGACGATCAGGTCGGCGACCGGCGCGTTCGTGACGAAGGTCTTGGCGCCGTCGAGGACGTAGCCGTCGCCGCGCCGCTTCGCGGTGGTGCGCAGCGCGAAGACGTCGCTGCCCGCGTCGGCTTCGGTCGCGCCGTTCGCGCCGATCAGCGTCCCGTCGCACAGCCCGGGCAGCCAGCGCCGCTTCTGCTCCTCGTCGCCGTGCAGCACGAGCGGGATCGTGTTGGTCCAGAGGTGCGCGTTGACGCTAAAGAGGAGGCCGGCGTCCTTGCCGCCGTAGCCGAGCCCCTCCATCACCGCGAGGACGTCGGTGAGCGCGAGCCCGAGCCCGCCGTACTCCTTCGGCACCGGCATGCCGAGCAGCCCGAACTTCGCGCACTGCGTGAAGCCGTCGCGATCGAAGGTCTGCGCGCGGTCGCGCTCGATCGCGTCGGTGCAGAGGTGCCGCTTCGCGAACTCGACGGCGGCGTCGTGCCACGCGCGCTGCTCGGTCGTGAGCTCGAAGTCCAAGCGCTACTTGTCGGCGATGTCTTCACTGCCGTAGGGCAGCCGGGACTGGATGTCGCCGAGGTCGAGGTCGAGTTCCTTCTCCTCGCCCTCCGGCGCGGGCTTGCGCCCCATCGGCAGCGTCGCGTCGAAGCGGCGCGGCGGCGCGCTCTTCGGCGCCTCTTCCTTCGGGCTCTTGTCGTCCTTCGGATTCATCGACGTCTCCCAGCGTTCGAGCCCGAGCTCAGCGCTCCTGGCCCACGAAGCCTTCCTTCAACCGCTCGGGCAGCTTGATCTCCAGGACCTCGAGGTCGAGGTCGCCCGCCGCCGGCGGCGGCGGTGGCGCGGCGCTCGCCGGCACGGCCGGCACGGCCGGCACGGGGCCGCTCGCGGCCTTCGGGCCCTCGGACGGATCCTGCGGTGCATTCCCGTTCATCGGCGTCCCTCTCAGCCCGGCGACGGCTTGCAGTAGAGGTGGATCGTCTCGGCGGCGCGCGCGCGCTGGTCGGCGGCGGCGGAGATCGCGAGGTCCTCCGCCGACGCGTGGCGCTTCGACGCGGAGGGCGGCGCGGCCACGCGCCGTTCGGCGCGCGCCGGCGCGGCGGCCGTGAGGAGGCCGCGCGTGAAGAGGTCGCGCAGGAAGCGCTCGACCTTCGGGCGCTGCGCCTCGGAGAAGTCGGCGAGGATCGCCGCGACCGTGCGCGAGCCGTCGGCCGCGCGCAGCAGCCGCGCCGCGTCCTTGCCGATCTGCAGCAGGTCGCACGAGCGCGCCCGGTAGACCGCGTGGCAGAGCGAGGGCGGCGCCTCGGGCACGCGCGGCGCCATCTCCTCGAAGAGCTTCTCCTTGAAGTTGCCCGACTGGTACCGCGGCTTGAGGACGGCGCACTCCGCGTCGTTCAGCGTCTCCGAGATGGTGCGCAGGTCGTAGGGCAGGTCGATCACCGCGTTGCCGTCGGACTGACGCGGCCGCGCCTCCAGGAAGTCGTCGGGCGGCGCCTCGCCGACCGCGACCGCCTGCTTGTCGCGCAGGAAGTCGAGATTCCCGAAGCGGCAGAGGTAGAGGAAGTAGTGGCTCTTCAATTCGAAGAGCAGCAGGTTGTCGCCGCGGAACAGCGGGAACTCCCCGCGCAGCGTCTTCATGAACTCGAAGAAGAGCTCGCGCGCCTCCTTGCGGTCCATGCCGCTGCCCGGGATCCAGTCGTAGTAGACCTGCAGGTCCTTCCTCGGATCGAGCAGCAGCTGCTTCACGTCGTAGTGGTCGGGGTGCTCGAAGACCTTGGAGAGGTGGTCGACGTAGAAGATGCGCAGGCTCACCTCGTCGACCACGTCCTTGTGCTCGCGCAGCCACTGGAGGGTGAGGCGCGCCTCGTCGACCGTCTCGGTCGGGAAGCCGATCATCGTGTAGAGCGTGTTCGAGACGCCGGCCGCGGCGAGGCGGCGCAGGATGCCGTCGGCCTCGTCGATGCTCGTCCCCTTTTCCATCAGGTCGAGCAGGCGCTGCGACGCGCTCTCGAAGCCGAAGGCGATGCGGCGGCAGCCCGACGCGTAGAGGTCGCGGCAGAGCTCGTCGGTGAAGAGGTTCCGCTCGAGGCGCGCGTCGGTCCACCACTTCACGGAGATGCCGCGCGCCTTCAGGGCCGCGGGCAGCTGCTTGAAGAGCGGCGGCGGCATGTCCTCGACCACGAAGTAGATGACGTCGGACTTCCAGCGCTTCGTCACCGCCTCGATGTCGTCCATCACCTGCTCGAGCGTGCGCTGGCGGAAGCCCGGGCCGATCACCTTGTAGAGCGTGCAGAAGGCGCATTTCTCCCAGTAGCAGCCGCGCGTGATCGCGAGCGGGAGCGCGAGCTGCGGCGAGAGGTAGCGGTCCATCGGCATGCCGTCGAACTCGGGCGTCGGCAGCGTCTCGATCGAGAGCGGGCTGGCCGGCGGGTTCACGACGACGCGCTCGCCGTCCTTCCAGATGCAGTTGCCGATCCCGTCGGCCGGCTTGCTCTTCCCCGCCGCGACGTTCTTCGCGAGCTCGTGCAGCGGCCCCTCGCCCTCGAGCACGATCACGGAGTCAACGACGCCGAACACCTTGCCGCTGCGCGTCATCTTCTCGCCGATGTAGGCGAGCAGCCCGCCGCCGACCGTGATGTGGATCGAGGGGCGCGCCTGCTTGACCATGCGCGCGAGCGCGAGGCCCGGGATCACCTGGCTCGTGTACGTGAGCGAGATGCCGAGCAGGTCGGGCGCGAGCGCGAGGATCTCGGGCAGCGCCCTCTCCCGGAAGTACTCGCAGAAGAAGTTCGCCTCCTCGTCGAAGACGGCGGCGAGCACCTCGGCCTCGCGCTCGATCGAGTGCTTCAGCGTGTAGTTGTGCGGCGTGAGCGAGGAGGGGTAGTGCTCCGCCGAGATCAGGCGGAACGCGCGGTCGAGCAGCTTCACGGCGGCGAGGTAGCCGTCGTAGTCGTAGAAGAGCTCCTCCTCGCGCAGGGTCCGCAGCGCGAGCTCGATCCCCTCCACCACGCCGTCCGCCGACGCCGCCGCCTCGGCGAGCACCCGGAAGCGGTCCATCTGGGGGAGCGGGAGCGGCTTCTCCCGGGGCAGCGCCGCGAAGGCCTCCCGCACGCGGTCGCGGCTCCGCGCCAGGCGCTCCTTCCTCAGGAAGTACTCGTGCGCCTCGAGGTTCAGGTCGCGCTGGTGGGTGTCGGGGAAGCCGTTCGCCCGGAGGTAGGCGGTGAGGGCCGGCAGGCAGAGGAACGGCTGGGTCGGGTGCGCTTGCGGCGGATAGACGAGAAGCGTCCTCATCCCGGCGGCTCCATCGGTGCGGAGAGCGGGATTGTACGCCGGTGGGACGGGCGTGCGTCACGGCCGGCGCGACGCGGCGCTGTGGACCTCGGTTCAGGGCGGCGGGCGGTTGGAACGTAGCGAGGCAGGCGCGACATTCCGATTCCCGCCGCCCTGTCCGTCTTCGCTCGCGCCGACCGAAACGGCTCGCCCATGCGACGACGCGTCCGATCGCGAGCGTCCGCCCCGGAGCGACCATGAGCACGTCCCCCTTCCTCCATGTGGTCGAGGATGCGGCGCCGGACCGCCAGGCGCTGATCGCGCAGAGCCCCTCGATGCAGCAGCTGCTGCAACGCCTGCCGCGCCTCGCCGAGGCGGGTGGGGCCGTGCTGCTGCGCGGCGAGCGCGGCACCGGCAAGGAGAGGATCGCGCGCGCGCTCCACCGGCTCGGCCCCGGAGCCGGCGGACCCTTCGTGCGGGTCGCCGCGGCGCGCTCCGCGACCGGGACGGAAGCGCTCCCGGCGGAGGCGGCGCGCGGCGGGACGCTCTACGTCGACGAGGTGGCCGAGCTCGGCCTCGCCGCGCAGGCCGAGCTGCTGCGCGCGCTCGACGACGGTCTGCGGGTCGTCGCGGCGACGCGCCACGACCTCGCGTCGGAGTCGGAGGCGAAACGGCTGCGCGCCGACTTGGGCAAGCGGATGCTCGCGGTCGCCGTCGACGTGCCGCCGCTGCGGGAGCGTCGTGAAGACGTCGAGCCGCTGTTCGCCGCCAGCTTCGCCGCGGCGCGGCCCACGCCCGGGCGGACGCCGGCCCCGCCGCCGCCCGCTCTCACGGCGCGCGCGCTCGCCGTCCTGCTCGACCACCCCTGGCCCGGCAACGTGCGCGAGCTCGAGAGCCTCGCGCGCCTCCTCGCGGTCGCCGTCGAGCAGCGACCGGTCGACAGCACCGACCTGCCCCCCCACTTCTTCTCGTCACGCACTTCTTCGGTGAGTCGTTCGGGCGTGCCGCAGCTCGACGAGGTCGAGCGCCGCCACATCGTCGCCGTCTACGAGCACACGGGCCGCAACAAGCGGCGCGCCTCCGACCTGCTCGGCATCTCGCTGCGCACGCTCTACAACAAGCTGACGGAGTACCGCATGCACGGCGCCGCGGATCCGGCGGCCTCGCCGGTCCCCGCGAACGGCGCGGGCGCTCTCAGCCGCTAGCGACGGCGCGCAGCCACTCGACGATCTTCTTGCGGTCGTCGTCGCCCATCTCGAGCTGCGTCGCCGACGGCATGTCGGTCTTCGGCTTGAACTTCTTCGGGTCGAGCAGGAAGCGCTCGAGCCACTCGGCGTCGTGGCCGATGGCCGCCTTCTCGAACGGCGGGGAGTCGGCGCCGCCGCCCGTCGTGTTGCCCTCGCCGGCGAGCGTGTGGCAGCCGAGGCACTCGTAGGAGCGGACGAGCGCTTCGCCCTCCGCGAGCAGCTTCTTGCGCGGGTCGCCGTCGGGCGACGCGTCGCCCTTCTTCGAATCCGGGGGCGTGATCGGCGGCTCGATCGGCGGGCTCGGCGGCGGCACGTAGCTCCCGTCGCCGACGTGCAGCCGCGGCGGCGGCGGCAGGTGGGAGCCCGGGTCGCGCGCGCCGGCGATCGTGAGCGAGCCGAAGCCGGCGATCAGCAGCACCCCCGCCGCGATCGCCACCGGACGCCGCGCCGCCTTCCGCTCCGGGTTGCGGTCGAGCCACGGCAGGAGGGCCACGAGCGCGGCGACCAGACCGGGCAGGAGCGCCGTCCCGACGATCATCGCCCGCCCTTCGAAGAGCTTGAGCAGCTGGAACAGACCGAGGAAGTACCACTCGGGACGCGGCTGGTAGCCCTCGGCCTCGCGGCTCGCCGGCGCCTCGAGCGGCGGGCCGAGCTTCCACGCCAGGACGACGACGACCGCGAGCGCGAGCGCCGCGACCAGCAGCTCCTTCACGACGTGGCCGGGGAAGAACGGCTCGCTCTTCACCTCCGGCTCGCCGACGCGCGCGCCCGGCGGCGTGATGCCGAGCAGGTGCACGAGCATCAGGTGGAGCCCCGCGAGCGGGAGCAGCGTCGCCGGCAGGAAGAGGACGTGCAGCGCGAACATGCGCGCCAGCGTCGGCGCGCCGATCTCCGGCCCGCCGCGCAGCAGGTCGGCGAGCGGCCCGCCCACGAGCGGCACCGAAGCGACGATGTTGAGGCCGACGTCGGTCGCCCAGAACGCCTTCATGTCCCACGGCAGCAGGTAGCCGGTGAAGCCGAAGCCGAGGAGCACGCCGAAGAGCGCGACGCCGACCAGCCAGAGGAGCTGGCGCGGCCGCTTGTAGGCGCCGGTGAAGTAGACGCGCGCCAGGTGGAGGAAGGCGAGCACCATGACGGCCGACGCGCCCCAATGGTGCAGCCCGCGCAGCAGCCGTCCGCCCGCGTAGTCCTCGTCGATCGACCGGATCGCGTCGTAGGCGTGGTCGGGCGACGGCACGTAGGCGAGCGCGAGGAACATCCCCGTCACCCCCTGCGCGACCAGCACGACCAGCAGCGCCGTCCCGAGCGCGCGCAGGAAGCCGCAGCCGGCGGGCACCTTCTTGTCGAAGACCCACGCGTCCAGCACCTGGCGCAGGGGACCGCGCGACGTCGGGGCCCCCGGGCTCACGCCTTCTCCACCTCGACCAGGTCGCCGGCGACGCGGCTTCGGAGAACGTCGAGCCCCCGCGGCGGCGGCCCGCCGGCCACCGTCCCGGCTCCGTCGAAGACGCCGCCGTGGCAGGGGCACCGGAAGGTGGCGCTCTTCGGCTTCCAGGTGACCTGGCAGCCGAGGTGGGTGCAGCGCCGCGAGAAGACGACCGGCGCACCGCGCGCGTCCCGCGTCACGTAGACCTGGCGCGTCACCTTCTCGAGGTACCACCCTTCGAGCCGGACGAAGGAGAAGCTCCGGGCGAGCGGCTCGCCCTCCTTCAGCTCCTCGAGCTTGCAGAGCGCCGCCCAGTCCTTGGCGGTACGCACCGGCCAGCACGACGTGGCGCGCGCGAAGACGCCGCCGAGGCCGGCGAGGCCGGCGGCGATCGAACCGCCGAGCGCGGCGACCGCCGCCGTGAGCAAGCTCCGTCGGTGCATGGCGCGTCCTTATAGTCCCTGGTCCGCCGGAGGTTCCCGGGTCTGGCACCGGCCGTCGCGAAGCTTTAGTTTCGTCCGACTTTTCGTGGCACAGGAGCGCATGCAACCCGACCGGCCCCCGCCGGCGAAGCGAGCGAAACCCCCTCCATGAACCCTCCGGAAACCCTGACCCGTCCCCAGACCCAGAAGGAAACGCGCGTGACCGTGAACGATCTCTCGATCGAGGTCGCCACGGTCAACGGCACGGGCAGCCAGTCGGCGAACAACATCTTCGCCAAGTCGCTGTTCCGCATGGGCATCCCGATCAGCGCGAAGAACCTCTTCCCCTCCAACATCCAGGGGCTGCCGACCTGGTTCACGATCCGCGTGAACAAGAACGGCTACACGGCGCGCAAGAAGGAGCTCGACTGGCTGGTCGGGATGAACGCGGCGACGTGGGAGAAGGACGTCGCGAACCTGCGGCCCGGCGCCGTGGTGATGTGGAACTCGAACGAGCTGCCGGAGGCGCCCGTGAACGCGCGCGGCGACCTCATCGCCTACCCGGTCCCGATGGCCGACCTGCTCAAGCCCGTGCAGGCCGACGCCAAGCTCAAGAAGATGCTGATCAACATGGTCTACGTGGGCGCGTGCGCCCAGCTCCTCGGCATCGAGGAGGCGGTCGTGCTGCAGGCCATCAAGGACAACTTCAAGAGCAAGCAGAAGGCGGTCGAAGTCAACGTCCAGTGCTTCCACGCCGGGATGAACTACGCCAAGGAGAAGCTCGAGAAGCGGGACCCCTGGCGCGTCGAGCGCATGGACGCGAACGGCAAGAAAGTCCTGATCGAGGGCAACACGATCGCGGCGCTCGGCGCGCTGATGGGCGGCGCGACCGTCGTCGGCTGGTACCCGATCACGCCGAGCTCCTCGCTCGCCGAGGCGCTGATCGCCTTCGCGAAGAAGCACCGCGTGAACGCCGACGGGACGGTGCGCTTCGTCGACGTGCAGTGCGAGGACGAGCTCGCGTCGATCGGCATGGTGCTCGGCGCCGGCTGGGCGGGCGCGCGCGCCATGACGACGACCGCCGGCCCCGGCATCAGCCTCATGTCGGAGTTCATCGGCTTCGGGTACTACGCCGAGATCCCCGCCGTGATCTTCGACGTGCAGCGCGTCGGGCCGTCGACCGGACTGCCGACGCGCACCGCGCAGGGCGACGTGCGCATGGCCGCGTGGTGCTCGCACGGCGACACGCAACACCTCGTGCTCCACCCCGGCGGACCGGAGGAGTGCTTCGACTTCGCGCGCATCAGCTTCGACCTCGCCGAGCAGTTCCAGACGCCGGTCTTCGTGATGCTCGACCTCGACCTCGGGATGAACTTCTGGATGGCCGAGCCGCCGGCCTACCCCACCGACGCGTTCAAGCGCGGCAAGGTCCTGACGCCCGAGCAGCTCGACCAGATCAAGGCGTCCGGCAAGAAGTGGGGCCGCTACCTCGACGCCGACGGCGACGGCGTGCCGTGGCGCGCGCTCCCCGGCAACCCCCACCCCGACGCCGCCTACTTCACGCGCGGCTCGGGCCACGACGAATACGCCCGCTACACCGAGGACCCCGAGGCGTACCGCCTCAACATGGACCGCCTGAAGAAGAAGACCGAGACGGCGCGCGCCGCGCTGCCGCGCCCGGTCCTCGAGTCGGTCCCCGGCGCCCGGATCGGGATCATCGCGTACGGCTCGACCAACAACGCGATGCGCGAGGCGCGCGACCAGCTGGTCGAGCACGGCCTCAAGACCGACTACCTGCGGCTGCGCGCGACGCCGCTGCCGATGGCGGAGCTCGAGGCGTTCCTCAAGTCGCACGACCGCGTCTACGTGGTCGAGCAGAACCGCGACGGGCAGATGGAGACGCTGATCCGCGCCGAGGTGAGGACGCCGGGGCTGACCGAGAAGCTGCGAGGCGTCCGCTACTACACCGGATACCCGATCGACGCGCGCTCGATCAGCGACGGCATCCGGAACCAGGAGCGCGGCGCGTAGCCGGCCCGGGACGGCGCGGCGCAGGACGACCCTTCACGAAGGACTTGGGACGACCGAGACGACCATGAGCACCACGACCACCGAGAAGACCAACCGCCAAGGCTTCAAGTGGAGCGACTACCAGGGCCTCCCCTCGACGCTCTGCAAGGGTTGCGGCCACGACAACATCACGCGCAACATCATCCAGGCCTACTTCGAGCTCGGCGTCGTGCCGAGCAACGTCGTCAAGACGTCGGGCATCGGCTGCAGCAGCAAGACGCCGGCCTACTTCGTGCACCGCGGCTACGGCGTGAACGCCGTCCACGGCCGCATGCCGTCGATCACGCTCGGGGCGAAGCTCGCCAACTACAAGCTCGAGGTGATCGGCGTCTCGGGCGACGGCGACTCCGCCTCGATCGGCATGGGCCAGTTCTGCCACGCGATCCGCCGCAATCTCGACATGGTCTACGTGGTCGAGAACAACGGCGTGTACGGCCTCACCAAGGGGCAGTTCTCCGCGACCGCCGAGCGCGGCGCGAAGAGCAAGACGGGCGAGGAGAACGCGCTCTCCGACATCGACCTCTGCGCGCTCGCCATCACGCTCGGCGGGACGTTCGTCGCCCGCGGCTTCAGCAACGACCCCAAGCAGATGCTCTCGCTCGTCAAGGCGAGCGTCGCGCACAAGGGCACGTCGATGCTCGACGTGATCTCGCCGTGCGTCACCTTCAACAACCACGAAGCCTCGACCAAGTCGATCCATTACGTGATGGAGCACGACATCCACCTGAACGACCTCGGCTTCGTCGCGCCGTGGGAGCAGCCGGTCACCGACATCAAGCCGGGCGAGGCGATCGACATCCCGCTGCCCGACGGCAGCCACATCGTCGTGCGCGCGGTCGGCAAGGCGTTCGACCCGCACGACAAGTTCGCGGCGCTCCAGGTCCTCGAGGAGTCGCGCCGGAAGGGCGAGATCCTGACCGGGCTGATCTACATCGCGGAGAAGGAGCCCGACTTCAACACCGCGACGAAGGTCCCGACCGACCGGCCGCTCACCACGATGAACGAGGCCGACTGCCGCATGCCGCGCGAGGCGTTCGAGAAGACCTTCGCGGGATTCCGCTGAACGAACCACGCGAGGGGGCGTCCTTGGGTCCGAGCTCCTTTCCGGGCCTGTGCGGGCAGGAGGATGAGGAGCGGACGTCGAGGACGGGGGTGAAGAGGCCGCGGGAGAAGACCTCGTTTCGATGAGGGCTGCCCTCGGCCGCCCAATTCATCTGAACGGTAGCGGCCTCGGCTGACTGCGGCGCCTATGGGACCGTGTCAGCCACTGAATGAGTGATCGACGGCGCCTGGAGGCCCTCCCTCAACGAGGTCTTCTCCCGCAGCCTCTTCGCACCGTTCTCGAACGACGTCCGACGTCGTTGCTGCGCCGCGGACGCGGAACGGTGCACGACTCGCCGGTTACACCTCTTCGTTGGACCCGCCGCTGATTCGAGCAAGCGTCACGTCTTCGGCTTGGCCCATCCTTCCACGAGCTCGAACCGTTTTCGCAGTCCGACGACGGACGCCGGATCGTTTCGTCGACTTCCGATGAGATCGCAGGCGTTCCGATGACTCGATGACCGATGACG
This sequence comes from Planctomycetota bacterium, assembly GCA_035695985.1. Classification (GTDB taxonomy): domain Bacteria; phylum Planctomycetota; class B15-G4; order B15-G4; family SIAN01; genus DASRRB01. The sequence continues at coordinate 116 of DASRRB010000112.1, read as the reverse complement.
TCGTTTCGAGGCTCTCACGGCGGTTCCTTGAGTCGAGTCGCGTCGCAGCGAGATGACGCTGCCTGTCAAAGCGGACTCGGGAGCCCTCACGAATTCCGCTCGACCGCGATGCAATG
>DASRRB010000111.1:0-3857 GCA_035695985.1 Planctomycetota bacterium | reverse complement strand
TCGCTCCGAAACAGGTGCTTCGCGACGTTGCGCGTCACCGCTCCGAGCCAGCTCCGCGGGTCGCCCGTGTGGCGCGGAGGATGGGTGAACGCAGCGAGCCACGTCTCCTGCTCGAGGTCGTCGATCCGCTCGGGCCCGCGGACGAGCGCGCGCGCGACGCGACGCACCCACGCGGCATGGCGCAGGAGCTCGTCCGCCGACTGCGGGAAGGACATGGGGGGCAGACTCACGATCTCCTCCTTAACGCTGCGGCCGCGCGCCCGTCCAGGGCTCCGAACTTCGCACGGATGCCGCGCCGAGCGCGGGAGGGTTCACCGCTGCTCGAATCGACGACTCGGCCCCGGTCGGACTGGCGGCGCTAACCTGCCGCGCCGGCTCACCCCATCTCGGCACGGAGCGCGCACTTGGCTCGACGACGGAGCGGGTCCCTTCTGCGAGCGACGGCCCTCGCGGCCGTCGCCGCGCTCGCGGCCGTCGCGCTCACAAGCCCCCCCGCCCTCGCCCAGGCCGTCGGCCTCGACGACTCCTTCGCCCCCTCCGCCTGGAGCGACCTCTTCGACCACCGCAGCTTGAAGGGCTGGGTGAAGCGCGGGCCGGCGAAGTTCGAGGTCGTCGACGGCGTCCTGGTCGGCAGCGCCGTCGCCGGCGAGACGAACTCGTTCCTGTGCACGGAGGCGAGCTACGACGACTTCGTCCTCGAGGTGGAATTCCGCTGCGACGCGCCGCTCAACTCGGGCGTGCAGGTGCACAGCGAGTTCGTCGCCGGCCGCGTGCAGGGCCACCAGGTCGAGATCGACGCCGACGGCGCGCGCGGAAGGCTCTGGTCGGGCGGGATCTACGACGAGGGGCGCAAGGGCTGGCTCGATCCGGCCGACGGCGAGAAGGGCGCGCGCGGCGTCGCGTTCAGCGAGCAGGGGCGAACGATCGCGAACGCGCTCGCGGAGGCGCGCAAGCGAGAGGGCTGGAGCTGGCTGCACGTGGTCGCGCACGGCAGTGAGCTCACCGCGTGGCTCGACGGTGAGCTGCGCGGCCACGTCCGCGACACGGCGGCGGAGCACGGCTTCCTCGCGCTCCAGGTGCACGCGGTCGACGCGAAGACGCTGAATGCCGCGCCCCAGGGTGAGCTCGCGGTCCGCTTCCGGAACGTCCGGATCCTTCCGCTTCCGAGCGGCGCGACGGGGATCGGCGACAGCGACGCGACGCAGGACGCGAGGGTCGCGGTCGACGGTTCCGGCGCGAACCGGCTCACGGAAGAAGAGACGCGCGCGGGCTGGCGTCTCCTGTGGGACGGCGCGAACGAGACCGGCTGGCGCAGCGCCACGGGCGAGACGTTTCCGAAACGCGGTTGGACGATGCGCGACGGAGTGCTGACCGTCGGCGCACCCCCCGCCGCGCCCGCGAAACCCTCCCCGACCAAGGCGGGAACCAACCCCACGACCGAGTCCGCCGCCGGCGGCGACCTCCTCACGCGCGACCGCTTCTCCGACTTCGAGCTGCGCGTCGACTTCCGCCTCACGCCGGGCGCCAACAGCGGCATCAAGTACTTCGTCCAGCCCGACCTCCATCCGATCACGGCGAGCGGCGAGCCGGCCGCCACCGGCTCCGCGATCGGCTGCGAATTCCAGCTCCTCGACGACGCGCTCCATCCCGACGCGAAGCTCGGCCGCGACGGCAACCGGACGCTCGCCTCGCTCTACGACCTGATCCCTCCCGCGCCCGGCAAGCCGGCGCGCCCGATCGGAACTTGGAATACCGCGCGCATCGTCGTGCGCGGAGCCCACGTCGAGCACTGGCTGAACGGCACCCGCGTCCTCGAGTACGACCGCGGCAGCGACGCCTTCCGCGCGCTCGTGCAGCAGAGCAAGTACAAGAACCTCCCCCACTTCGGCGAGTGGCGCGACGGCCACATCCTGCTGCAGGAGCACGGCAGCGAAGTCTCCTTCCGCAACGTCATGATCCGCCGCCTGCCGCCCGACTGAACGCCCCGACTCTTCGCGAGGAGCCCTCGATGCGTCGCCCCTCCCGCCGCGCCTTCCTCGCGGAATCCGGCGCGGCCGCCTTCGGCCTCGTGATCCTGCGCCGGTTGCCGGCGCGTGCGCGACTCGGCGCACCCTCCTCGCTCGAGAAGATCGAGGTCGCGCAGATCGGCTGCGGCCGCATGGGCCGCGGCGACGTGCAATCCGTCCTCGCCTCGCCGCTCGCGCGCGTCGTCGCCGTCTGCGACCTCGACGCCAAGCGCCTCGCCGCCGGCAAGCAGCTCGTCGAGGAGGCGTACAAGAAGCAGGGCGAGACGAACGTCGACGTCGCGACGTACGCCGACTACCGCGAGCTGCTCGCCCGCCCCGGACTCGACGCCGTGATCGTGAGCGTCCCCGACCACTGGCACGCACGCGTCGCCGTCGACGCCGCGCTCGCCCGCAAGCACGTCTACGTGCAAAAACCGGTCACCTACGACGTCGCCGAGGCGATCGCGCTGCGCAAGGTCGTCCACCAGCGCGGGATCGTCCTGCAGACCGGCTCGCAGCAGCGCAGCGACGCGCCGTGGCCCGCCTTCCGGATCGCGAGCGAGCTCGCGCGCAACGGCGCGATCGGGAAGTTGAAGTCGATCCAGATCGGCCTCGGCAGCGACGCGCCGAGCGGCAAGCCGCCCGCGCCGATGGACGTGCCGGCGAACCTCGACTACGCGCGCTGGCTCGGCGCCGCGCCCGAGCAGCCCTACATGGAGGGGCGCGTCCATCCGCAGACGAGCCTGTCCGGCCGCCCCGGCTGGATCACGACCGAGGACTTCGGGCTCGGGATGATCACGAACTGGGGCGCGCACCACGTCGACATCGCGCAGTGGGCGATGGGCCAGGAGGTCGGCGGCCCGCTCACGATCGAGGGGCGCGCGACCTTCATGCAGAACGACCTCTGGACCGTCCACCGCGACTACCACGTCGAGCTCGCCTACCCCGGCGACGTGCACGTCACCCTCGACCACACCTTCGAGGTCGGCCTGCGCTTCGAGGGCGACGCCGGCTGGCTCTTCTGCACGCGCAACGAGGAGCGCGCGACCGCGAGCGACCCCAAGGCGGCCGACCCCAAGAGCGCGCCGTTGCGCGCGAGCGACGCGCGGCTGCTCGCACCCGAAGCGCGCGCCGAACTCGGCGGAAAGGCGGTGCGCTGGCCCGCGAGCAAGAACCACTACTTCGACTGGCTCGAAGCGATCCGCGACCGCCGCGCCCCGGTCGCCCCGATCGACCAATCAGCGCGCAGCCTCACGACCTGCTACCTCGCGTGGCTCGCGATGAAGCTCGGGCGCAAACTGAAATGGAACGCCGCCACCGAGCGCTTCGTCGACGACCCCGACGCCGACGCGCGGCTCGGCCGTCCGCCGCGCAGCGCCGACCATGACCTCGCCGCCGTGCTGAAGCGCGCAGGGATCGAGTGACCCCATGACGCCACCTCCGCCGCCCGCCTCCGATTCGACCGCCAGGATCGCCCGCTTCCGCGCGCTGCACGGAAGCGGCTGCTTCCTCCTCCCCAATCCCTGGGACGTCGGCAGCGCGATCGCGCTCGCGCGCCGCGGATTCCAGGCGCTCGCCACGACGTCCGCCGGCTTCGCGTTCACGCGCGGGCTGCCCGACTCCGCCGACGCGCTCTCGCGTGACGACGTCCTCGCGCACGCGCGGGAGATCGTGCAGGCGACGCCGCTCCCCGTGAACGTCGACTTCCAGTCGGGGTACGCGCGCACTCCCGAAGGCGTCGCGGAGAGCGTCGCGCTCTGCGCCGCGACCGGCTGCGCCGGCCTTTCGCTCGAGGACGCGAGCGGCGACCGGCGCGCGCCGCTCTTCGAGCTCGCGCACGCCGTCGAGCGC
>DASRRB010000110.1:0-10474 GCA_035695985.1 Planctomycetota bacterium | reverse complement strand
TGCTCCTCCAGGACGAGCACGCGGCCGAACCGGCTCGGCGGCGTCGACCAGAAGGGCGTCCCCTGCGACGCGGTGAGCGCGGCCATGAGGCCCGACGGCCCCGCCCCGATCACGATCACGTCGTGGCCCGACTCGCCCATCAGACGCGCGGTCATTGCGGCGAGATCAACTTGTCGACGTCGCTCCACAGCTTCGTCCACGCCTCGCGCTCGCCCGCGGGCAGCGCGGCGACCTCGTCGCGGACGCTCTTGAAGTCGGGGTCCTCCTTCCAGTGCGGGAGCGATTTCTGGTCGCCGGCCGCCTGGCGCGCCGCGAGGTCGGCGCGCAGCCACTGCAGCGCACGCCCTCGCCATGCGGCGGGATCGTCCGACCCGTTCGCGGCGGCCAGGACGGCGGCGCACGCGGCGTTGTAGCGGTACGAGCGGGCGAGGTCGTCCGCGAGCGCCGCGTCGTTCGCGAGCGCCTTCTCGAAGAAGCGCGCCGACTCGACGTAGCGCTTCTTCCCGTAGAGGATCAGCGCGTATTCGAGGCGCTCGCGCTCGTTGGCGGGCGCCGCTGCGCCTTTCACGACGTCCTCGAGGCGATCCTCGAACGCGATCTGCCGCTCGACCGCCGCGATCCGCTCGGCCGATTTCGCCCTCCAGCCCGGTTGCTTCGACCCGAGCTCATGCCCCTTCTTCAGGTAGGGCAGCGCCTCGCGGTAGCGCCGCTGCATCTGGTAGAGCTGCCCGAGCCCGAAGTGCGCCTCCGCCATGGTCGGTTCGGCGTCGATCGCCGCTTTGTAATGCGCCTCGCACTCCGCGTCGTTCTTTCCGTCGTCGTAGAGCGCCATGGCGAGGTTGCAGTGCGCGGGCGCGTTGCTCGGGTCGATCCGGATCGCGTCGCGATAGGCGGCGAGCGCCGCCGCGCGCTCCTTCTTGTCGTCGAGCGCGCTGCCGAGCGAGTTGTAGGTGAGCGCGAGGACGGATGCGTCGTGCTTCTGCCGTTCGTCGCGCTGCTCCGCGACGGCCGGTACCCGGCCGGAGAGGAGCTCGACCGCCATGCGGAACTCCGCGATGGCGCGGTCGGGATCGTCCTTCCTGCAGTAGGCGATGCCGAGGTTCAAGTGCGCCTCGGGCAGGTCGGGCTGGAGTCCGAGCGCCTTCGTCAGCGCCGTGATCGCGGCGTCGCTCCGCCCCGCGTCGTTGTTCGCGCGACCGAGCTCGGTCCACGCCTCGACGTAGTCGGCACGGACCTTGACCGCCGCCTCGTACGTTTCGATCTCCCGGCCGCGGTCCCCCTTCGCCGCGTATGCGCGCGCCTTCATGCGGAGCGCCTCGGCGAACTCGGGCCGCGCCGCCACCGCCGCGTCGAACGACGCGATCGCGCCGTCGGGATCGCGCAGCGCGAGGCGCGAAACGCCGATCTCGTAGTGCGAGTTGGCGAACTTGGGGTCGATCTTCAGCGCCTCCTCGAACGACGCGATCGCCTCGCGGTGCTTCCGGCACTTGGCGAGCACCTGGCCGATGCAGTGGCGCCCGATGGCGTAGTTCGGCCGGATCCGGACCACCTCCCGGTAGGCCTCGAGCGCCCCCGCGTAGTCGCCCCGGTCGCGCAGCGCGTTCCCGAGCCCGCCCCACAGGTCGGCGTCGTCCCGCCCGAACTCGAGCGCCGCGCGGCTCGTCTGGATCGCCTCGTCGAGCTTGCCGCTTCCGGCGAGCGCGGAGGCGAGGTTGATGTAGGCCTTCTGCAGGCCGCGCTCGAGTTCGATCGCGCGCCGATACTCGCGGATCGCGTTCTCCCACTCCTTCTTCGCGGTGTATACGCAGCCGAGGTTGAAGCGGGCGCGCGCGTCCTTCGGGGCGAGGCGGATTCCCTCGTTCGCCTCCGCCAGCGCCTCCTCGTGCCTGCCCTGGAGCGCCAGAGTGACGGCGAGGTTGTCGTGCGCCTGGAGGAGCGTCGCGTCGAGATCGATCGCCTTCTTGTACGCCGCGATCGCGTCGTCGAGGCGCCCCGCCTCTTTCAGCGCGATGCCGCGGTTCACGTGCGCGCGCGCGTTGCCGGGATCGAGCTCGACGCCGCGGTCGTGCGACCGCACCGCCTCGCCGAGCCGGCCGAGCGACACGAGGACCATCCCGCGCGCCGTCCAGGCCCACGCGTAGTTCGGATCGACGGCGCTGGCGCGCTCGTAGGCCGCGAGCGCCTCCTCGAGCCGGCCCATCCCCGCCAGCACGTCGCCCTTCCCGCAGAGGCCGTTGGGAAGGTCGGGGTCGAGCTGGCACGCCGTCTCGTACTCGGCCAGCGCGTCCTGCGCCTTGCCCATGTCGGCGAGGACGTTCGCGCGATAGTTGTGGAAGCGGGCGCTCTTCCCGTCGAGCTCGAGCGCGCGGTCGTGCTCGGCCAGCGCGTCGGGGAGGCGGCCGACGTCCCTCAGGACGCAGCCGCGGAAGGAGTGCGCCTCCGCGAGGTCGGGACGGGTCGTGCACGCGAGCTCGAGCGACACGAGCGCGTCGTCGTACTTCCTCTCATGCCAGAGCATGTGGCCGCGCTGCATGTGCGCCCAGCCGTCGGACGCATCCCGCGCGATCCGGGCGTCGAGCCGCACGATCGCGTCGTCGTATCGCTGCAGCGCATGCAGGATCGTCACGCGCGTGCCGACCGACTCGGAGTCGTCGAAGTTGCGTTCGTGGAAGCGCAGCGCCGTCTCGAGCAGGCGCTGGCGCGCCGGCCGCGGGAGCGGCAGGTCGGCCATGCTCGAGACGCCGATCTCGACCAGGAACTTGTCGACCGCGCTGCGCGCGAGGAGGAGGTTGTCGTTGGCGCGGTCGAGCGCGGCCTTCGTCTGCCGCTGCTCGTTGCCGACGCGGAAGTGGTCGACGACGAGCGCGACCAGCCCGATCAGCAGCACGACGAAGGCGGCGGTCACGAAGCCCTTGTGGCGCCGCACCCACTTCGACGCGCGCGCCGCGACGGGCGGCCGGCGCGCCAGGATCGGCTGGTCCTCGAGGTAGCGGCCGAGGTCCTCCGCCATCTCGAGCGCGGTCGAGTAGCGCGACGAGGGGTCCTTCGACATCGCCTTGAGCACGATCGTCTCGAGGTCGACGGCGAGCGCGTCGTTCCAGCGGCGCGGCGCGACCGGCTCCTTCTCCGCGATGTCGCGCATCACGGCGTGCGGGTCGTCGCCGGGGAAGGCGTGCTCGAGGGTGAGCAGCTCGTAGAGCGTCACACCGAGCGAGTAGACGTCGGTGCGGTGGTCCATCGGCGCCCGCTTCGCGAGCGTCTGCTCCGGGCTCATGTAGCGGTACGTGCCGAGCAGCTCGCCCGTGACCGTGAGGTCGCCGTCGCGGAGCGTGCGCGCGAGCCCGAAGTCGGTGACCCAGAGCTCGCCGAGCGAGTCGACCAGCAGGTTGCCCGGCTTGACGTCGCGGTGGACGACGCCGAGCTGGTGGGCGTGGTCGAGCGCCTCGGCGGCCTGCATGCCGAGCGCGACGGCCATCCGCACGTAGCCGGGGTCGCGGTTCGAGCCGTGCGACGTGGCCGGCGTCTTCGGCTCGGTCGCCGGCACGCGCCCCTTCATCTCGCGGATCACGGCGGCGAGGCTCTGCCCCTCGACGAGCTGCATGGCGTAGTAGTGCACGCCGCGCTCGCAGCCGACCGCGAAGACCGGGACGATGTGGGGATGGTGGAGGTGCGCCGCGGCGAGCGCCTCGTTCTTGAAGCGCTGCAGCTGCTTCGGGTCGAGGACCGCCGCGAACGGGAGGACCTTGAGCGCGACGCGCCGCCCGAGCGAGACCTGCTCCGCCTCGTAGACGACCGCCATGCCGCCGCGGCCGACCTCGCGCACCAGCCGGAAGTCGCCGAGGAGCTGGCGCTCGGCGAGCTCGCTCCCCTCCGTCGGCGCGTGCGGCATGTCGCGCGACGCCTGGTGGATGAACTCGAGCCCGTCGAGGGCGGCGGCGAGCTCGGCGGCGCACTGCGGGTGCTGCGCGAGCAGCTCCTCGCGCGGCGGCGCGCGGCCCTGCTCGAGCGCGCGCAGGTAGGCGTCGAGGATCGCGCCGACGCTGCCGGCGCCCGTGGCGGTGTCGCTCATGGCATCCGCTCCTTCAGGATCCTGCCGACGCGCACGAGCGCCCTCGTCCAGAGCATGCGCGCCGCGTCGGGCGAGCGGCCGGTGAGGGCCGCGATCTCCTTCCACTCGAGCTCGCGCAGGTTGCGCAGCACCAGGACCTCGCGGTCCTCGGGAGCGAGGCCGGCGAGCGCGTCGGCGAGGATCACGCCGCGCTCGCGCCGCTGGGCCGACTGGCTCGGCGACCGTCCCTGCGCCTCCACCAGCTCGCGCAGCATGTTCGACGAGTGCTCGGCCTGCGACTCGAGCGACCGCTCGCGCTCGACGCGGCGCCCCTGCAGCGAGTAGCGCCGCCGCAGGTCGGCGAGGTTGTTCACGAGGATCTGCCGGATCCACGTGATCCACTCCTGTTCGGTCGAGCCGCGGAACTTCGGGAAGTTCTGGTGCGCCTTGAGCAGCGTCTCCTGCACCAGGTCGGAAGCGTCGGCCTTGCCCCGGACCTGGCGGTCGAGGCTCGTCACCGCGATGAGACGGAGGTAGTTGCGGTACGCGGCGAGCAATTCGCCGAGCGCCTCGGATCCGCCCGCGCGCGCGCGCCGGATGCACTCGGAGACGCTCGCCGCCGAGTCGTCGATCACGGCCGATCCGTCCGGGCGTCGGGATCGAGGCATGAGCATCGGAGCATAGTCGGGCGGCGCCCCCGCGTCGGGGGTCGACCGGCCCGCGTCGGCGGCTCGCTCGTCCACACAGGAGATGGACGACGCCGCCGAGGGTGATCGAACGCGCTGCGGCGCGAACGAAATGCGGCGTTCGATGCGCCGGCGCGATGGCGTCCTTCTGCAACGACCCGGAGGCGGAACTCCGGGCGTCCGGGGGTGACCTTGCAAGCGGACGCCGTCGCGCGGATGAAGCTGCCCCGCCTCGCCGACCGGCTCGCGCTAGGCAGTGGCGGGCTGCGCGTCAGCCCCTGCTGCCTCGGGATGGTCGAGGACCCGGCGACGATCGAAGCTGCCTTCGACCTCGGCGTGAACTTCTTCTTCGTCACCGCCGACATGCACTGGCCGCTCTACGAGGAGGCGCGGCGCGGCCTCGCGCGGCTCCTCGCGCGCGGCCGCGCCGTCCGCGACGAGATCGTCGTCGCCGGCGTCTGCTACCCGACGCAGCCCGAGTTCTGCAGCTTCCCGTTCCGAGAGCTCGTCGACGCGGTGCCGGGGCTCGGGCGGCTCGACGTGCTGCTCGCGGGCGGCGCGTACGGCGCGGAGGTCGGCGCGCGGCTCCCCGTCTACGAACGCCATCGCGAGGAGCGCTTCCTGGGCAATCGCGCGATCGGCGTCACCTTCCACGACCGCGCGGCGGCGGCCGCGGCGCTGCAGCACGGCGGGCTCGACATCGCCTTCGTCCGCTACAACGCCGACCACTCCGGCGCGCGCGACGACCTCTTCCCGCGCGTGCCCGAGCGGCCGCGGCCGCTCCTCTTCAACTTCAAGAGCACGTCGGGCTTCGTGCCGCCCGGCCGCATGGCGGAGATGGGGCTCGTCGCGCCCGACTACTGGCAGCCGGAGGTCACCGACCACTACCGGTTCGCCTTCACGCGCCCGCAGCTCGACGGGCTGCTCGTCGCGCCGCGCACGCCGCGCGAGGTCGAGGGGCTCGCCGCGGCGCTCGAACGCGGCCCGCTGACCGACGAGGAGGAGACCTACCTGATCGACGTCGCCGCGGTGGCCCGCGGCGCAGCCCGAGTCGTTCCCGAAGGAGAAACGCGATGAGTTCGAGGCCTGCACGTCCCGACCCCGCGGCGAAGGCGAGTCCCGACGCCGCCGCGCCGCGCAAGCGCTTCCGCATCGAGAAGCTCGAGGAGCGCATCGCGCCGACCAAGGGCGGCAAGGGGACCCACAACTGCGGCGGGACCAGCAGCATCACCGTCAGCAGCGGCGGTTCGTACTACTAGGCCCGCGGACGCGCGGGCCTCGTCGTTCCGGGCGGGGCGAAGCGCGGCTGGGAGCACGACGCGTGACGAACACGGGCACTCCCGCCGCCTTCGCCCCGTCCGGCTTCTTCGTCCTGCGCGCGCCGGCGCTACCGTTCGCGGCGTTCGCGGGCGGCGCGGCGGGCGAGGCGGCGCGCGCGAAGCTGCGCCGCCTCGTCGAGCGTCCCGACGTCCGCGAGGCGCTCTTCGTCGCCTCGCCCGATCTCGACGCGCGCCTCGAGACCTGGCGCAGCGCGCCCGACTCGGAGGACGGCGCGCGCATCGAGCTGTCGCTCTGGCGCTACGTCGCACGAATGGCCGGGCGCGCGACGCCGTTCGGCCTGTTCGGGAGCTGCTCGCTCGGCGCGATCGGCGCGACGACCCATCTCGTCCTGGGTGATCGAGTGCGTCGCCACACGCGGCTCGACATGGACTACGTCGTGCTGCTGGCCGACGCGCTCGCGCGCGATTCGACGCTGCGGCCGCGGCTGCGCTTCCGTCCCAACTCGAGCCTCTGCCGCGTCGGAGAGCGCTGGCGCTACCACGAGGTCCGGCGCGAGGCGAAGGGGTGGGCGCACCGGCGCTGCGCGCTGGAGGCGGCCGACTACCTCGACGCGGTGCTCGCACGGGCGCGCGGCGGCGCGACGGTCGGCGAGCTCGTGGCCACGCTGCGCGAACGCGACGCCGATGCGACCGAAGCGGAGACCGCGGAGTACGTCGGCGCGCTGATCGACCAGCAGGTGCTCGTCTCCGAGCTCGTCCCGGCGATCACCGGCGACGAGCCGATCCACGACTGGATCGCGAGGCTGCGCGCGACCGAGGGGGGCGCGGCCGCCGCCGAGCGGCTCGAGGCGGTGCGCGACGAACTCGCCCGCTTCGACGCCGGCGGTCCGGGCGTCGCGCCGCTGCGCTACCGCGCGCTCGCCGCATCGCTGTCGGAGCTGCCGGCGGAGGTCGACGTCGCGCGCACGTTCCAGGTCGACCTGACGCGGCCGGCGCCCGACGCAGCGCTCGGGAGCGCGCTCGTCGCGGAGCTCCAGCGCGGCGTCGAGCTGCTGCGGCGGATCGCGCCGCGCCCCGACGACTCGCTCGCGAACTTCCGCCGCGCCTTCTGCGAGCGGTTCGGCGACACCCCGGTGACGCGCGAGGTGCCGCTCTCCGAGGCGCTCGACGACGAGACGGGCGTCGGCGACGGCGGGACCGACGAGGTCGTGAGCGCCGCGCCGATCCTCGACGGCCTCGAGCTCGCCGCGGCCGAGACGCCCGCGCCGTTCGGCGCGCGCGAGCGCCACCTCCTCGAGCGCGTGACGGGCCTGCTGCAGCGCGGCGCGACCGAATGGTCGCTCACCGACGACGACGTGGAGAAGCTCGCCGTCGACGATCCGCCGCCGCTGCCCGACGCCTTCGCCGCGCACGCGCGCATCGAGGCGGCGTCGGCCGAGGCGGTCGACCGCGGCGACTTCCGGCTCCTGCTCCAGGGCGCGAGCGGGCCGTCGGGCGCGCGCCTCCTCGGCCGCTTCGGCCACGCCGACCCCGAGCTCGCGGACGCGGTCGCGGGCCACTTGCGGGCCGAGGAGGCGCTGCGGCCCGACGCGCTCTTCGCGGAGATCGTCCACCTGCCCGAGGGGCGCGTCGGCAACATCCTCGCGCGGCCGACCCACCGCGGCCACGAGATCTGCTACCTCGGCCGCTCCAGCCTGCCCGAGGCGAACCAGATCGAGCTCGGCGATCTGCTCGTCTCGGTGCGCGGCGGACGCGTCGTCCTGCGCTCGAAGCGGCACGGCCGCGAGGTGCTGCCGCGCCTCACCACGGCGCACAACTACTCGGCGCAGCCCGGCGTCTACCGGTTCCTCTGCGGGCTGCAGGAGCAGGGGGTCGCGGGGGGGCTCGCGTGGCATTGGGGCGCGCTCGCGAACTCGGCGTTCCTGCCGCGGGTCACTCACGGGCGACTCGTGCTCGCGCGCGCGCAGTGGCGCGTCGCGCGCGAGGAGTCGGCGCGTCTGATCGAGGCCGGGACGTCCGCTCGCCCGGCGGCGCTCGCCGCCTGGAGAGCGGAGCGCCGCCTCCCGCGCTGGGTCTGCCTGACCGAAGGCGACCACGAGCTCCCGATCGACCTCGAGGAGCCGGCGCTCGTCGCCACGCTGCTCGCGCAGATGCGCGGGCGCGACGCGACGCTGACCGAGCTCTTTCCCGCGCCCGATCTCCTCTGCGTCACGGGGCCGGAGGGGCGCCACGTCCACGAGATCCTCGTCCCGTTCGTGCGGTGCGCCGCCGCCGAAGCGCCGCGCCGCGCGCGTCCTTCGCCGACGACGGCAGTCGCGCGTCGCTTCGCGCCCGGCTCCGAGTGGCTGACGGTCAAGCTCTACGGCGGCGCGCTCGCGGTCGACGACCTGGTGCGCACGGTGGTCGGACCGCTGGCCGTGGAGCTGGCGGCCGAGGGCGTCGCGCGGCGCTGGCATTTCGTGCGCTACGCCGATCCGCACGGCCACCTGCGGCTGAGATTCCAGGGCGAGGCGTGCCGCCTCGAGCCGGAGCTCCTGCCGCGGCTGCGCAGAGCGGTCGCCCCGCTGCTCGACTCGAACCTCCTCTGGAAGCTGCAAATCGACACGTATGAACGGGAAATCGAGCGCTACGGCGGGCCGGAAGGGATCGCGCTCTGCGAGGAGCTCTTCCACTTCGACAGCGAGGCGATCGTCGGGCTCCTGCGCGACGCCCCGACCGAGGGCGACGGCGACCGCCGCTGGCGGCTCGCGCTGCTCGGCATGGACCGCCTCTTGGACGACCTCGGCCTCGACCTCGAGACGAGACGCCGCACGCTGCTTCGGGCGCGCGACGCGTTCCATTCGGAGTTCAAGGCGGGTGACGCGGTCGCGCGGCAGATCGGCGCGAAGTGGCGCGCCGAGTCGGCGGCGGTCGCGCGGCTGCTCGCCCCGGCCGGCGACGAGGAGGACGCGGGGTCGCCGGAGCGCGCGGCGTTCGCTCGCCGGTCGGAGCGGAGCGCGGCCGCGCGCGCGGCGCTGCAGCGCGCGGCGGCGGACGGGAGCCTCGCCGCGCCGCTCGAGGAGATCGCGTCGTCGCTCCTCCACATGCACTGCAACCGGCTGCTGCGCGCGGCGGCGCGCACGCACGAGCTCGTGCTCTACGACTTCCTCCACCGCCACTACAAGGGACGGGTCGCGCGCGCCGCGAGCGGGCGGCGCGGCGCCCTCGTCGTCCCCGACGCCCGGAACGCCCCCGACGTCTACGTCGCGTAGCGGCCCGGCGAGAGGATCCGGCGCGGATCGCAGGCGAGCTTCAGACGGCGGCGGAACGCCGCGTCGTCGCCGTTCGTCGCCGGCAGGAGCCGCATCGAGTTGACGCCGAGGCGGTACGGGAAGAAGCCGCGGCGCGCGAGCCGGGCGTGCAGCCGGCGCGCGCAGGCGAGCGCGCGCCGGTCGTCGCGCGCGACCGCATGGTCGAAGAAAATCGGAATGACGAGGTGGGCGCTGCGTCCGTCGAGCGCCGTGATCGTGATCATCGGCTCGAAGCCGCTGTCGGCGGTCGTCCGCTCGACGATGCGCACCGCCGCGGCGACGTCGCGCCCCGTCATCGGGACGACCGGGCTGCACCAGATGGCGCCGCAGCGGTCGCGGTCGGGGTCGGGGTCGGCAGGCGGCGCGCTGCGCTTGCGCCAGTAGGTCGCGACCACGTCGCGCGCGACGCCGGGACGATGGAGCTCGGCCCAGCCGTCGCCGCCGGGCCCGCGCAGCTGCGCCTCGCGCGTGAAGGCGATGCGGCGGCACGAGGCGGCGAGCGCGTCGCGCAGCAGCCGGCGCTCGGGCGCGCGGTGGCGCGCCGTCGCGTACTCGAGCGTCCCGGAGAGGACCCAGGAGAAGGGCCGCGGCAGCAGGGCGCGTGCGAGCGCGCGCGGCAGCACGCCGTCGCCCTTCGTGATCGACCGCGGGTAGCGCGTCGCGGTGCTGAGCACGCGGTAGTCGTTGGTGAGCTTCACGGGGTTGCGCAGCACGCCGCGCAGCAGCAGCGGCCGCAGCGCCTCGATCGCACGCGGCAGGTCGCGCGCACTCCCGATCGTCGCGGCGATCCGGTCGCCGAGCTCCGGGATCGGCGAGAGCCAGAGCGTGAGGCGCGTCACGACGCCGAAGCTCGACTGGCTGAAGAGGCCGTCGACCCACGGGCCGACTCCCCAGCGATGGAGCGGCGCCGCCGCGGCGCCCGGCAGGCGCGCGAAGCCGGTGCGCACGCACTCGCCGGTCGGCAGCACGACCTCGAGACCGCAGACGCCGTTGAAGCGGTCGCCGAGCGGGCCGTGCCCGAGGCCGCGCTCGAGCGCGTTGGCGAGCGGGCTCGCGTCGGGCGTGCTGCCGGTCGGATTGGCGTGCAGCCGCGAGCGCCGCCGCCGCAGGAAGGCGTGGAGCTGGCGGAAGGTGACGCCCGGCTCGAGCGTGACGTAGCCGAGGCGCTCG
>DASRRB010000109.1:0-7436 GCA_035695985.1 Planctomycetota bacterium | reverse complement strand
GCGCGCGGCGTCGATCGTCGCGGCGACGCGGCGCGTCTCGTCCTCGGTGCCGTTCGCGAGGCGGCGCCGGTCGTGGCGCAGCACGACGGCGTGCAGCGCGACGAGCCCGACCAGGAGCTCGAGCGCGAGGCGCCGCCGCGGCGTGCGCCCCGTCTCGGCGCCGCGCCGGAAGAGCAGCGCCGTGACGTAGACGAGCGCGAGCGTCGGATCGAGCGGCGAGAGCGTCCCGCCGCTCACCGCCACGGCGAGCCCGAGCAGCGGCAGGTCGAGGAGCGGCAGCAGGCGGCGCGGACGCCCCGCGAAGCCCGCCACGCCGAGCCGCACCGCCGCGAGCAGCACGAAGAGCGCGAGCTCGACGGGGTCGGGCGGCGAGAGCTTGGCGAGGTCGGCGGGGTCGAACGGCGCCGCGTCGCCCGCGCTCGCGAGGCGGCGCAGCCCCTCGACCAGGAACAGGAGGAGGGCGACGAAGCCGACGAAGAGCAGCGCGCTGGCGCGCACCGAGCGCGGGGGGCGGGCGGCGGGGGAGGGCGCGTCCATGGGGCCGGGAGGCGGCGCGCGCTCAGGAGCCGGCCGGATCGAGCGCCTTCACCAGGCGGGGGAGCGCGACGTCGTAGCGGTAGGACGTCCCGCGGTGGCCGTCGTCGTACTCCTGCTGCTCGAGCGGGACCTCCTCGCGCTGCGCCGCGCGCGCGAAGCGGCGCGCGCCGTACTGGAGGAAGTACTCGTCGCGCGTCCCGCAGTCGACGAAGAGGAGGCGCAGCGAGCGCAGCGCCGCCGCCTCGCGCGCGACGCGCTGCACCGGGTCGAAGGCGAGCCAGCGCGCGAAGACGTCGCGCTCGAGCTCGCAGGTCCGCGGATCGAACGGCAGCGCGAAGCGGCCGGGCGCCGCGGGATCGGGCGAATAGGCGGCCGCCAGCGCGAGCGTGCTGATCGTCGTGAAGTCGTCGCCGCCGTGGCGGTGGCGCGCGAAGAAGCCGTCGAGGAAGGGCGGCACGCCGCCGGCGCGCTCGAGCGTCGCGGCGCAGACCGGGAAGTCGCGGCCGTAGGAGAGCTCGAAGCCGAGGTCGCCGCTCAGGCTCGCGACCGCCGCGAAGTGGCCGGGCCGCTGGAAGGCGAGGTGGAGCGCCCCGAAGCCGCCGCTCGAGCGGCCGGCGACGGCGCGCCCGCCCGGCTTCGCCAGCGTCCGGTAGCGCCGCTCGACCTCGGGCAGCACCTCGTCGACGACGTGGTCTTCGTAGCGGCCGAGCGCGCCCGAGTTCACGTACTGCGAGCCGCCGAGCCGCGTGCTCGCGTCGGGCAGGACGAAGAGCGCGGGCGGGCAGCCTTCGCCGAAGAGGCGGGCGAGCCGCTGGTCGAGCCCCTCGTCCCAGCAGCCGCGGTTGAGCAGCGTCGCCCCGAACCCCGCGAACGGCGCGAGCACGAGCACGACCGGGTAGCGGCGCGCGCCCGACTCGTAGTCGGGCGGGACGACGACCACGACCTCGCGCTCGTCGGGGTCGCCCTGCGGATTGCCGCGCAGCGCGGCGCTGCGCAGCACGAAGCGCTCGACGCGGACCGCCGTCGCCATCACCGCCGTGCGCGGCTCACTGCCGCTTGATCCGGCAGCCGGTCGGGGCGTCGACCGGCACGTCGGGCGCCTTGCCCTCGAGCGCGGCGAGGATCGCCTTCTTCAGCAGCGGGTCGAGCGGCGGGGGCGGCGGCGGGGGCGACGCCGGCTTCGAGCTCACGATCGCGTCGGGCGGGCGGCGGTCGTTGATCCGGCCGGTGTAGACGAGCTTGCGCTCGCGAAAGACGAAGCAGTGCGGAGTGGTCGTCGCGCCGAGCGCGTCGGCGAGGACGTTGCCGCGGTCGAGGTAGACGGTGAAGGTGTACTTCGCCTTGGCGAGGTAGTCGCGGATCGCCTGGGGGTCGCCCGTCTCGTTCTTGTCGGAGTCGATCACGGCGAAGCGCACGCGCGGCTGCTTCGCGAACTCCTGCACCAGCGCCTCGAGGTCGGGATTCCAGCGCTCGACCCACGGGCACTGGCGCGACCAGAAGACGAGGACGAGGACGGTCCGGTCCTTGGCGTCACCGAACAGCTCGGCCGACGTCACCTTGCGAGCGTCGAGCGTCTCGAGCTTGAAGGCGGGGGCCTCGCTGCCCGGCTTCTTCGTCTCGAGGGCCTGGCTGTTCTCGCCGGGGATCGGGTCGCCCGGCGCCTCCGCCATCGCCAGAGCCAGGAGGCCGGACAGCAGCAGCGGACGCAGCGGCATGTACGGGATCTCCAAAGGACCGCCGCGGACCGGCAGGCGAAGCCGTGCGAGCTTACTGTCGCCAGGAATGGGGCGAGGGCCGGAGGGTCATGGCCGCACCTGACCATATTCGTGGGGGTCGGGGAGAGTCTGCAACACGAGCGGTTGTGGACAAGGCGCCACTCCCTACAATCTCGCCCCGACCGGTCAGCGGATGGCGGAAACGGCCTTCGTGAGATCGCAAGGTCTCCAGGCGGCGAAGGTCGTGAGGGTTGGGGAGGAGCGAATGCTCCAGGCCGGGGCACAGCATCGCGAGGCGGGGGAGGCACTTTCCCGTCTCGCGGAACAACCGGAATTGTTGGAGCGGGGCCTCAAGGTCCTCGACGTCGGGCTCAGACTCACCCCTGAGCTCACGCTGGATCTCGTCCTCAAGGACGCGGCTTCGCGACCGCTCATCGCCCTCGGGGAGGGGGTGGATGGGATTCCGGCGCTGCTCGGCCGCGCGGTGTGCGTCCTGGTCGAAGTGCGGCGAATGCGTGGGCTGCTCGAGAGACTGTTCCGTGCGGACGGAGTGTCGTTCGCGGCGGATCCTCGAGTCGTCCTCTGCGTCCGACGCGCACCCGACGCGCTGCTCGACGCCAGCGGTTGGCTTCGATCGCTGGGAATCGAGCTGGTGGAGACGCACACGCTCCCGTTGCAGGGCGTGGACCGCCTGGTCGTGGTCCGAGCCGGAGGAGAGTCGCGAGGCCCTCCTCCGGCCACGGATCCTCCCCGTTCCACCGCGACGACCAAGGTGACGACACCGGCGAAGGTCGCCGCGGCGGCGCCCGCTCCCGAGTCGAAGCGCACGAAGTCCGACGTGCCGCTGCTCGACCTCGCCAAGAAGAAGATCCTCCGCATCGGCGACGAGATCGAGGAGGAGGTCGACGGCGACCTCGTCCGCTTCCGGCTGCGCGACGAGGTGCTCGCCGTGCTCGAGACGGGCGGCGAGCTCGCGCTCTGTCTCGGCGACGCGCCCGAGCTGCGCCGGCCGATCCCCGATCGCGCCGCTCTCGAGGCGGCCGTCGACGACGTCGTCCGGCGCTACTTCTCGCTGGTGCGGCACGCGCGGCCGCGCGCTCTGAACGGCCATGCCGGAACCGCGTGAAGCGGAGGCGCCGGGCCGCGAACGCGATCGGCGCGCACTGCTCTTCGTCGCCGGCCTGCTCGTCGCCGCCGCGGTCCTGGCGAGCCTCCACACGCGTTCGATCACGCGCCGCTACTCGCCCGCGCACGCCTCCGAGCGGATCGACGTGAACCACGCCTCCGAGGAGGAGCTCGCGGAGCTGCCGGGCGTCGGAGTCGCGCTCGCCGCGCGCATCGTCCGCGCGCGCCACGACGACGGGCGCTTCCGCGACGTCGACGACCTGATCGAGCGCGTCTCCGGGATGGGCGAGCGGGCGGCCACGCAGCTCGCGCCGCGCATCGCGTTCGGCGAATGACGCCGCGCTTGCGCGCCGCGTTGCGCCGCGCCACTCTGCGGCGACCATGATTCCGCCGAACCCCAAGACCCCGTCCGACCGCGCCGCCGCGAGCTGGCCGCCCGCCGACCTCGAGGAGCGCCTGCGCGCGTTCCTCGCCGAGGACCTCGGCCGCGGCGACGTGACGGCCGACGCGGTCGTGCCGGCCGACGCGACCGCCTCGGCGCGCCTCGTCGCCAAGGCGGCCGGCGTCGTCTGCGGCGCCGACCTCGTCGAGCGCATCGTCCGCCTGCTCGACCCCGCGGCCACCGCGGAGGACGTGCTCGCCGACGGGACCGGCGTCCGTCCCGGGAGCGTCGTGGCGGTCGTGCGCGGGCGGGCGCGCGCGCTGCTCGCGGCCGAGCGCACGTTGCTCAACCTGGTGCAGCGCATGTCGGGCGTCGCGACCCTCACGCGCCGCTTCGTCGACGCGGTCGCGGGCACCGGCGCGGCGATCCTCGACACGCGCAAGACGGCGCCCGGCCTGCGCGCGTTCGACAAGCGGGCCGTCGCCGCGGGCGGCGGCGTGAACCTCCGCGTCGGCCTGTGGGACCAGGTCCTGATCAAGAGCAACCACCTGATCTTCGGCGCGGCGCCGCGCCCGATCGAGGCAGCGATCGCGGCGGCGCGCGCCGCGCCGGCATCACGAAATCTGAAGCTCGAGATCGAGGTCTTCGACGCCGACGAGGCGCTGCGCGCCGCGGCGGCGGGCGCCGATCTCGTCCTCCTCGACAATTTCGAGCCCGCGCGCGTGCGCGAGGCGGTCGTCGCGGTGCGAGCCAAACATAGGCCGGCCCAAGTCGGTCTCGAGGCGTCGGGGGGGATCACGCTCGAGAACGTGCGCGCCTTCGCGGAGGCGGGCGTCGACCGCATCTCGGTCGGCGCGCTCACGCATTCGGCGGCGGCGCTCGACCTCTCGCTTTCGTTCGCGCGCGCGCCGGCCTGATCGACGCTCCGGGGCGATCGGCCGCGCCCGCCCGCTTTCCTTGTCCCTCTCGCGCGGGCGGCATAACGTGCCGAGGTGGCCGTCCCCGACCCGCGCCCCGAGATCACCGTCGACCTCCGCATCGCCCCCGAGGCGGAAGCGGTCCGCGTGGTCCGCTCGCACCTGCGCTCGCTCCTCGAGGCGTACGGCTTCTCCGAGCCGTCGCGCGAGTCGGTGCTGCTCGGCTTCGACGAGGTGCTGGTCAACGCGTGCGAGCACGCCGGCTCGCGGGCGCGCGGCGAGACGGTCGAGCTCGCGGTCGCGCTCTTCGTCGACCGGCTCGAGATCGAGGTGCGCGACCGCGGCGACTTCGCGGCGCGCGCCGCCGCCGCCAACGCCGCGCTGCCGGGCGAGGACGCCGAGTCGGGGCGCGGCCTCTTCCTCATCCAGCAGACGATGGACGCGGTCGAGTGGCGCTCGCGCGAAGGGGGAGGGACCTGTGTCCGCCTCGTCAAGCGGCGCTGACTCCTCGCGCCTGCCGCCGGTCGCCGCCGCGCTCGCCGTGGCGCACGGCGGCCTGATCTGGTGGCTCTCGTCGAGCTCGCTCGAGGGGGTCGGCGGCAGCGGGCCGGCCTGGGGGTTCCTCGGGAACTCCTTCCACTTCGTGCTCTTCGGGGTGCTCGCGCTGCTCCTGGCCGAGGCGTTCCGCCGCGATGGCGCGCTCACCAATTCGCGGCTCGCGCTGGTCCTGCTGCTCGTCCTCGCCTACGGCATCGTCGACGAATGGCACCAGGCGTTCACGCCGCATCGCAGCTCCGACCCGGCCGACGTCTGCGTCGACGTGCTGGGAGGGATCGGCTGCATCGCGCTCTGGTGGGGGGTGCGCGGTCCGGGGCGCTTTCGCGTCGCGCTGCTGCGCCTGTTCGCGGTGGGAGGCGTCGCCGCGGCGTTCAACGCGTGGCGCGCCTTCGGTCCGAAGCTGACCGGCTGAGCGGGGAGGGTCATGACGAAGGGTGCGAAGGGAGCGGGCGACGAAGCGGCGGCCGAACCGGGCGCCGATCCGGGCTCGCTCTGGCGCAGCGCGCTCGCGTCGCGCTACACCAGCCGCGCGATGCAGGAGCTCTTCTCGGAGCGGCGGAGAGCGAAGCTCTGGCGCGAGATCTGGATCGCGCTGGCCGAGACGCAGCGCGAGCTCGGCCTCGACCTCCCGGCAGCGGACATCGCCGCGCTGGCGCGCAGGATCGACGACATCGACCTCGCGCGCGCGGCCGAGCTCGAGAAGACGCTCCGCCACGACGTGATGGCCCACCTGCACGCCTTCGCCGAGCTCCACCCGCCGGCGAAGCCGTTCCTGCACCTCGGCGCCACCTCGTGCACGATCACCGACAACGCCGACCTGATCGTGCTGCGCGAGGCGCTCGTGCTGCTGCGCGGCGCGACGGCGCAGGTCATGCAGCAGCTCGCCGACTTCGCGCGGCAGCACCGCGCGCTGCCGACGCTCGGGTACACCCACTTCCAGCCGGCGCAGCCGACCACCGTCGGCAAGCGCGCCTGCCTCTGGCTGCAGGACCTCCTCCTCGACTTCGAGGAGCTCGAGCGGCTGATCGCGTGGTTGCCGCTACGCGGCGTCAAGGGGACGACGGGTACCCAGGCGTCGTTCCTGTCGCTCTTCGGCGGGGACCACGCCAAGGTGCGCGAGCTCGACCGGCGCTTCGCGGCGCGGCTCGGCTTCGCGACGACCTTCGCCGTCACCGGCCAGACCTACCCGCGCAAGGTCGACGCGCGCATCCTCTCGGTGTTGTCGGGGCTCGGCCAGTCGGCGGCGAAGGCGGGGAACGACCTGCGCCTGCTCGCGCACGAGCAGGAGATCGAGGAGCCGTTCGAGGAGAAGCAGGTCGGCTCGTCGGCGATGGCCTACAAGCGCAACCCGATGCGCGCCGAGCGCATGGTCTCGCTCGCGCGTTTCCTGATCCACCTGCCGGCGAATGCCGCCGAGACGGCGGCGCAGCAGTGGCTCGAGCGGACGCTCGACGACTCGGCCAACCGCCGCATCGTGCTGGCCGAGGCGTGCCTCGCCGCCGACGCGGTCCTGCGCGTCTACCAGAGCATCTTCCGCGGGATCCTCGTCCACGAGCCGCGCATCCGCGCCCACCTCGAGCGCGAGCTGCCGTTCATGGCGACCGAGGAGATCCTGATGCAGGCCGTCCAGGCGGGCGGCGACCGGCAGGACCTCCACGAGAAGCTGCGCGTGCATGCGCGCGCCGCGGCGGAGCGGATGAAGGGCGGCGCCGCCGACAACGACCTGTTCGCGCGACTCTCGCAGGATCCGGCCTTCGCGGCGGTGAAGCGCGGCTTCGCGAAGCTCGCCGACGGGTCGACATTGACCGGCCGCGCGGCGCAGCAGGTGGTCGAGTTCCTGACGGAGCAGGTCGAGCCCGCGCTGAAGCGCGTCGCGGGCGCGGCGCGCCGCGAGATCGAAGACCTGAAGGTCTGAGCGCGCGCAAGCTTCCCGGAAAGCAGCGGGGCGCCGGCGGTCTCCCGCCGGCGCCCCGTTCGTTCAGGATTCGTCGTTGGTCGCGTCCGATCAGATCGCCGGGAGGGCGATCGAGGCAGGAACCGCGATCGACGCGTCGTCGTCATCGTCCTCGCCGTCGTCCTCGTCCTCGTGGTCGTCGTCGTCGGAGTCGTTCGACTCCTCGCAGCAGCCGCGGCCCTCTTCCTCGCAGCACTTCCCTTCGCCCGCCTCTTCGCAGCACTGCTCTTCGCCTTCGGACGCCTCGT
>DASRRB010000108.1:0-27648 GCA_035695985.1 Planctomycetota bacterium | reverse complement strand
CGCGAGCCACGCGACGTCGGTGCGCGTGAGGCCGGTGCGGTGCGCCATCAGGTCGCGCAGCGTCGCGTGCGCGTCGGCGTTCGGGTCCTTGAACTTGAACCACGGCAGGTACGCGGCCGGCCGCTCGTGGAACGAGAGCTTCCCCTCGTCGGCCAGCATCGCGACCAGCATCGACGTGAACGCCTTGGTGGTGCTGCCGACACCGTAAAGCGTGTTCTCGTCGCACGGCAGCTTCTTCTCGCGGTCGCGCACGCCGAATCCGCGCGCGAGGACGACCTGGTCGTCCTTCACCACCGCGAGCGAGAGGCCGCTGATCTTGAGCTGCGCCCGCAGCTGCTCGACGTCGTCGCACAGGCGCGCGAGCCGCTGCTCGAGCGTCGGAGAGGACGGCGGCGCCGACGTTGGCGCCAAAGTCTGCGCCGGCGGCGGTGCCGACTGTCCGCCGGCGAGCAGCGGGAAGGACGCGAACGCGGACAACGCCGCGATGCGGCGCGAAACGGGGTGCGGCACGGACGACCTCCTGACGGCGTCGCGTCGGGAGCGGCGACGGACGCGGGCGGGCAATCTACCGCACGGCGGCGCAGCCGGTTCCCCGTGCGCCGCGGCCCGGATCAGGCGCGCTTGGGCTGGAAGATGTGGATCGCCATCCCGTGCACCGCCTCGGCCGCCTCCATGACGACCTCGGGCAGCGTCGGGTGGGCGTGGATCGTGGACGCGAGATCTTCGACGGTCGCCCCCATCTCGAGGGCGAGGCCCGCCTCGGCGATCAACTCGCTCACGTCGGGTCCGACCATGTGGACGCCGAGCACCACGTCGGTCTTCTTGTCGGCGACGACCTTCACGAAGCCGTCGGTCTCGTCGCGCGTCATCGCGCGGCCCGACGCGGCGAACGGGAAGCGGCCGATGACCGGCGTGTAGCCCTTCTCGACCGCCTGCGGCTCGGTGAGGCCGACCGACGCGACCTCGGGGTCGGTGAAGATCACGGCCGGGATCCCGACCGGATCGAAGGCAGCCGACTTGTCGCCGGCGATCGCCGCGGCCGCGACGAGCCCCTCGCGGCTCGCCTTGTGGGCGAGCATCGGCTGGCCGGCGACGTCGCCGATCGCGTAGACGTGGGCGGCGCTCGTGCGTCGCTGCGCGTCGACCGCGATGAACCCCTTCGCGTCCGGCTTGATGCCGACGGTCTCGAGGCCGAGGTTCTCGCTGTTCGGCCGGCGGCCGACGGTCGAGAGGATCTGGTCGACCTCGAAGACTTCTTTCTGTCCGTCATTCTCGACGGTGACGACGAGCGCGCCGCCCTTGCGTTCGTATCCGAGCGCCTTCGCGTTCGTGCGGACCGCGATACCGCGCTTCGCCAGCGACTTCGAGACGACGAGCGCGCAGTCGGACTCGGTGCCGGGCAGGATCGTCGGCAGCATCTCGACCACCGTCACGGCGCTCCCGACCTTCGAATAGAAGATGCCGAGCTCGAGCCCGATGTAGCCGCCGCCGATCACGAGGAGGCGCTTGGGGATGCGCGACGGCGCGAGCGCGCCGGTGCTCGACCAGACGTCCTTCTCGTCGAACTTGAAGCCGGGGATCTCGATCGGGCGCGAGCCGGTGGCGAGGATCGCGTCGCCGTACTGGACGACGGTCGGCCCGTCCTTGCCCTTCACCTCGAGCCGGCCCGGACCGGCGAGCTTCGCGTCGCCCGCGATCGTCTCGATCCCGTGGCGCTTGAAGAGCGACGACACGCCGCCCGTCAGCTGCTTCACGATCGAGCCCTTCCAGCCGACCAGCGTCGCGACGTCGACCTCGACCTTCCCCGCGATCTTGAGCCCGAGCTTGCCGGCGCGCTCGATCCTCTCTTTCAGGCCCCCTGCGGCGATGAGCGCCTTGCTCGGGATGCAGCCGACGTTGAGGCAGACGCCGCCGATCTGGTCGCGTTCGACGACGAGGACCTTCTTCCCGAGCTGCGCCGCGCGGATCGCCGCGACGTAGCCGCCCGGTCCGGCACCGACGACGACGACCTCTGCGCTCTTCTCGGCCATGGTCTCTTTCGTGGCTCTCTTGGATTGTGGGGTGGGCTCAGCGGCCGTGCGAAGGCGCCGAAGGGGGCGTGCCGCGCTGCCCGAGCGAGCGCAGGAGGTCGTCCCGCTGCGCGACGAGCTGCGGCGTCGGTTCGGCGAAGACGTCCTCGACCAGCGATTCCGCGGCGGGCTCGGGCAGGGCCTCGGCCTCGGTGATCGCGGCAGAGATCGCCGCCTGGATCTCCTCCTCGAAGCCCTCCTCCATCGGCTTCGTGAGGAGGCCGCGCGCCGTCAGGTGGCGGCGCATGCGGTCGATCGGATCGAGCTGCTCCCACTTCGCGACCTCGGCGGAGTCGCGGTACTTGGTCGGGTCGTCCGAGGAGGAGTGGCCCATGCGGCGGTAGGTGAGCGCCTCGACGAAGGTCGGGCCGCCTCCAGCACGCGCGCGCTCGACCGCCGCGCGCGTCACGCGGTGCACCGCGACGACGTCGTTGCCGTCGACCCGTACGCCGGGCATCCCGTACGCGACCGCCTTGACGGCGAGCGTGCGCGACGCCGTCTGGCGGCTCACCGGCACCGAGATCGCCCACTGGTTGTTCTGGCAGAAGAAGACGACCGGCGCCTTCCAGACCGCCGCGAAGTTGAGCGCGGAGTGGAAGTCGTGCTCCGACGTCGCTCCGTCGCCGAGGTAGCCGAGCGCGACGATCGGGTCCTTCCTGATCCGCGCGGCGAGCGCGATGCCGGTCGCGTGCACGAGCTGCGTCGCGATCACGCTCGACATCGAGATGAAGTTGCCGGCGCGGAACGTGTGGTGGCACGGCATCTGGCGGCCGCGGCTCGGCTCGCCGTCGCGCGCCATGCACTGCGCGATCAGGCGCGCCAATGGCAGGCCGCGCCACACCGCGACGCCCGCCTCGCGCAGCGCCGGCGCGATCCAGTCCTGCGCCGTCGCGGCGGCGGCGCTGCCGATGATCGCCGCCTCCTGCCCGGTCGATTGGCCGTAGAAGCCGATGCGCCCCTGTCGCTGCAGGTTGAGCATGCGGCCGTCGAGCAGGCGCACGCGCAGCATGCCGCGGAAGAGCTCGAGCGCGAGCTCGGGCGCGGGCGGCGGATCCTTCGCGCCGCCGAGCCACGCGCCGTCGGGCGCGAGCAGCCGGATCGGCTCGTCGGACGCGAGCAGGGACGGAGCGGACGCGGCGGGCGCTGTCTTCGTCGCGCCGTTGCGGCGGGCGTGGGCCGCGGCCGGAACGTGCCGGGCGCGCGCCGGCGCGGCCGGAGCGGGACGCCGCGCCGGCTTCGGCGGCGGACGCGGGCGCGCCTTCGCGGCGTCGCTCCGCTCCGTCGGCTGCCGCTTCTTCGTCGACTTCTTTTTCACAGCGACCCGAGCAGGAGCCGCCGCGGATCCTCGAGCAGCTGCAGGACCTCATTCATGAAGCGCGCGCCGGTCGCGCCGTCGACCACGCGGTGGTCGATCGAGACCGACAGGTACATCGTCTTGCGGATCACGATGGCGCCGTTCTTCACGACGGCGCGATCGGCGATCTTGTGCACGCCCAGGATCGCGACCTCGGGCCAGTTGATGACCGGCGTGGCGAAGAGGCCGCCGATGTTACCGGCGTTGGTGATGGTGAACGTCGAGCCGCTCACCTCGTCGAGCGAGAGCTTCGACTCGCGCGCGCGCGCGGTCAGGTCCTGAACGGCGGCGCCGAGGTTCAGGAGCGTGCGACGGTCGGCGTCCTTGATCACCGGGACGACGAGCCCCTGGTCGGTGTCGCAGGCGAAGCCGACGTGCCAGTAGTTCTTGACGACGATCTCCTGCTTCTCGTCGTCGAGCGTCGCGTTCAACATCGGGAACTTCTTCAGCGCCGCGATCGTCGCCTGGATGATGAACGGCATGTAGGTGAGCTTGACGCCCTTCTCGGCGGCGCTCGGCTTCAGGGCCTCGCGCAACTCGACGAGGTTCGTCGCGTCGAGCTCGTCGACGTAGGTGAAGTGCGCCGCGGTCGCCTTGCTCTTGTGCATGCGCTCGGCGATGCGCTTGCGGATGCCGCGGAGCGGCAGCCTCTCCTCGGTGGCGCCGCCGGCGACCGGCGCGGGCGCGACGGGCCGGGCGAGCGCGGGCGCGGCGGAGCGGCCGGCGCCGCGCGACTGCACGAACTGATCGAGGTCGTTGCCGCTCACGCGGCCCGCGGGGCCGGAGCCCGCCACCTGCCGCAGGTCGATGCCGAGCTCGCGCGCGCGGCGCCGCACGGCGGGCGCCGCGAGGACGCGCTCACCGGACGCCGCGGCGACGGCGACGCCGCCGTTGCCGCCGTCCGCCATCGGTGCCGCAGCGCGCGCCGGCGCCGCCGCGGACGCGAACGCGGATGCGGATGCGGATCCGGACGCGGCCACCGCCGGCTTCGGCGCCGGCGCGGCGGGACGATCGGTCGCGGAGCCGGCCGAGGCGGTCGCGGCCTGCGCCTTCTGGAGCGCTGCGCCTGACCCTCCCGACGTCTCGATCACGGCGATGACGGCGCCGACCGGCGCGGTCGCGCCGGCGGCGAACTTGATCGCCGCGATCTTCCCGCTCGCCGGCGCGGTGATCTCGACGGTCGCCTTGTCGGTCATCACCTCGACGAAGGGGTCGTTCTCCTTGACCGTCTGGCCTTCCTGCACGTGCCAGCGGGTGATCTCGCCTTCGGCGATCCCCTCGCCGATGTCGGGCAGCTTGAACTCGAGTGCCAAGGCTGTTGCTCCAGTCGGAGGGCGCGGCCGATCGGCGGGAGATCGGCGCGGCGCGCCCGCATCATGCGATCCGCGCGGCGTCCGTCAGAAATTCCAGACCTTGAGCACGGCCTCGCGGATGCGGCCGGGCTCGGGCATGTAGAGGCTTTCGAGAGCGTACGGGAACGGCGTGTCGAAGCCGGTGACGCGGACGATCGGGGCCTCGAGCCACTCGATGGCGCGCTCGGCGAGGATCGCGCTGATCTCGCCTCCGAAGCCGCTGGTCCTCGGCGCCTCGTAGACGACGACGGCGCGGCCGGTCTTCTTCACCGACTCCAGGATCGTCGCCTCGTCGAGCGGGACGAGCGTGCGGCAGTCGACGATCTCGCACTCGATGTCGTCCTGCGCGCACTGCTCGGCCGCCTTCTGGCAGATCGAGACCATCGAGCCCCACGCGATCAGCGTGACGTGCCGGCCCTCCCGCGCGATGCGCGCCTGGCCGAGCGGCACGGTGTAGTCGCCGGCCGGGACCTCCTCCTTCAGCGTGCGATAGATCAGCTTCGGTTCCATGAAGAGCACCGGGTCGGGGTCGCGGATGCTCGACAGGAGGAGCCCCTTCGCCTCGGACGGCGAGGAGGGGACGACGACCTTCAGCCCCGGCGTGTGGGTGAAGTAGGTCTCGGGGCTCTGCGAGTGGTAGTGGCCGCCGCGGATGCCGCCGCCGATCGGCGTGCGGATCGTCATCGGGCAGGTGTACTCGCCGCCGGAGCGGTAGCGCATCTTCGCCGCCTCGCTGACGATCTGGTCGAAGGCGGGATAGATGAAGTCGCCGAACTGGATCTCGGGGACCGGCACGAGGCCGTAGAGCGCCATGCCGATCGCGGCGCCGATGATCCCCGACTCGGCGAGCGGCGTGTCGATCACGCGGTCGCCGCCGAACTCCTTCCACAGGCCGCCGGTGCAGCCGAAGACGCCGCCCTTCACGCCGACGTCCTCGCCGAGCACGACGACGCGGTCGTCGCGCCGCATCTCGGTCTTGAGCGCGTCGTTCACCGCTTCCCAGAGGGTCATCACCGCCATCGCACTCGCTCCACTCTCCCGCGGCCCGCGCCGCGCCGCGTCGCGTCCGTCCCGCTCAGAGCGGGAACTCCCCGTGATGGCCCTTGCTCACGACGCCGCGCTGCAGCGCGTCCTTGAGCGCCTCGTGCTGCGCGTCGAGCTGCGCCGTCCGCTGCGCGAAGACGTCGTCGAAGAGCGTCGAGACGGCGGGCGGCCCCATCTTCTCCGCCGCCTCGATCGCGGACTGCAGCTCGTCCGCGCAGCTCTTGTGCACGGCCTCGTCGTCCTTGGCCGAGAGGAGCTTCTTCTGGGTCAGGTAGCGCTTGAAGCGGTCGATCGGGTCCTTCTTCTTCCACGCCTCGCACAGCGCCGGGTCGCGGTAGCGCGACGCGTCGTCGGAGGAGCTGTGCGCGCCGATGCGAAAAGTCACCGACTCGATCAGCGTCGGGCCGTGGCCGGCGCGCGCGCGCGCGACCGCCTGCTTCGCCGCGGCGTAGACGGCCAGCACGTCGTTGCCGTCGACGCGCACGCCGGGCATCCCGTACGCCTCGGCCTTGACGGCGATCGACGCGGAGGCGGTCTGCCCCTCGAGCGGGACCGAGATCGCCCAGCCGTTGTTCTCGCACACGAAGACGCACGGCGACGCGAAGACGCCGGCGAAGTTGAGCCCCGTGTGGAAGTCGTTGGCCGAGGTCGCGCCGTCGCCGAACCAGGTCATGACCACGCGCGGATCCTTGCGGATCTTCATCGCCATGGCGGTGCCGGTCGCCTGGATGATCTGCGTCGCGATCGGGCTCGAGATGCTGACCAGGTTCGCCTTCTTGAAGCTGTAGTGGACCGGCATCTGGCGGCCGCGCGTGTTGTCGGCGGCGTTCGCGTAGCACTGGTGCATCATCTCGACGACCGGCACGCCGCGCAGCAGCGCGATGCCGGGGTCGCGATACGACGGGTAGACCCAGTCGTCCGCGCCGAGCGCGAACGCCGACCCGACGTGCGACGCCTCCTGCCCCTCGGCGGGGACGTAGAAGCCGATGCGGCCCTGCCGCTGCAGCTTGATCGCGCGCTCGTCGAGCAGGCGCGTCAGCACCATCACGCGGTAGAGCTTGCGCAGGTCGGCGTCGGAGAGGTCGGGCGGCGCCGCGGTGGCCGTCGCGCCGCCCGGCTCGGACATGACCTGGAGCAGATCGGGCGTCATGCGGCCTCCCGACTCACGCGGTTTCTTGCGGTGCTGCGGCATGCGACCGGCCATCGAGCAGGCTCTCGACGAAGAGCTCGCCCGCCTTGTACGAACTGCGGACGAACGGACCCGACGCGACGTGCAGGAAGCCGGCGGCGCGCGCGGCGCGGCCGAGCTCGGCGAAGCGTTCGGGCGTCACGTATTCGGCGACCGGCCGGTGCTTCAGCGTGGGACGCAGGTACTGGCCGAGCGTGAGGAGCTCCACGCCGACGCGCAGCAGGTCGTCGAACGCGGCGCGCAGCTCCGCCTCCGTCTCGCCGTGGCCGAGCATGAGCGACGACTTGGTGAGCGCGTCGGGCCGCAGCTCCTTCAGCCGCCGCAGGACGCGCAGCGACTGGTCGTACCCGGCGCGCGGGTCGCGGACGCCGGGAGTCAGCCGCCGGACCGTCTCGAGGTTGTGCGCGAGGACGTCGGCGCCCGACGCCGCGATCGTCGCGAGGCACGACTCGTCGGCGCGGAAGTCGGGGATCAACGTCTCGACGCGGATCCCGTCGACGTGGCTCTTCAGGTGTGCGACCGTGCGCGCGAAGTGAGCGGCGCCCTGATCGGGGAGGTCGTCGCGGTCGACGGAGGTGAGCACGACGTAGGCGAGCCCCATCTGCCGGACCGCCTCGAGGACCTTCTGCGGCTCGTCCTCGTCGACCGGCTCGCCGCGCCGCGCCGTCTTGACGGAGCAGAAGCTGCAGCCCCGGGTGCACAACTCGCCGAGCAGCATGAATGTCGCGGTGCCGCCGCTCCAACACTCGGAGAGATTCGGGCAGCGCGCCTCCTCGCAGACGGTCGTGAGGCGCAGGCCGTCGACCAGCCGACGGAGTTGTTGAAACCGCTCGCCGGAGGGCGGTCGGATCTTCAACCACTCCGGGAGGGTCGCTCGTGCCGTCAGTGCGGTCTCCAGACCTCGTCGAGCCCCTCTCCCGACGTCGGCAATGACGCGGTCCGATCGACGGAAGTCGTTTTGATTCAACGACTTATGGAATCGACGAAAGGGTGCAGCAGCATATCCGCGCGACGCCGACTTTCAAGGTGAACGGCGCCCGGGAGCGTGAGCGGAGACCAGCTTGCCGAAGAACGCCGAACGCGGAGCGGCGTTCATTCACTCGTGAAGCAGTGATCGAACCGCACTTCCGCAGCCCGGGAAGACGGAAGCGGCAGTTGAATCCAAACCGCACGAAATTGGAACGCGATTCGAAGCATCTGCCGTGTGTCGACGCGAGTCGACCGAGGGATGGAGAGGAAGAAGAGTGGATCGGATGAAGGAAGGGAGCTTCGCGATGAACGCCAGCGAAGTCCACGGCAGGCTCTCGAAGGACATCCATGACGAGGTCGCTGCCGCCCGGCAGCGCGGCGCGCTCACTTGGGAAGAGCTCGACCGGATCCTCGCCGCATTCGACGTTTCCGACTACGACGCCCAACTCGAATTGCTCGTCATCGAGCTCGAGACGCTGCCGTTGCGGCGTCCGGCCGAGGCGCTGCACGAGGACCACCCGCACGGACTGCCCGGCGCGGGCCGCATCTCCAAGCGCTACCTCCAGGAGCTCGACCGCTTCCCGGAGATGACGCGTGAGCTGGAGGTCGCCGCGGCGCGGCGTCTCGAGCTCGCGGCGCAGCGGCTCGCGGCCGCCGAGTTCCGCTCGCCCGCCGCCTTCTCGGCGCGGCGCGACGAGTTCCAGCAGATCCATGACGACTTCGTGGAGCGCAACCTCCACCAGGTCGTCTCCGAGGTGTACGCCTACCGGACCTACCACGTGCAGCTCGACGACCTGATCCAGGAGGGCAACGCGGCCCTCATGCACGCGGTCGACAAGTTCGACTGGCGGCACGGCGTCCGCTTCCGGACCTACCTCGCGTGGTGGATCAAGCAGGCGGTCGAGCGCTACCTCGCCGCGCAGAAGGGGGCGGTCCGCGTCCCCCACCACCTGCAGCAGAAGCTGCGGCGGCTGAAGCGGACGGGCAAGCTGCCCGGCGGATTCGACCGCGACGTCACGCTCGAACAGGTGGCGAGCGCGTTCGAGTTCGACCGCGACCACGCCGGCCGCCTCGTCGAGGCGAGCCGGACCTCCTACTCGCTCGACCAGCCCCTCGAGGAGGACGGCGACACGTTCAAGGAACTGCTCTCCGAGACGTGGGAGCCGACCGACGGCGACCGGCCGGGGATCCTGCAGAACCGGATCCAGCATCTGCTCGCCGACCTCGACGACCGCGAGCGCAAGGTCCTGAAGCTGCGCTTCGGGCTCGACGGACGGAAGTCGCGGACGCTCGAGGAGGTGGGCAAGGAGCTCCACCTCTCGCGCGAGCGCAGCCGTCAGATCCAGCAGCGGGCGCTGGTGAAGCTGCGCCAGCGGATCGCGCGGACGCGGATGCAGGACGAGATCTGACCGAAGCCGATGCTTGGTGAAGTCGCGGGGCCCGGGGCTCGACGGAGCTCCGGGCCCCCGGCATTCTGGGTCGGCTCGGAACCGCGCGGAACGCGCCGATCAGGGAGCGTCCTTGGAGCTCACGCAGGTCTCGGCCCGCTTCTTCCTCGAGCTCGCGCTCGGCCTCTTCTCCGGCCTGCTGGTGGTCGACCGCCGGGCGATCGGCGCCGGCTTCACGCGCCTGCTGGTCGCCTTCGCGCTCGCGAGCCTGATCCCGGGCCTGCTCCTGACGCGCGGCGCGGCCGCCTCCTCTCCCGGCGGAGCCTGCGCCATCGCCTTCGCGGTCCTCGGCGTCGCCCTCCTGTTCGGCGCGGGTCGCATGAGGCCGGCGCTCGAGACCGCCGTGATCACCGCCACCTCGGCGTTCGGCGTCGCGGCCCTCCTCCTCGCCGTCCGCGCCCAGGTCCCGCACGAGAGCGCGGCGGCGCTGTCGCTCGCGTGCGCGTCGAGCCTGGGATCGACGCTCGTCCTCGGCTGGGTCGTAGGCGCGATGATCCTCGGCCACTGGTACCTGGTCACGCCCGACCTGCCGGTCGCCCACCTCGGCCGCCTCACCTTCGCTGCGCTGGCCGCGACCTACGTGAAGCTCGTGCTCCTGGCGGTCACCGCGTGGTGGTTCCGCGACCGCCTCGGCGACGCGGCACGGAGCTTCGCGGCGGTCTTCGGATTCGGCGACGGCGGCCCGTTCCAGAGCCAGCTCGACTTCCTCTGGCTGCTCGCGCGCCTGCTGATCGGCCTGGTCGGCCCGGCCGCGCTCTGCCACATGACGCTCGCGACCGTCCGCCTCAAGGCGACGCAGCCGGCCACCGGGATCCTCTACGCGGCGACGGTCATGGTGCTCATGGGCGAGCTCTTCGCCTTCGTGGGAGAGCGCAGCTTCTCGGTGGTGCTGTGACCCCGACCGTCGCGTTCGCCTGCCGTCAGTGCGGCCGTCCGGTCGAGCGCCCGTTCCCGTCGGCCGCCCCCCCCGCGCGATGCGCCGCCTGCGGCACGCCGCCGCAGCTCGACGCGGCCGCCGTCGTCGAAGGCGCCATCGCGAGCTGCCCCCTCTGCCGCTGCCCGATGCTCTACCGGCAGCGCGACTTCAACCAGAAGGTCGGGCTCGCCGTCGTCGTCGTCGCGGCCGTGCTGGCGCCGTTCACCTGGTACGTGAGCCTCGGCGTCGCCGCGCTGATCGACGCGCTGCTCTACAGGCTGTCGGGCGAGGTCGTCGTGTGCTACCGCACGAAGTGCCGGGCCCACGTGCGCGGACTCGCACCGGGTCCGAAGGTCGGCCCGTTCGACCTCTCGATCCACGACTACTACCGGATGCTCGCGCGGCGGGAGGAACAGGGGCTCGATGGCCCCGACCCGTCGGCCGGCCCGCCGCTCGACTCGATGTCGCACCACTGACCGCGGCGTCGGCGCGGAATCGCGCTCCGCTATCTTCCCCCGCCTCGAAACGCGCATTTGGGAGGTTCCACCGCCCCGCCATGCGACCGCAAGAGCTCCACGACGAAGCCGCCCGCCGCGGCGCCGCCTTCGACGCCGCGCCGCCGAACGTCCCGCTCCACTTCGGCGACCCGGAGCGCGAGGCCGCCGCCGCCTTCGAGTCGGGCGTGGTCCGTGCACAGTCGCGGCGCGCGATCGTCTCGGTGCGCGGCAAGGACCGCCTCGAATTCGTGAACCGCATGTCGACCAACGACGCGCGCTCCATCGCGGACGGCGCCGGCATCGCGGCGGTCCTTCCGACGGCGAAGGGGCGCATCGTCGACTACGTGCGGATCGCCGCGCGCGGCGACTCGCTGCTCCTCCTCGGGAGCGACGGGCAGGGCGCGGCGCTCAAGTCGTGGCTCGAGAAGTTCGTCGTGATGGAGGAGCTCGCGCTCGACGACCTCTCCGGGTCGGAAACGTCGCTCCTGCTGCTCGGACCGCGCGCGGCCGACGCCGCGCAGCGCGTCCTCGGCGTCGCGCCCGCCGTCGCGAGCGGCGGCTTCTCCGTCGCGCACTTCCCCTACGCCGGCGCCTCCGTCACGCTGCTGGGCGAGGGCGAGCCGCCGCTCCACGGCCTCGAGATCGTCGTCCCCGCCGCCGGCGCGGGCCGCCTCTTCGCCGCGCTCTGCGACGCCGGGCTCGCGCCGATCGGCGAGCAGGCGTTCGCGCAGGTCCGCGTCGAGCTCGGCATCCCGGGCTTCGGCCGCGAGCTCACCGAGAACGTCAATCCGCTCGAGGCGAGCCTCCTCCCCGCGATCTCCTTCACCAAGGGCTGCTACATCGGGCAGGAGGTGGTCGCGCGCCTCAACAACTACTCGAAGGTCCAGCGCCGCCTGGTCGGCGCGAAGTTCCCGGCGAGCGTCGACCCGGCGGGCGTGAACGAGATCTTCTGGGACCTCCTGCGCGTCGGCCACGCGACCAGCGCGGTCCGCTCGCGCCGGCTCGACGCCACGCTCGCGCTCGCCTTCGTCAAGACCGAGTACGCGAAGGCCGGGACGCCGGTCTACACCGTCGTCGGCGGCGAGCAGCTGCACGGGACGCTCGCCGACGTGCCGTTCCGGTGAGCCGGTGAGAAGGTGAGAAGGTGAGAAGGTGAGCCGGCGCGGCGGCGCGAGACACTAGTCCCAGTCGGTCTCGCCGACGCGGCGCTGCCGCTTGTGGGTCGAGCGCCGCCGCTTCGACTCGATGTGGCGCCGCTTCGAGCCGGCGGTCGGCTTCGTCGCCTTGCGCTCGCGCGGGCGGACCATGGCGCCGCGCAGGAGCTCCGCCAGCCGCTCGCGCGCCGCGGACAGGTTCTGCGCCTGCGAGCGGTGGCGCTCCGAGGAGACGACCAGCTCGCCCGAGATCGTGAGGCGGCTCCCCAGCCGTTCGAGCAGCAGCGGCCGCGCCCACTCCGGCACCGCCAGCGAATGCGCGACGTCGAAGCGCACCGTCGCCTTCGTCTCGACCTTGTTCACGTTCTGGCCGCCCGGCCCCCCCGAGCGGCTGTAGGCCACCGCGAGCTCGCGCGCCGGGATCGTCATCCCGAACCCGACGATCAGTTCGCTCATCATCGCGCGGCTCCGTCGGTGGAGTCGGTGCCGTCGTCCGAGTCGCGGCGCGCGCGGCTCATGACGGCGTCCGCGGCGGCGGTGTCGGCGTCGCGCCCGGGATTTCGCCCGGCGCGTCGAAGTCCGACACGACCGCCGGATCGTCGACGACGACGTGCAGCACCCGCTTCGGATCGCGGCGGAGCACGACGTGGCCCGGCTCGTCGTCGCGCAGCGCGGCGAATTCGCGGCGCACCGCACCGTCGCCGAGCAGCGGATGGCCGCGCCGCCCCGCGTGGCTCGGGACGACGAGCGCGACGCCCGGCGCGCGCGCCCTGAATTCGGCGAGCAGCCGAAGGAACGTCGCTTCGGCGACATGCGCATGATCGACCGGCCACAGCGCCAGCGCGCTCCCCTCCGGAAGCGCCGCCGCGCCGATCCGCAGCGACGACGACTGCCCGCGTTCGGGGGCCGGGTTCACGACGACCTCGCGCTCGTCGAGGGGCACGCGCGCGCGGATCGCGTCGGCATGGAAGCCGAGCACGACGTGCACGGGCAGCCGTTGCGAGCGCGCGAGGCGCAGCACGCGGGCGAGCGCGAGCTCGCCGGCGATCTCCGCGAGCGCCTTCGGGAAGCCCATCCGCGACGAGCGGCCGGCCGCGAGCACGACCACGTGCACGTCGCCCTCCCGCTTCGCGTCGCTCCCGCCCGCCATCGACGCGATCATCGCCCCCGCGTGCGCCGCCGTCACGCCCGGCGCGCGAGCCGGACGACGTTTTCCAGCAGCCGCGGCCCGTCGGGCGATCCGATCGACTCGGGGTGGAACTGCACCGCCCAGGCCGGCCGCCCGTCGGCGGCGAGCGCCATGACCTCGTCGCGCGGCGACCAGGCGACCGGTCGCCACGGCGCGCGCAACGTCGCCCCGTCCGCAACCAGCGAGTGGTACCGCATCATGGGGGTCCCGCTCGCGACCCCGTCGAACAGGGCGTGGCCGTCGTGGCGCACCGCGACCATCTTCCCGTGCACGGGGGCGCGCGCGGCGACGACGCGGCCGCCCGCGTGCACGGCGA
Source organism: Planctomycetota bacterium (assembly GCA_035695985.1). Classification (GTDB taxonomy): domain Bacteria; phylum Planctomycetota; class B15-G4; order B15-G4; family SIAN01; genus DASRRB01. The sequence goes on along the minus strand of DASRRB010000108.1, from coordinate 14,151 downwards.
GCAGCTCGAGCCCGAAGCAGACGCCGAAGAGCGGCGCCGACGGCGGCAGCGCGCGCAAGAGCTCGAGCGTCCGTCCGCTGGCCGCCGGATCGGCGGGATGGCCGGGTCCGGGACTCAGCACGAGGAGGTCGGGCGGGCGCGCCGCGACGCCCGCGACGTCGATCGCACGGCTGTCGACGACCTCGGGCTCGCTCGCCGCGAGCGCCCCGAACGCGTGCACCAGGTTCCAGGTGAACGAGTCCTGGTGGTCGACGACGAGGATCCTCACGCCGAGCCCCCGCGCCGCGCCGCGCACGCGGCGAGCGCCGCGAGCGGCGCCGCCGCCTTCGCGAGGCACTCGGCGTACTCCGCCTCGACCTCGGAGTCCCACACGATCCCGCTGCCGACCTGGACGCGCGCCGTCCCGCGCGCGAGCAGCAGCGTCCGGATCACGACCGAGAGGTCGACGCGGCCGTCGGCGCTCCAGTACCCGAGCGCACCGGCGTACGGGCCGCGCGGCCCCGCCTCGAGCGCGCGCAGCAGCTCGACGCTCCGCGTCTTGGGCGCACCCGTCATCGAGCCGGGCGGGAACGCCGACGCCAGCAGATCGGCGCGCGTGCGGCCGGGCGCCAGCTCGCCCTCGATGACGGAGACGAGCTGCAGCAGCGTCGCCGTCTCCTCGAGCAGCGCCGCCTTCGTCGCACGTACGCTGCCGATCCGGCAGACGCGGCCGAGGTCGTTGCGCAGCAGGTCGGCGATCATGAAGTTCTCGGCGAGCATCTTCTGCGACGCGACCAGCTCGCGCGCCGCCTGCGCGCGCGCGGCGCGGTCGGACGGCCGCGCCGCGGTCCCCTTCATCGGGCGCGCCTCGACGCGGCCGCGCGCGTCGACGGCGAGGAACCGCTCCGGCGAGCTCGAGACGATCGCGCCGAAGGGCGCCTCGACGTGGGCCGCGAAGGGCGCCGGGTTCGCGCTGCGCAGCTTGCGCTGCAGCGCGAGGGGATCGCCCGCGAACGGCCGCTCGATCGGGAAGGTGAAGCAGAGCTGGTAGCTGTCGCCCCGCGCCAGCGCGGCGCGCGCGGCCGTGAACTTCGCGGAGTAGTCGGCGAGCGAGAGATCGCCGCCCTGCGCGCAGCTCGCCGCGGCGCACGCGGCGTGCCCGTCGTCGCTCGCTTCCGGCTCGCGCGTCCCCGCCGCCGCCGCGAGCTCGGCCGCGAGCTCCTCGCCGAGCGCCGCGTCCGCCGACCACAGCCGCGGGGCCGCGCCCGGCTCGCTCCAGTGGACGACCGTGTCGGTGAGCAGGAACCAGGCGTCGGGAAACGACTCGAGCCGCGCGAGCTCCGGCGGAGCGGCGCACTCGTACCCGAACCAGCCGAAGGCCGGCAGCGGCGGCGCGCTCACGCCGGTCTCCCTCGTCTCGAAGTGCGCCGCCGCGACGATCGTCTCGAGCGCGTGGAACGGCGTCGCCGCCCCCTTCGCCCCTTTCGCCAGCTCCGCCGCCCCGACGAAGACCTCGCCGCCCGGCCGCAGCGCGGCGACGCGCACCGCTCCGCGCTCGACCGTGAACGTCGCGAGCGGGACGCCCGCGACGAGCGACTGGCCGCCGCGATCGGCGCTCGCGAGCGCGCTCTCGAGCGCGACGACCGGCCCGCGCCGCCGGAGCCGTTCGACCGCTCCCGGCACGTCGAGCTCCGCCGGCAGCGGCCACGAGCGCAGCTTCATCGTCGCCGGAGTGGGCACGCGGCGATCGTAGCGCCGCGCGCGGAACCCCTTGTGGCCCGCCGCGCCTCCGCGCACGATGGCGCGCCGTTCCGGGAGCTCGATCGATGGACCGTCCGTCCGCCGTGCGCGCCGCGTTCGCCGCCGTCCTGCTCGTCGCAGCGGCGCCGGGCCGCGCGCCGCGCGCCGCCGACGACGGCCCCGAGTGGCTCGCGAAGGCGAAGGCGGCCGCGCTCGCGCTGCCGCGCCTCCACGCGGTGGTGAAGGTCGTCGACACTCCGACCGACGGCGCCGCCGCGACGCGCTTCGTCGAGTGCTGGATCGACGTGAAGGGAGGGCGCGCGCGCACCGAGGTGCGCGACTGGAAGAAGGCGCTCCCGAGCTGGCGCGTCTGCGGCGGCCCCGAGACGCTGCGTATCCTGCGCCTCGAGGTCGGGGAGGTCGCCGAGCAGCGCGGCCGCTTCGAGCTCCCGACGCTGCTCGCGGCGTCGTTCGCGGGCGAGCTGCTCGCGACGACCTTCCGCGGCGACCTCGTCTCGATGAAGGCCGGCGCCTACCAGAAGCCGGTGGTCGCCGCCACCGGCGAGAAGGTCGAGGGCGAGCCGTGCGTGCGGCTGCGCTTCGGCGGAAACGACGAGTCGCAGCTCTGGATCTCGACGAAGGACGGACTGCCGCGCCGCCTCGCGGGCGCCGTGCCGGGCCGCACGCTCGACGAGACGGTGACCCTGCTCGAGACCGACTTCCCGCCCGCGACTTCCGACGGTGGCGGCGTCTCGCTCGAGATCGCGACGGTCGACGGCGAGCGCCTCTACGACCCGGTGGAGGCGATGAAGCGCTGGAGCTCCCTGCCGGCCGAGTCGACGCGCTGGCCCGCGGTCGACGACGCGGTCGACGACTTCGCGGCGCTCGACCTCGAAGGGACGACCCACCTGTTGAGCGAGTCGGGCGACGCGAAGGTGGTGCTCGCGTTCTGGAGCGCGGAGGATCCGGCGGCGGTGGAGAAGGCCGCCGAGGTCGAGCGCGCCTGGAACGAGCACGGCGATCCGGCGGAACGCTTCCTCCACCTCGCCGCGCTCGCGCAGCGCGAGCCGGTCGCGGCGGCGGCGGCGAAGCGCGGCCTGAAGCAGCCGGTCTGGGTGGCGGGTACCCACGAGAAGAACGCGTTCCGCCGCTTCCGCGTCTGGACCACGCCCCTCTTCGTGCGCCTCGACTCGATGACGGTCGTCGCGATCACGCGCGACGCCGCCGAGGCGCGCCGCTGGTTCAACTCACGCTGACGCGGCTCGGCACCCCGTCAGATGGTCCGCTCGTACTGCGCGACCGCGAGCTTCCAGACCGGGACGCCGCAGTAGCGGTCGCCCTCCGGGCAGTAGGGCGTGACGCCGGCGCGCAGGCGCAGCAGGCACGGCGCGCCGAGGTGCGTGCCGATGAGCGGGTCGACCTCCGCGATCTGCTGCGCCTCGTCGAGGCTCGCCGCGAAGATCTCCTCCTGCGCGTTGTAGCACAGGCGCGACACGAGCTTGTGGTGGAGCGAGAGCAGGTCGGCCGACTCGGTGAAGCGGATCGAGACGGCGTTCGGCAGGACGTACTGCGCGAACTCCTCGCTCGCGCCGAGCGCCTCGAGCCGCGCCCGGCCGGCGAACGCGCGCTCCATCGCCGCGTCGAAGCGGCGCCGGGCAGCGTCGTCGAGCTTCACGAGCGCGGGCGTGACGTAGTCGGGCTCGTCGCCGAGCTGCGCCGCGAGGATCGGCCGCGACGCGGGGACCATGCGGTGGCGCTGGTCCTGCGAGTCGGCCGTGTGCGAGAGCCTCTTCCTGAAGCTGTAGTGCGCGTGCTGCAGGCAGCGCAGCAGCTTGCTGTGCATGCCGACGTTGAGCGAGCCGCCGAGCAGCGGGTTCTTCGCCGGCGACAGCACCAGCGCGAGCGCGTCGACGTCGGAGAGCGCCGCGCGCGGCAGCCCGAGCACCTCGCGCACCGACTGCGCGACCAGCTCCGACTGGCCCGGCTTCGAGCCGACCAGCTTCGAGGTCTTCCCACCGAGGCTCGCGTCGAACTCGCGCCGGAACTCGGCGCCGGCGCCGCGCGCGCGCGCGTCGGCGAACGCGGTGAATGCCGCGTACTCCGGCGTCTCCTCGAGCGGGATCCCGTCCTCGACCACGCGCGCGAAGAGCGGGTCGACGCGCAGCACCTCGTCGAGCATCGCCTGCACGAGGAGGCGCTGCTCGAGCGCCGTGTCGAACTGGTCGGCGAGCCGGTGGTAGCGCAGGAGCGTGAGGGCGCTGACCGTGTGGTACAGGTAGGCGTGGATCGCGACCGGCAGCGCGTAGCGCGCGACCTCCTGCGCCTTCTTCTGCACCGCCCCCTTCCACTTCGGGTCGGCGGCGCGCCGCCCGCGGAAGTGCGCGAAGTACTCGGCCGACGCGACCGGCGTCAGCAGCTCGGTGAGCGCCTGGTAGTCGTCGACCAGTCCATCGCAGATCCGCCGGTACTCCGCGAGCGCCTCGTCCCCCAGCGGCGGGATCGCGTAATGACCCGCCTTGACGGTGACGTAGCGCTGCGAGACCTGCTCGGAGTTGTAGAAGGGGTGGCTGTGCAGGAACGACCAGAGGCAGTGGCGCGACACCCGGTCGATCGTGAACTGGAAGTGCGCGTGCTGCAGCGTGGTGTGGTGGCCCGCCTGGTAGGTGCTCTCCGCGATGCGGTCGCGCTGGTCGACGCGCTTCAGCCGCTGGTCCTCCGGCAGTCCGTCGCCCGAGACGTCGCCGACGCGCAGCACCCCCTTCGACGAGTAACAGGTGCGCGCCGCCGCGACCGCGTTCTCGTAGGGACGCACGAAGGCGTTCTCGAGGCGGACGATCGGCGGGCCGGAGAGCATCGTGGCGGAGATCACGAGCGCCTCATTATCGCGTCGCGCGCGAGCTGGTCGACCCGCTCGTTGCCCGGATCCCCGGAGTGGCCACGCACCTTGACGAATGCGAGGTCGGTGAAGTCGCGCATGAACGCCTGGATCCGCGCGACCAGCTCGCGATTCTCCTTGACCTTCCACCCCTCGCTCAGCACGCCGATCGCGTAGGCGCTGTCGGTGTGGATGCGCACCGGCACGCGGCGGTTCTTCACCTCCTGCAGTCCGACCTCGATCGCCGTGAGCTCCGCGATGTTGTTGGTCCCCTCGCCGAGGTAGCGCGAGATCTCCTTCGTCTTCCCTTTCCACTCCATCAGGACCCCGACGCCGGCCGGGCCCGGATTGCCGAAGCACGAGCCGTCGGTGTGGATCACCAGCGTGTCGGCGGCGCTCGCCTTCGCCTTCGCCGCCGGCTTGCGCGGCGCGCGCGGCCGCTTCGGCGGGGCCGGCGCCGCGCCCTCGCCGCGACTCTCCGCGCTCTTCGAGGCCGCTTCTTCAGCGGGATCGAGGTCGGAGACTTCGGAAACCTTCGCGCTGTAGGTCTCCGGGTCGTCCTTGCGGTAGCGGATCTTCACGAGCCCGCGCTGCTCGATGAGGCGGCCGGAGTCGTCGACGTCCGCCCACACCTTGCACTTCCGATAGACCTTCCGCGCCTGCGCCATCACCGCTCCCCATCCGCTCGTCCCGGCGGCTGCCGGGCCGCGCCATCCTCGCATGCCGGCGCCGTGCACGCTTTTCCCTTTCAACGACCGCGAGGGCGATTCCGATGGACACCTTGGAACCGGGCGCGCCGCGGCGATCCGCGGGGCGCCGCGCAGCGTCGACGGTCGGGGAGCCGCGAGGATGGCAGCCATGCGCGCCGCGAGGGTGATCTACCTCGTCCACTCGCCGCGCCTCGCGGGGCTCTCCCCCGCCGAAGTCGACGACGTCGTCCGCCGCCACCCGGTCGCCACCGGCAACGTCGACGTTCAGCCGTACAACGCCGAGACCGACGCCGACGCCACGCGCGAGCTGCTCCCGCAGCCCAAGGACTTCTCGCCGGCGCTCCCCTTCGACGTCTACGCGCAGCTGCGCCAGGCCAAGTGGCTCTACCGGATCGAGGCGACCGAGTTCGAGCCCGAGGACCTCGGCTACGTCCGCCAGGCGCTGCTCGTCGCCGGCGAGATCGCCGCGATGACCGACGGAATCATCGTCGACCCGATCGCGTTCACGACGCTCGCCGCCGCGGACGTCCTGAAGGAGATCGACCGCCCCTTCGACCCCCTGCGCCACGTGAACATCCACGTCGACCGCGGCACGCGCCCCTACTTCGTCCACACCCACGGCATGGAGAAGTTCGGCCACCTCGACTTCGAGGTGCACGGCGTCCCGCGCGAGTCGCTCGAGGTCGCCCGCAAGCTGCTCCGCCACCTGATCGCCGCGGTGGTCTCGGGCGGCGCGTTCCAGCCGGGCGAGGAGACGCAGCTCTGCGGGTTCAGCTTCAAGTTCTCGCCCCAACAGAGCGACGACACGACGCACTTCTCCAACGGAAGCCTCTGCCTCTGCGACTTCAAGCTGGTCGCGGACACGCCCACGCCGGAGATGCAGGCGCTCCTCACGGTGTAGGCGCGCGCGCAGCGAGGGCGGGGACGCGCGGCGAGGGCGCAAGGAAAGAGTGGAGGGACGTCGAGGGCGCGGGTGAAGAGGCCGCGGGAGAAGACATCGTTTCGATGAGGGCTTCCCTCGGCCGCAAGACCCAACTGAAAACCGGCGGCCTCGGCTGACTGCGGCGCCTGATTGGGCGGTCCAGTCATCTGAACAGTGGCCGACGGCGCCTGGAGGCCCTCCCTCAACGATGTCTTCTCCCGCGGCCTCTTCGCACGGTTCACGTCGACGTCCCGACATCTTTGCTGCGCACTCGGCCGCCGCACCGACCTCGCAGGGACGAGCATCGATTCGTGATGAGCGCGGTGGATCTCGACGCGGCGGGATCACGACCACGGAATGAAGCACCAAAAGTCACGGCGTCGAAGTTGGAGTCGCAATGAATTGGACTCGTGTCGGCCGGTTCGAAGCTCGTGATGATCCTGCAATGTGGACGAGGGCACCGAGTAGCGACGTGGTCGTGGGAACGAGTCGCGGTGTGGACGAAAGCACCGGGTCGTGGGACCGTGCGAATCTCATGATCCGGAAGCAACCCGAGGCCCGGTGGCTCCCGTGATGATGGAACGCAGGCGGTTCCACGTGGATCTTCGCCACGAACTTGACTGGAGCGGCCCATCGTCCGAGGCGCAGCAATGACGTCGGACGTCGTTCGAGGACCGTGCGAAGAGGACGCGGGAGAAGACATCGTTGAGGGAGGGCCTCCAGCGACCGTCGACCACTGATTCAGTTGTTGGCCCGGTGCCATAGGTCGCGCAGTCAGCCGAGGCCGCCACCGTTCAGATGATTTGGGCGGCCGAGGGCAGCCCTCATCGAAACGATGTCTTCTCCCGCGGCCTCTTCACCCCTGTCCTCGACGTCCGCTCCTCTCCTCCGCCGCGCGCGACGCCCCGCTCAGTACACCCGCGCCGGCAGGATCACCATCGTGAGGCCGCCGAAGTGGAGGCGCTTCTGCAATGCGACCGCCGTCTCGTTGTGGAGGAAGCGCTGGAAGACGCCCTCTTCCTTGAAGATCACCTTCCCCGCGAAGAACGTCGCGCGAGGGAACTCCTTCGCGACCGCGTGGCAGAGTTCCTCCGCCGCCTCGACCGCGTCGATGCCGACCTCCACGCGCAGCGTCGACGGCACGCCGAGCCGCTGCCCGAGGTCGACGTACTTCTGCAGCATCGACGTGGTCCGCTTCTCCAGGCCGCCGACGGCGTGCTCGCCCTTGAACACGCCCGAGTCGATGACGCCGACCGACGCGAAGACGAGGTTCTTGAAGTGGTCAGGGAAGGAGCGGAACACGTTGAGCACGGTGTGGATGCCCAGCCCGCCGTAGCTCGAGACGAGGACGACGGCGGTCGGCGCGCGCGGGTCGGGCTCGCGCACGACCGGCTTGCCCGGCAGGTCGAGGTGGGCGAGGTCGGCGTAGAGCGTCGACAGCTTCTCCGCGACCTCGACGTAGTGGCGCCGGATCAGCAGGCAGGCGGCGATGCACGCCCCGGTCACGCCGATCGTGACCCAGCCGCCCTCGGTGAACTTCTCGACGATCGTCACGACCAGGATCATCGAGCAGATCACGCCGCCGGTGACGAACAGCGCGAGCCGCCGGGTCCGGTTCGGCCGTTCTCGTTCGGCGTGCCACCAGTAGCGGGACATCGAGATCATCGAGAGCGTGAAGGTCAGGAAGACGTTGATGCTGTACATCGTGACGAGGCGGCCGACCGGGTCGACGCTGGCCGCCGCCGACGCGCCGCCCGCCGCCGCGGCGGAGCTCGGCGCCAACGCGTAGAGCAGCGCGCAGATCGACGCGATCGCCATCAGCCCGACGCCGTTCTGCGTGGTGAGCCGTTCCGAGAGCGCCGCGAAGCGGCGCGGCGCCCACGAGTCGACCGCGAGGTTCGCGAGCGTGCGCGGGCCGTCGAGAAACCCGGTCTGCGCCGCGACGAGCAGCAGCGCCGCCTCCGAGATGAGCGTCAGCGAGACGAGGACCCGCCCGCCCGGCCACTTCGCGAAGAACGCCTCGGCGAGCATGGCGTTCATCGTCTTGTTGCCCTGGCCTTCGACCGGGTGGATGTCCCAGAGCAGGTAGCAGAGCAGCAGCCCCGCCGCGGTGAAGGCGAGCGAGATCGCCATGTAGCGCATCGTCGAGTGCGCCGTCTGCACGCGCGGCTCGCGCAGGATCGCCATGCTGTTGCTGACGGCCTCGATCCCGGTGTACGTGCCGCCGCCCAGCGAGAAGGCGCGCAGGAAGAGGATCACCATCCCCGCGAAGCCGAAGCCGGCCCGGTTCCAGTCCCCGCGGAACGACGTCGAGAGCTCGCTCACCCGCTCGGACGCCTGCCCGACGTGCGCGATGATGCCGCCGACGATCAGCACGACGTGGCAGACGACGAAGACGAGGAAGATCGGCGCGAGCGCGACGACCGATTCCTTCACGCCGCGCAGGTTGAGGATGGTGAGCACGACGAGCAGGCCGATGTCGACCGGGAGGACCCACGCGTCGGAGAACTGGATCAGGTCGCGCAGCGCGCGCCCCGCCGCGGCGACCGACACCGTGATCGTCAGCACGTAGTCGACCAGCAGCGCGCAGCCGGAGACCACGCCGATCTTCGGGCCGAGCAGCTTGCTCGCGACGACGTAGCCGCCGCCGCCGTGGGGGAACTTCTCGATCAGGCGGCCGTAGGCCGACGAGATCAGGAAGACGGTGAGCGCGGTCGCGATCGCGAGCCCGACCGCGAGATAGGCGTGGGTGCCGAGCGCCTTGAACGACTCCTCGGGGCCGTAGCACGACGACGAGAGGCCGTCGGCCCCGAGCCCGACCCACGCGAGGAACGCGACGAGCGACAGGTGGCGGTAGAGCGACTTGTCCTGCAGGTCGCGCGGCCGCCCGATCAGCAGTCGGCGCACGCGCTTCTTCAGTGGAAGCGCGTCGTCTTGACCGGCTTCCTGGTCGGCCTCGGGCGCGCCCTCGCTGCGTTCGTTCTCTTCGCTCATCGACCCGTGAACGTCGCCGTCTTCTTCTGCAGGAACGCGTCGAGCCCGGCGCGGCAGTCGGCCGAGGCGAACAGCTTCGCCTGCAGCTCGCGCTCGAGCGCGAGCCCGCTCTCCAGCGGGAGGCCCGCCCCGCTCTGCACCGCGCGCTTGATGAGGCCGACCGCGAGCGACGCCTTCCTGGGCGGCACGTACTCGCGCGCGAACTCGGCCACGCGCGCCGCGAAGCCGTCCGCGTCGAGGATGCGGTTCACCATGCCGAGCCGCTCCGCCTCCTCGAAGTCGAACGTCCGCCCCGTGACCATGAGGTCGAGCGCGCGCGCCGGTCCGAGCAGCCGCGCGAGGCGCTGGGTCCCCCCGGTCCCGGGGAGAACGCCGAGCGCGACCTCGGGCAGCCCGGTCTTCCCCGCGCCGCGCCGCGCGACGCGCAGGTCGCACGCGAGCGCCACCTCGAGACCGCCGCCGACGCAGTGGCCGTTCAGCGCCGCGATGGTGAGCTTGGGCGTGTGCTCGAGCCGGAGCAGCGTCTCGTTGGCGTGCAGGCAGAAGTGGTACTTGAAGCCCGGCGTCATGGCCGCGAGCTTCGAGACGTCGGCCCCCGCGCAGAAGAACTTGTCGCCGGCGCCGGTGAGGACGAGGACGTGGACGGCGTCGTCGAAGCGCGCGGCGAGGATGCGCTCGTCGAGGGCGCGCATCATCTCGTGGCTGTAACCGTTGACCGGCGGCGCGTCGAGCGTGAGGGTCGCGACGCCGTCGCGCACGTCGTAGCGGACGAGGGGGGCCGCGCCGTCGCGGGGCGCGCCGTGCCCCGTCGGATCCTGCGTCATCGGCGGCTCCGGCCGGGAATCGAGCCGGAGGATGGTAGCAACGCGTGCGGCGCGGGTGCGCGCGCCGGAACGCCAGGGTTTCCCGGCCCGGATTCCCCGAATGGAGCCAGAGAAGGGGATTGAACCCTTGACCCCCGCTTTACGAAAGCGGTGCTCTACCGCTGAGCTACTCTGGCGGGCCGATCGAACACGCCGCCGCGCGCCGCAGTGGTCGGCACATGGCGAAGGAACGGCGCAGAATGCTTTCTGCTCGGGACGCCGTCAACGGCACCGCGCGTCCCGCCGTCCGGAACTCCCCGGGTCGACTACTGCTTCGCCGCACCCCGCAGGAGCTCGCCGCGCTGCGCCGGCGTGAGGAAGTTGGCCGAGCCGAGCGCGCGGCCCGCGGCGAGCCGCACCGCCGCGTTCGCCTCGCCCTTCGCCGCGTCCATCACCGGCTTCAGGACGTCCTCGGCGGGCGCCGTCGTCATGCGCGAGAAGATGCCGCCGAGCGCGTCGGCCGCCGCGACCCGGATCGCCTCGGACCTCGCCGCGTCGGCGAAGATCGCCGCCGTCGCGGGCGCCGCGTCGGCGGGGCCGAGGTGGCCGATCGCCTTGAGAGCGCCAGTGAGGACCGTCTCCTCCGGGCGGGCGAGCGACGCGATGAGCGCGTCCTTGGCCGGCGCGAGCGCGTTGAACGGAAGCTTCGCGAGCAGCCCCGCGGCGCGCTCGGCCGCCGCGAGGGCGTTGGCGCGCTCGTGGTTCAGATCGGGGAGCGCGGCCTTCACCGCGTCGGTCACCGCCTGCGCCGCGATCGGGTCGGTGAGGAAGCCCTTCACCTTGCCCTTGCCGTCGAAGGCCGCCTTGAGCCCCTCGGCCTTGTCGGCGTCGGAGAGGATCACGATGCCGGCGCTCGAGCTGCGGTAGTCGGCGTCGTAGACGAACTGGTCGATCGTGACGTCCTTCATGTTCGCGCGCAGGACCATCACGTCCTTGGGCGGGATCGTGCGCGCCCGGGCGAAGCCGAGGCCGCCGTTCTCCGCGGTGACCACGGTGTAGCCCGCGGCGCGCAGCGCGGCGGCGATCGCGTTGCGCGACTCGCTGCGGTCGTCGACCACGAGCACGATGCGCAGCGCGTCCTCGACGATCGCCTCGCCGAGCGCCTTCACCACCGCCTCGCCCGTCTCGCCGTGCGACGCCAGCGCGAAAGCCGCCTGATATCGCACCGACTTGTAGGGCGCGCCGAGCGCGGCCGTGAGCGGCGGCGTCATCGCGCCCATCGCGTCGAGCGCGTTCACGATCTGGACGGCCGCGAGCGGCGCGTCGTTCTCGATGGCGAACTGGAGCGCGCCCGAGAGGGCCGGCGCGCCGCCCGAGGCGATCTGGACGTCGAGCGCCGGATCGGACTCGGCCGCGCCTTCGACCGCCATCTCCTTGGCCGAGACCGCGATCGCCTTCTCGCCCGCGTACGCGGCGAGCAGGACCGTCTCCGCGCGCGGATCCTCGACCGCCTCGAGGCAGTGCTGCTGCGAGAGCCGCAGGCTGCGCAGCGCGGCCGGGACCTTGGTCGCCACCACGCCCGCGCCCTTGGCGTTCCACACCGCGTCGGGCGTGTCGAACGGCTTCACGACCTTCTGCTCGTTGCGGAAGTACTGGATCGCGGCGGCGACGTGCAGGTCGGCCGCCGACCCGAAGGCCGACGCGTCCTTGCCGGAGATGCGCTTGATCGCCTCGTTCGCCGCTTCCTTGTTCACCGCGTTGGCGGAGGCCTCGGCGACCTTCTTCAGGGCCGGCAGGGCGCGCGGGTCCTTGATCGCGCCGAGGCAGACCGCCGAGTAGCGGACCACGGCCTCGTTCTCCGAGCCGAGCCCCGCGCAGAGCGGCAGGACCGCGTCGTTGCCGAGGTGCTGGAGAGCATCCATCGCGACCACGCGCTTCTCGTCGTCGGCGAGCTTCTCCACGAACGGGCCCGCGCCGTACTCGCCGTGGTTCGCCGAGAGGGTGTAGAGCGCGTCGCGCTGGTCGAGGTAGTTCCCCGACATCACCTTCTCGACGAGCTCGTTGATGACGGCGGGATCGTCCGTCTTCTCCTTGCGACCCAGCGTCGCGATCTCGAGGAAGCGCTTCGCCGTCGCCTCGAACTCGCCGCCCTTCACGAGCATGAGCGCCATCACCTGGCGGCCCGACTCGCGGTACATCTCGAACGCTTCCTGGTTCGACGGATTGGCGTTCAGGACCTCCTGGAACGCCTTCAGCGCCTCTTCCGGCTTGTTGCGGAAGTAGAGGTCGGTCGCCTCCTTGAACTTCGCCGACGTGTCCTGGCCGTGCAGCGTCGAACCGAGGAATCCGCCGAGCGCGAGCGCGAGCACGACGCGCACGGAGCCGGAATAGGAGAAGGAGAACATGTCGGGGGCTTCCTCCCTTGCGGTCTTCTTGGGCCTTGTCGAGGGCCCGGCCTGAGTGCCGAGGGCGGCCGCTATAGGCCCGGGTCCACGGCGAGTAACCTCCACTCGCCACGCCACAACCCTGGCAACGACAAGCACTTACGTCGGCTGGCGAAGAAGGCGGGGGATCATATCGGCACCGCTCCGCGCGTCAAGGCAGCGCTTGATCGCGGAGCGTGTCGCCTGTCTCATGCCGCGCCCATGAATCCGACTCCCGAGCTCACGCGCATCGCCGTCGTCGGCGCCGGAACGATGGGCCACGGCATCGCGCAAGTCGCGGCTCACTCTGGCTTTAAGGTCGCGCTCGTCGACCAGGACGAGGCCGCGCTCGTGCGCGCGAAGGCGAAGATCGAGGAGAACCTCGCCGGCGGCATCTCGCGCGGCAAGCTGACCGAGGCCGACCGCGACCGGGTCCGCGCGAACCTCTCGACGACGCGCGACCTCGCCGGCGCGGCGCGCGAGGCCGGCCTCGTGATCGAGGCGATCTTCGAGAACCTCGCCGCGAAGCGCGCCGTCCTCGAGGCGGCCGAGAGTGCGGCGCCGCCCGACGCGATCCTCGCCAGCAACACCTCCTCGCTGCCGATCGGGCAGATCGCCGCCGCGCTGCAGCGGCCCGAGCGGCTGATCGGGATGCACTTCTTCAACCCCGTCCACCTCATGAAGCTGATCGAGGTGGTGGTGCACCCCAAGACCGGCGACGCGGCCCGACGCACCGCGCTCGAGGTCGCGCGGCGGATGGGCAAGGAGCCGATCGTCGTCCAGGACTCGCCCGGCTTCGCGACCAGCCGCCTCGGCGTCGTGCTCGGCCTCGAGGCGATGCGCATGGTCGAGCAGGGCGTCGCGAGCGCGGCCGACATCGATCAGGCGATGGTGCTGGGCTACAACCATCCGATGGGCCCGCTGCGGCTCACCGACGTGGTCGGCCTCGACGTCCGCCTCGCCATCGCCGACACGCTGCAGAAGGAGCTCGGCGGCGAGCAGTACCGCGCGCCTCAGCTCCTGCGCGACATGGTGAAGCGCGGCGAGCTCGGCAAGAAGTCGGGCCGGGGCTTCTACGACTGGAAGCAGGGATGAGTGACGCGGCGGCGGAGGATCCCGCTGCAGGGCCCGCCGCCGGTCCCGCCGCCGCTCCCGCTTCCCAGTCGCCGGACGCCGCCCCGCCCCGCGCGCGCTGGTTCGTGCGCGGCGACCTCGACGGCTTCTTCGGGCTGGCGATCGACAACCTCGTCCAGCTCCTGCTGATCGACACGCTCTGCACGACCGTGCTCGGCTTCCCGCCGGCGCTGGTGCACGGCCGCATCCTGCCGGGCGCCGCCGTCTCGATCCTGGTCGGCAACCTCTTCTATTCGTGGCAGGCGCGCCGCCTCGCGCTGCGCACCGGCCGCCGCGACGTCTGCGCGCTGCCCTACGGCATCAACACCGTCTCGCTCTTCGCCCACGTCTTCCTCGTGATGCTGCCGGCGAAGCTCGAGGCGGAGCGGCTGCACATGGCCGACCCCTCGAGCTTCGCGTGGAAGGCGGGGCTCGCCGCCTGCATGGGCTCGGCGCTGATCGAGCTGGTCGGCGCCTTCGTCGCCGGCTTCGTGCGCCGGCTCACGCCGCGCGCGGCGCTGCTCTCGACGCTCGCCGGCATCGCGCTCGGCTTCATCTCGCTCGGCTTCCTGTTCCGGACCTTCGCCCACCC
>DASRRB010000107.1:0-18899 GCA_035695985.1 Planctomycetota bacterium | reverse complement strand
CGACGCCGAGCTGCTCGCCTGCTTCGACGACGACCCGCGCAAACGCGGCCGGCACGTCGGCGGCGTGCCGGTCGTCGGCGCGCTCGCCGACGTCCCCGACTGGCTCGCGCGCACGCGCCCCGACCACCTGCTGATCGCGATCTCGGCGCTGCCGGAGGAGAGCCTGCGCCCGCTGGTCGACGCCGCGCGCCGCCACGGCGCGCGCGTGCAGATCGTGCCGTCGCTGCTGGAGCGGGCGCGCGCGCCGGCGCCGCTCGGCCGCGACCTCGCGTCGTCGCTGCGCGACGTCTCGATCGAGGACCTGATGGGCCGCCCGCCGGTGCGGCTCGATCCGAGGGACGACTCGATCGCGGGCGAGTACCGCGGGCGCACGATCCTCCTCACCGGCGCGGCCGGGTCGATCGGGTCGGAGCTGGCGCGGCAGCTCGCTTTGCTTTCGCCGCGCCGCCTCGTCCTGCTCGACAAGGACGAGAACGGCCTCTTCGAGCTCGGCCGCGAGCTCGACGAGTGCGCGCCCGAGGTCGCGCGCGAGCTCGCCGTGCTCGACCTGCGCGACCGCAAAGCGCTCGCGCGGCTGCTGCGGCGTGTGCGGCCCGAGGTCGTGCTGCACGCGGCGGCGCACAAGCACGTGCCGCTCATGGAGCAGAACGTCCTCGAGGCGGTGGCCAACAACGCGCTGGGCACTCGCGACCTCGTCCGCCTCGCGACCGCGGCGCGCGTACGCTCGTTCGTCCTGATCTCGACCGACAAGGCGGTCCGGCCGTCGAGCGTCATGGGCGCGACCAAGCGCGTCGCCGAGCTGGTCGTGCGCGACGCGGGCCGGCGCTCGGCGCGCCACGGCGCGCGCTGCAGCGTGGTCCGCTTCGGGAACGTGCTCGCGAGCCGCGGCTCGGTGGTCGAGACGTTCCTGCGCCAGATCGCGCGCGGCGAGCCGCTCACGATCACCCACCCCGACGTCGAGCGCTGGTTCCTCTCGATCCCCGAGGCGTCGCAGCTCGTGCTGGTGGCCGGCTCGCTGCCGGAGCCGCGCGGCCTCTACGTCCTCGACATGGGCCGGCCGCGCCGCGTCGTGGACCTCGCCCAGGACCTCGCGCGCCTCGCCGGGCGCGAAGCGCCGCCGCGACTGCGCTTCGTCGGCCTGCGGGCGGGCGAGAAGCTGCGCGAGGAGCTCTCGATCTCGGGCCGCCTCGAGCCCGTCCCCGGTCGCGCCGGCGTGCTCGTCGACGAGGAGCCGGCGCCGCCGCACGCGGAGGTCGCCGCACTGCTCGAGTCGCTGCGGCGCGCGCGGCGGCGCGGCGACGCGGCGGCAGCGCGCCGCGCGCTGGCCCACCCGCGCGTCGGGCTCGCGTCCGCCGCGGCGCCGGCGCGGACGAACCGGGCGCCGTCCGATGCGACGGTCGAGGCGGAGCCGCTCGGAACCGTCTGAGTCGGGCGCGCCGTCCGCGCCTTCGCGCTCCCTGCCGCCCCCGGGACGGCACGCCCATTACATGTGGAAGGTTCTCCGCCGCCTTCCCGGGCCGTCCCGCCGTCGCGCTCAGGACCGGGACCGCGCAGCACGAGATCGCGCCGGCGTCGACTCCCCTCCTCCCGCGCCCTCGTCACTGCCGAAAGGTTAGGACGCTAAGTAAACTTCGCCGCCCGATCCGAGGAGCGCCATGTCGCCGTCCGCGAGTCCCGCCCCGTCGTCCCACGCTGGTGCCGTCCGCGGCCGCGTCCGCGCGAGTGCCGTCCGCGGCCGCGCCCGCGCCGGCCGCGCGGGCCGGAAGCCGCAGCGCCGCCGCCACGCGGAGACGGTCCTGCGCGCGCTCGCCCGCAGCTTCGGCCTGGTGCGCAAGATCATGGCGCCCCACATCGGGAGCTTCGGGATCAGCGTCTCGCAGTGGACGGTGCTGCGCACGCTGCAGCGCGCCGAAGACGAGGGGACGGTCGGGCTGCGACTGTGCGACCTCGGGGCGCGCCTCCTGGTCCAGCCGCCCAGCGTGACCGGCGCCGTCGACCGCCTGAAGCGGATGGGTCTGCTCGCGACGACCGTGTCGTCGGAGGACCAGCGCGTGCGCGAGGTCCGCCTGACCCGCAGCGGGCGCGAGCGCGTCGCGCAGGTGCTGGTCGGCCAGCCCGAGCGGCTCGCGCGGCTGCTCGCCGGCCTCTCCAAGCCCGAACAGGAGGAGCTGCGCCGGCTCCTCGACCGTCTCACGAAGCATCTCGAAGCGCTGGTCGATCCGTGCGAGACGACCGACGGCGAGGACGACCTCGCGGAACGGGACCCATGACATGAAGTCGATCCTTGGAGGCGTGCTGGCCCTCTTGGTGGCGGGCGGCGGCTTCGCCGGCTGGCACTGGTACCGCCGCGACGGCGCCGCCGACGCGCCGCCGTTGCGGACCGCGGCCGTCGTGCGCGGCGACCTGATCGCCACGATCGGCGCGACCGGGACGGTCGAGCCCGAGGAGGTGATCGACGTGGGCGCGCAGGTCGCCGGCGCGATCAACTCCTTCGGCCGCGACGAGGCGGGCCGCCTGATCGACTACGGCTCGGAGGTCGCCGAGGGGATGATCCTCGCGCAGATCGACGACTCGCTCTACGCGGCGGACGTCGCGCAGTCGAACGCGCAGCTCGAGCAGGCGAAGGCGGGCGTGGCGCGCTCCGAGGCCGACCTCGGGCAGTTCAAGGCCAAGCTCGAGCAGGCGCGCCGCGACTGGGAACGCGCGGAGAAGCTCGGCCCGTCCGACGCGCTCGCGCAGGTCGACTACGACGCCTACCGCTCGAATTTCGACGTGGCGGGCGCCAACGTCTCGGTCGGCGAGGCGGCCATCGTCCAGGCGCGCGGCGCCATCGCGCAGGCGCAGGCGTCGCTCGACCGCGCGCAGCGCAACCTCGGCTACTGCACGATCAAGGCGCCCGTGAAGGGCGTGATCATCGACCGCCGCGTGAACATCGGGCAGACCGTCGTGGCGAGCCTGAACGCGCCGAGCCTCTTCCTGATCGCCAAGGACCTGAAGCGCATGCAGGTCTGGGTCTCGGTGAACGAGGCCGACATCGGTTCGATCAAGAAGGGCCAGCCGGTCCGCTTCACCGTCGACGCCTACCCCAACCGGACGTTCCACGGCGAGGTGAACAAGGTGCGGCTCAACGCCGCCATGACACAGAACGTCGTCACCTACACCGTCGAGGTGACCACCGACAACTCGAGCGGCCGCCTCCTCCCCTACCTCACCGCGAACGCGCAGTTCGAGATCTCGCACGACGAGAACGTGCTGCTCGTCCCGAACGCGGCGCTGCGCTGGACGCCGCCGGCCGACCGGATCGCGCCGGCCGCACGCGCCGAGCTCGAAGCGGCGCGCGCGAAGCCGCCGCATGCGAAGCGGCCGGCCGACTCGGCCAAGGAGCCGACCGACCACGTGGAGCCGGTGCGCCGCGCCAACCTCTGGATCGCCGACGGCGAGTTCGTCCGGCCGCTCTCCGTCGTGGTCGGCCCGACCGACGGGACGTTCACGGAGATCTCCGGCGAAGGCGTCGCCGAGGGGACGGTCGTCGTCCTCGGCGAGGCGCGCGCCGACGCCGACAAGCCCGCCCCCGCCGGCGCGAACCCCTTCACCCCTCAATTCAACCGCGGCAACGCCAATCCGGGCGGCACCAGCGGCACGCAGAAGCAGTAGGCGCGAGCCATGGCGTTCCTCGAATTGAAGGAGGTCACGAAGACCTACCGCACCGGCGACCTCGACGTGCCGGTGCTGAAGGGCGTCACCTGCCAGATCGAGCCGGGCGACCTCGTCGCGCTCATGGGCGCGTCGGGCTCGGGCAAGACGACGCTCATGAACATCCTGGGCTGCCTCGACCGGCCGACCAGCGGCGAGTACTGGCTCGGCGGCGAAGAGGTCTCGCGCCTCTCGAACGACGGCCGGGCCCACCTGCGCAACTCGAAGATCGGCTTCGTCTTCCAGAGCTTCAACCTGCTCGCGCGCACGACCGCGCTCGACAACGTCCGGATGCCGCTCACGTACGCGCCGACCGAGGTGGGTGAGCGCGCGGGGCGCGAGCGCGCGACGGCGCTGCTCGAGCGGGTCGGCCTCGGCGACCGGCTCGACCACGTGCCGTCGCGCCTCTCGGGCGGGCAGCAGCAGCGCGTCGCGATCGCGCGCGCGCTCGTGAACCAGCCGTCGCTCCTGCTCGCGGACGAACCCACCGGCAACCTCGACTCGAAGACCAGCGCCGAGGTGCTGCACATGTTCCAGCAGCTGAACGAGCAGGAGGGCATCACGATCCTGCTCGTCACGCACGACCCCGAGGTCGCGCGCGCCACGCGCCGCACGATCCGCGTCAAGGACGGCGCCATCGCCGACGACGGCCGCTCCGAGGCCGTGGTCGCGGCGGCGCTGCACTGAGGAGGCCGGGCCATGCGCGTCACTCGGACGGTCGGGACGGCCCTGAGAGCGCTGCGGCGCAACGTCACGCGCGCGGTCCTCACCGCGGTCGGGATCATCATCGGCGTCGCCGCCGTCATCGCGATGATGGAGATCGGCAACGGGTCGTCGACGCAGATCCAGAAGACGATCGCGAGCATGGGCGCGAACAACCTGCTCGTGCAGCCGGGCGCCGCGTCGAGCGGCGGCGTGAGCTACGGCGGCAGCAGCGTGATGACGCTCACGCCCGAGGACTGCGAGGCGATGCTGAAGGAGTGCCCGGCGGTCCGCTCCGCCGCGCCGATCGTGCGCGTGCGCACGCAGGTGATCTACGGCAATCGCAACTGGGTCCCGATGTACATCTACGGGACGACGCCCGCGTTTCTCGACGTGCGCGACTGGTCCGACCTCGACTCGGGCGAGCCCTTCAGCGACCGCGACGTCCGAAATGCGAGCAAAGTGTGTCTCTTGGGCAAGACGATCGAGCGCGAGCTCTTCCAGGGCGAGTCGGCGGTCGGCAAGGAGGTCCGCGTCCAGAACGTCGCCCTGAAGGTCGTCGGCGTCCTCTCCCGCAAGGGCGCCAACACGATGGGCTTCGACCAGGACGACGTCGTGCTCGCCCCGTGGACGACGATCAAGTCGCGCGTGTCGGGCTCGTCGGCGCAGACGGCCAACCAGAGCGCGCCGAACGCCGGCGCGGCGGCGGGCGGCACGAGCGTGAACTCGCTGAACCAGCTCTACCCCGGCGCGCTCGCCCTCTATCCGGCGCCGTCGGCGACGCAGCAGGCCGACTCGCCGATGCCGGTCCGCTTCACCAACGTCGACCAGATCACGCTCGCCGCCGTCTCGGGCCTCGCGATGCCGCAGGCGATCGCCCAGGTCTCGCAGCTCCTGCGCGAGCGCCACCGGCTGCGGCCGGGCGTCGCCGACGACTTCAACGTGCGCGACATGACCGAGATGTCGAAGGCGCTCTCCTCGACGACGGGCGTGATGACGCAGCTCCTGCTGGTCGTCGCCCTGATCTCGCTGGTGGTCGGCGGCGTCGGGATCATGAACATCATGCTCGTGTCGGTGACCGAGCGGACGCGCGAGATCGGCCTGCGCATGGCCGTCGGCGCGCGCGCGCGCGACATCCTGCGCCAGTTCCTGGTCGAGGCGGTCGTGCTCTGCGTGGCGGGCGGCACGCTCGGCATCGCGCTCGGCATCGGCAGCTCGTGGGTCGTGAGCGCCGTGCTGCACTGGCCGACCGAATCGTCGCCGGGCGCGGTCGTCGCGGCGTTCGTCGTGTCGGCGACCGTCGGGATCGTGTTCGGCTGGTACCCCGCCTGGAAGGCGTCGCGCCTCGATCCGATCGAGGCGCTCCGTTACGAGTGACGCGCGTCGCGTCGCGGAGACGAGAACCGTGAGACCCATGACGAGACGCATCGCCCTCCTGCTCGGCGCGCCGCTGCTCGCGGCGTCGTGCAAGGTCGGGCCCGACTTCGAGGCGCCGAAAAGCGATCTGCCCGAGGCCTTCGGGGACGCGGGCGCCGGGGCCGCCGCGCCCGCCGAGCCGATCAGCCGCGTGACCCGCGATCCGGTGACGACCGTGCGCTGGTGGTCGCTGCTGGGCGATCCGGCGCTCGACGCGCTGGTCGAGCGCGCCTTCGACGCGAACCTCGACGTCCACCTGGCGCAGGCGCGCCTGCGCGAGGCGCGCGCCGCGCGCGGCGTGGCCGAGGCGGCGCTCGCCCCCGAGGTCGACGCCTCCGCGGCGTACCGCCGCACCAGCGCGACCGTCGTCGCGCCCTCTCGCAAGGGCGAGCTCGCCGCGACGCACGACCAGTGGCAGGCCGGCTTCGACGCGGCGTGGGAGGTCGACCTCTTCGGCGGCGCGCGGCGCGGCGTCGAGGCGGCCGACGCCGACCTGCAGGCGGTCGTCGAGGACGAGCGCGACCTGCTCGTCACGCTCGCCGCCGAGGTGACCGTCGACTACTGCGAGCTGGTCGGCGCGCGCCGCCAGGCCGCGATCGCGCAGGACAACCTCGACGCGCAGACGCGCACCGCCGACCTGGTGCGGCGCCGCCAGCGCGGCGGCTTCGTCAGCAGCCTCGACGTCGCCAACGCCGAGGCGCAGATGGCGATCACGCGCTCGACGCTGCCGGGCTTCGAGATCGCCGCGCGCCAGTCGCTGGTCGCGCTCACCGTCCTCCTCGACCGCACGCCGGCGGAGCTCGAGCAGGAGCTCGCCGCCGCCGCGGCGATCCCGGGAGTGCCGCCGGTCGTCCCGATGGGGCTGCCGAGCGATCTCGTGCGGCGCCGCCCCGACGTGCGGCGCGCCGAGGCGGAGCTCCACGCGGCGGTCGCGCGCATCGGCGTCGCGACCTCCGACCTCTACCCGAAGATCGCGATCACCGGCGACCTCGGCGTCTCCGCCGACCGCGTCACTGGCCTCGACCGCTGGTCGAACCGCTCCTGGTCGATCGGCCCCTCGCTCGTCTGGCCCGTGCTCGACTTCGGCCGCGTGCGCAACGCCGTGCACGTCGAGGAGGCGCGCGCCGAGCAGTCGCAGATCCTCTTCCGGAAGACGGTCCTGATCGCGCTGCAGGAGGTCGAGGCGGCGCTCGTCGCCTACGTGCAGGAGCAGGAGCGCCACCACGCTCTCGCCGAGGCGGTCGCGGCCAACCGCCGCGCCGTCGGCCTCGCGACCACGCTCTACACGCAGGGGCAGAGCGGCTTCCTGCCGGTCCTCGACGCGCAGCGCTCCCTCTTCCTCGCCGAGGACGCGCTGGTGCAGAGCGACCGCAACCAGGCGACCGGCCTCGCCGCGCTCTGCAAGGCGCTCGGCGGCGGATGGGAGGAGGCGCGGCCCGAGCCGCCGCCCGAGACGACGCCGCCGGCGACCGCGAGCGCGCCGTGACCCGCGGCCCCCTGCCCCCGCTGGAGCGCTGAGCCGCCATGTGGATCGTCCGCCTCGCGCTGCGCCGGCCCTACACGTTCGTGGTCGCGTCCATGCTGGTCGTGATCCTGGGCGTGCTGTCGATCCTGCGCATGCCGACCGACATCTTCCCGGAGATCGAGATCCCGGTGATCTCGGTCGTCTTCAACTACACCGGCATGTCGCCCGACGACATGGAGAAGCGGATCGTCGCGAACTTCGAGCGCTTCGTGACGACGACCGTCAACGACATCGAGCACATCGAGTCGCAGTCGCTCTACGGCATCGCCGTCGTCAAGCTCTTCCTGCAGAAGAACGCGAAGATCGAGGCGGCGACGGCGCAGGTGACGGCGATCTCGCAGGCGGCGATCCGGCAGATGCCGCCCGGCACCACCCCGCCGTTCGTCATCCGGTACAACGCCTCGAGCGTCCCGATCCTGCAGCTCGCCGTCGGCAGCTCGAGCCTGCCCGAGCAGGGCCTCTTCGACCTCGCCGTGAACGGGCTGCGGCCCAAGCTCGTCACGATCCCGGGCGTGCAGATCCCGTATCCGTACGGCGGCAAGCAGCGCCAGATCATGATCGACATCGATCCGGAGAAGCTGCACGCCTACGGGCTCTCGCCGTCGGACGTCTCGAACGCGGTGAACGCCCAGAACCTGATCCTGCCGGCCGGCACCGCCAAGATCGGCGCGCAGGAGTACCAGGTCCGGCTCAACAGCAGCCCCGAGGTCGTGACCGCGCTGAACGACCTGCCGGTCCGGTCGACGGACGGGCGCACCGTCTACCTGCGCGACGTCGCCCACGTGCGCGACGGCTTCTCCGTGCAGACCAACATCGTGCACGCCAACGGCAAGCGCGGCGTCCTCGTCTCGATCCTGAAGATGGGCTCGAGCTCGACGCTCGAGGTCGTCGCGAACATCAAGAAGGCGCTGCCCGGGATCCTGGCGACGCTCCCCAAGGAGCTCGAGGTCACGCCGCTCTTCGACCAGTCGCTGTTCGTGCGCGCGGCCGTCGAGGGGGTGATCAAGGAGGCGGCGATCGCGGCCGGGCTGACCGGACTGATGATCCTGCTCTTCCTCGGCTCGTGGCGCAGCACGCTGATCGTCGTCGTCTCGATCCCGCTCTCGATCCTGGTCTCGATCGTCGTGCTCGGCGCGCTCGGCCAGACGATGAACGTGATGACGCTCGGCGGGATGGCGCTCGCGGTCGGCATCCTGGTCGACGACGCGACCGTCGAGATCGAGAACATCCACCGCAACCTGCACCAGGGGAAGCGCCTGGTCCAGGCGATCCTCGACGGCGCGAGCCAGATCGCGGTACCGGCCTTCGTGTCGACGCTCTGCATCTGCATCGTCTTCGTGCCGGTCGCGTTCATCAGCGGCTCCGCCAAGTACCTCTTCATGCCGATGGCGATGGCGGTCGCCTTCGCGATGTTCACCAGCTACCTGCTGAGCCGGACGCTGGTGCCGACGCTCGTCCACCACCTGCTCGCGGGCGAGGTCGCGCGCTACGGAGGGACGCCCGAGGCGGGTGAAAAAGGCGGGAACGGCCGGCGGCTGCGCTTCGACCCGTTCTGGTGGTTCCACGGCCACTTCGACCGCGGCTTCGAGCGGCTGCGCCGCGCCTACGGCGGATTGCTCGCGTGGACGCTCGCGCATCGCGCCGTGACGGCGGGCGCGTTCGCGCTCTTCTTCGGCGGCTCGTGCGCCCTCTTCCCGCTGCTCGGCAGCGACTTCTTCCCGGCCGTCGACGCCGGCCAGATCCGCATGCACGTGCGCGTCGCGCCGGGCACCCGCATCGAGGAGACCGAGCACGTCATCTCGGCGGTCGAGGAGACGATCCGGCGCACGATCCCGCCCGGCGAGCTCACCACGCTGCTCGCGAACCTCGGCATCCCCTACAGCGGGCTCAACCTCTCGCTCAGCGACGGCTCGATGATCTCGTCGGCCGACGCCGAGATCCTCGTCTCGCTCGGCGAGGGCCACGCGCCCACCGCCGGCTACGTCGAGAGCCTGCGCCGCAAGCTCCCCGACCTCTTCCCCGGCCTCGTCTTCTATTTCCAGTCGCCCGACATCGCGTCGCAGGTGCTGAACTTCGGGCTCTCCGCGCCGATCGACATCCAGATCGCGGGCCCGCAGGGCAACGTGGCCGAGAACGAGAGGATCGCGCGCCTCGTCCTGCAGGACGTCGCGAAGATCCCCGGCGCCGCCGACCTCCGCCTGCACCAGGTGCCGCGCGCGCCCGACCTGCGCGTCGACGTCGACCGCACGCTCGCGCAGCTCGCCGGCGTCTCGCAGAAGGACATCGCGAGCGACCTCCTGATCTCGCTCTCGTCCTCGAACCAGACCGCGCCGAACTTCTGGCTCAACCCGAAGACGACGGTCAACTACTCGATCTTCGTGCAGACGCCGCAGTACCAGATGGCGTCGCTCGACGCCCTGCAGAACACGCCGGTCTCGGCCGCCGACGCGCCCGCGAGCTCGGGCACGCAGCTGCTCTCGAGCCTGACCTCGCTGCGGCGCGGCACGACGCCGACCAACGTCACCCACTACGACATCTCTCCCACCTTCGACGTGCTGCTCGGCGTCGCCGACTCCGATCTCGGCGCCGTGGCGAAGGGGGTGCGTGAAGTCGTCGAGCGCCGCACGAAGGAGCTGCCGCGCGGCTCGACGATCACGCTGCGCGGCCAGGTCGAGAGCATGCGCGCGTCGTTCGAGGGCCTGAGCTGGGGCCTCGTCTTCGCGGTCGTGCTCGTCTACCTGCTGATGGTCGTCAACTTCCAGTCGTGGACCGACCCGCTGATCATCCTGATGGCGCTGCCGGGCGCGCTGTCGGGCATCCTCTGGATGCTCTTCTCGACCGCGACGACGATCAGCGTGCCGGCGCTCATGGGTGCGATCATGAGCATCGGCGTCGCGACGGCGAACAGCATCCTGCTGATCACCTTCGCCAACGACCAGCGCGCCGAGGGCCGGTCGGCGCACGACGCCGCGCTCGCCGCCGGCATGACCCGCCTGCGGCCGGTCATCATGACCGCGCTCGCGATGATCATCGGGATGCTGCCGATGTCGCTCGGACTGTCCGAGGGCGGCGAGCAGACGCGCCGCTCGGGCGCGCCGTGATCGGCGGCCTCCTCGCCGCGACCTTCGCCACGCTGTTCTTCGTCCCCGTCGTCTACAGCGTCCTGCGCCGGAAGGCCCCCGCGACGCACGTCGAAGTGGAGCTGCGCTGATGGAGCCGAATCCTGCCCCCGAGACCCACGACGCGCCCGTCGCGCCGGTGCGCACGCGCTTCATCGCGGTCGCGGCGCTGGTCGCGGTCGCGCTGCTCGCCGGCGCCTTCGCGCTCGGGTTCGCGCCGCGCCGCGCGCGTCTCGAGAAGCTCGCGCGGGAATCGGCCGAGCGCGACGACCGGCCGCGCGTCGAGGTCGAGAAGCCGAAGAAGAACCCCGCCCCGCCCGAGCTGCGCCTGCCCGGCGACGTGCGCGCGATGCAGCAGACCGTCCTCGGCGCGCGCGCCGTCGGCTACCTGAAGAAGCTCCACGCCGACGTCGGCGACCACGTCGAGGCCGGGCAGCTCCTCGCCGAGATCGACACCCCCGAGGTCGACGCGCAGCTCGTGCGGGCGCGCGCCGACGTGACGCTCGCGAAGGCCACGGTCGTGAAGACGCAGCGCGACCTCGACCTCGCGACCTCCACGCTGGAGCGCTGGAGCGGCTTCGCCGAGAAGGGCGGCGTCACGCCGCAGGAGCTCGACGAGAAGCGCTCCGCGAAGGCGCAGGCGGCCGCCGCGCTCGAAGCGTCCAACGCCTCGGTCGCCGCCGCCGAGGCCGAGGCGAACCGCCTCGCCGTCCTGCAGCAGTTCGAGAAGGTGACCGCTCCCTTCGCCGGCACGATCACGGCGCGCGACCTCGACGTCGGCGCGCTGGTGGCCGGCGACCTGAACGGGCGCGGGCGCGAGCTCTTCCGCCTCGAGCAGGTCGACGTGGTGCGCGTCTTCGTCGACGTGCCGCAGCCCGACGCGACCTCGATCCGCATCGGCGGGACGGCCGTCGTGACGGTGCGCAACTACCCGGGTCGCGAGTTCACGGGAAAGGTCACGCGCAACGCCGGCGCGCTCGACCCGGCGACGCGCACGCTGCGCTGCCAGGTCGAGGTCGCGAACCAGGAGGGGCTGCTGCTCCCCGGCATGTACGGCGAGGTGCGCCTCGCCCTGGCGAGCGACCACGCCCTGCTCACCATCCCGAGCAGCGCCTTCGTCTTCGACGCCGACGGCACGCACGTCTGGGTGGTCGAGAGCGGGCGCTCGCAGCGGAAGGAGGTGGCGGTCGGCGTCGACTTCGGGACGGCGCTCGAGGTGGTGCGCGGGCTCTCGGGCGACGAGGACGTGATCACCAACCCGGGCGAGCGGCTCCGCGACGGCGTCGAGGTCGCGGCGTCGGCGGCCGCGGCGCGCAACGCGGGCAGGTCGGCGCAGTGAAGGCCGTGAAGGCAGTGAAGAAGGTCGCGCACGCGCTCTGGGTCCTCGCGGCGGGGCTGGCCGGCGGCTGCCAGGCCGACGCCGACCGCGACCCGCAGGAGTACCGCAAGGTGCTCGACGCGTCGGTCGCGCCGGCCGACGACCCGCCGGCCGACCAGCCGCTCACGCTCGAGCGGGCGATGGCGGTGGCGAGCCGGCGCGACGAGTTCCTCGCGCGCAGCGGCGAGGACTACGTCCAGGCGCTGCTCCAGAAGAACCGCATCGTCGCGACCTTCCTGCCGACGCTGAGCTTCGCGCCGTCCTACACCATCGGCGACCGGCCGCCCGGCGGGACGGCCCTCCCCAACAGCGGGCTCTCCGGAGCCTACGTCGTCCACGGCGACACGCTCTCCAAGCTCGAGGCGCCGCTGGTCGGCTCGGTCAACCTCTTCAACGGCTTCGGCGACGTCGCGAACCTCCACTCGATCGAGGCGATCATCGCGCAGCGCCACGAGCTGCTGCTCGACCTGCAGTCGACGGTCCTGCTCAACGTCGCGCAGGCGTTCTACGCGGTGCTGCGCTCCGAGCGGCAGGTCGAGGTGCTGGCGCGCGCGCTCGCGACCGAGGAGGCGCGGCTCGCCGACGTCGAGGCGCGCCTCGAGCACGGGCTCGCCACGAAGCTCGCCGTCGCGCAGACGCGCGCGCAGGTCGACCAGACGCGCGTCGTGCTGCTGGTCGCGCAGAGCGACGTGAAGAACGGCCGCACCACGCTGGCGCGCGTGGTCGGCCTGCCGTCGATCCCGCAGCCGCTCGAGGACTCGCTCGCCGTGCCGGAGAGCGTCGCGCCCGAGCCCGAGCTCGAGCAGGCGGCGCTCGACCATCGGCGCGACCTCACGGCGGCGCGCTCCGCCATCGAGGCGGCGCGCCACGGCGTCGACGCCGCGGTGAGCCAGTACTACCCCTCGATCACGCTCGACGTGAACGCCTTCCTCTTCCGCGAGAGCTACTCCGACGCGAGCCGCTGGAACGCGCTGCTCAGCGCCAACCTCCCGATCTTCACGGCGGGCCGGATCGAGGCGGAGGTGCGCATCGCCTGGTCGCTCCTGCGGCAGGCGGCGCTGGACGAGTCGGCGCTGCGCCGCTTCGTCCTGCACGACGTCGCGACCGCCTGGGAGAACCTCGACGCGAGCCGCCGCCGGATCACGGCGCTCGAGGACGCCGTCGCCGCCGCCACCGAGGCGCTCGACCGCGCCAACGACGCCTTCTCGCTCGGGCTCGCCGTCAACCTCGACGTGCTGGCGGCGCAGGACGCGCTGCGGCAGGCGGAGCTCGCGCTGGCGGGGGCGCGCTTCGACCGCAGCGTCTTCTACCTCGACCTCCGGCGCGCGATCGGCGACCTCCCGGCTCGGGAGGATCCCGCGCTGACGGCTCGGTAGCCGGTCGGGCCGCGACGCGGCAGAATGGCGGGCCCGTCCTACTGGTGACCCTGGACCGCGCGGGCCGGCCCACCCGCGACAACGAGGAACTCCCTTGGAAGGTTCGATCGTCGACACGCGCGACGGACGCCGCCGCCCGTTCCGCTGGCAGCCCGGCACCGTGGTCTTCGGCAGCGGCGTCGAGGCCGACCTCGTCCTGCCCGATTCCGCGGTCGCCGCGAAGCACGGCAGGATCGAGGTCGCGGACTCCGGCTGCAAGATCACCGTCGAGCCGGGCGTCCCGCCCGTGAAGGTCAACGGCGCGATCACGCGAGAGGCGGCGATCGACGTGGGCGACGTCGTCCGCATCGGCCCGTTCCAGATCTCGCTCTCCGGCGCCGGCACCGAGGCGCCCGCCACCGCGCCACCTCCCGCCGCCGAGCGTCCCGCTCGGCCCGTCGCAGCCGCACGTCCCGCTGCGGGCGCGCGTCCGGCCGCGCGGCCCGCAGTCGCCTCCTCGCGCGCTGCCGCCCCCGCCGCGCGCCCCTCCTTTTCACGCCACGCCGGGACGCGCGCCGCCGTGGTCGAGGAGGATTCGCCCGAGGAGTCGCGCGCCGCGCAGCGCATGCGCGCGCGCACGGCGCCGAAGGCCGACGGCCGCTCGATGCTGATCGGCGGCGGCATCTTCCTCGGCATCGTGCTGCTCGCCGTCGTCTTCCTGAACAGCGGCAACGCGTGGAGCCAGCTCGGCGACGAGTCGTTCCCGCAGGAGCGGCTCGCGGTGCAGAGCCTGATCGGTGAATGCAAGTTCGCCGAAGCGAAGCAGCGCGTCGACGACCTGATGGCGAAGACCAGCGACTCGAGCACCAAGAACAAGCTGATCGACGTGCGCGACATGGTGAACAAGGCGAAGGCGCGCTACGACGACGGCCGCAAGGAGCTCGATCGCATCCGCAACACGATCGGCAAGCGGGAGAAGTACTACATCGTCAACGACGATCTGCCCGTGTACATCTCGCAGCACAGCGAGTTCAAGCCGCTCGTGGCCGAGGCGGAGCAGCTCGCCGACGAGCTGCGCAAGGGCAAGGTCTCCTCGCCCGCGCCGGCCGCCGGCACCTCCGAGGCCGACCTCGCGCCGGGCCAGGCCGCGCCCGGCTTCGACAAGCGCAACGAACACGCGGCGGGCAAGGACGGCAACAAGGACGCCCCCATCAAGAAGGACGGCGGCCCGTGAGCGCGCGCGCGCTCGCGTTCTCCGCGAGCGCGGCGCTCCTCGCCTCCGTTGCGAGCTTCCCCGGGCTGGAGGCGCCGATGGCGACGCAGCAGGGGGCTCCAGCGACGGCGCGGGACGACGCGGCCGCCGAGAAGCTCGGCTGGCGGCTCGGCGCGCAGGCTTGGACCTTCCGCGACCGCAGCGCCTTCGAGGCGATCGCGACGGCCCACCGCCTCGGCCTCAAGTACATCGAGCTCTATCCCGGCCAGCCGCTCGCACCTGAATCGAAGGACGTGAAGGTCGGCCCCGAGATGGGCGAGCAGCCGCTCGCCGCGCTGAAGAAGAAGCTCGCCGACGAGCAGGTGAAGGCGGTGAGCTTCGGCGTCTGCGACCTGCCGAAGGACGAGGCGGTCGCCCGCAAGACGTTCGAGTTCGCGAAGGCGCTCGGGCTGGAGAACCTCTCGTCGGAGCCGGCGCCCGAGGCGCTCGACACCGTCTCGAAGCTCGCCGACGAGTTCCAGATCAAGGTGGCCTTCCACAACCATCCCAAGGGCCATTCGCGTTACTGGGAGCCGCAGGTCGTCCTCGACGCCGTGAAGGGGCGCAGCACGAAGCTCGGCGCCTGCGCCGACACCGGCCACTGGACGCGCTCGGGCCTGAAGCCCGTCGACTGCCTGAAGCTGCTCGAGGGGCGCGTCCTCGAGCTCCACTTCAAGGACCTCGCCGAGTTCGGCAAGGAAGACGCCGCCGACGTCCCGTGGGGCACCGGCAAGAGCGACGCCCGCGGCATCCTCGCCGAGCTGAAGTGCCAGGGCTTCCAGGGCCTGATCGACGTCGAGTACGAGGAAGGCAGCAGCGCCGCGCTCGAGCAGAACGTCGCGAAGTGCATCGCCTTCTTCGACGCGACCGCGCGTGAGCTTTCCGCAGGGCACTGAGGAGGACGCGATGAGTTCCGCATGCCTTCCGACGTCCGTGGCGCTGCTCGTCCTGCTCCTTCCGCCGGCGGCGGCGCGCGCGCAGGAGACGCTGCTCGAATGGAGCGGCGCGACGGGCGACTTCACCCTCGGCTCGTCGCTCACGGGTTGCGGCGACGTCGACGGCGACCGCGTGCGCGACGTGGTCGCGGCGGAGTACGCGCACGGCGAGGTGCGCTGGTACTCGGGCGCAGACGGACGCCTGATCCGCTTCGCGACGGTGAGGGGGCAGCTCTTCGTCCATGCCGTCGGCGACGTGAATCGCGACGGGATCGAGGACGTGGTCGCGGTGCAGTGGGGCTCGGGCCGTCTCCCGGTCCTGTCGGGAGCCGACGCGTCGGAGCTCTACGCCCTCACCGGCGACCCCTACCTCGGCGCCGACGTCCTGGGGCTCGGCGACGTCGACGGCGACGGCGCGGCCGACTTCGCCGTGACGCGCCCCTACGTCGACGCGACCGATCCGAACAATCCGGGCCACGTCTCCGTGCACTCCGGCGGTGACGGCTCGCTCCTCTACGACCTCGCCGGCGTCAAACCCTACGACGGCTTCGGCTACAGCGTGGCGCCGCTCGGCGATCGCGACGGCGACGGCGTCGTCGACTTCGCGGTCGGCGTGCCGACGACGACGCAGGGCTACGTCGATCTGCGGTCGGGCGCGACGGGCGCGGCGCTCGGGACGCTCCCGTTCACGAACCGGTCCTACACGGGGTTCGCGTCGCACATGGTCGCGACCACCGATCGCGACGGCGACGGATGGCGCGACCTGGTCGTGCGCGAGATCCCGATCGACGCCGACACGGACCCCTATCGGCTCGCGATCCTCTCGTCGGCGACCGGGAGCGAGCTCGCGCACGTCGACGCGCCGGTCGGCTGGACCGCATTCGGCCACTCGCTCGCGAACGGCGGCGACCTCGACGGCGACGGGGTGGAGGATCTCCTCGCGACGATCTTCTACGACCGGCTCGAGGTCTACTCGGGCGCGACGAACCTCCTGCTCTACTCCTTCGAGACCGGGGACCGCGACGTCCACCTCGGCGGCTTCGGTCCGGCCGGCGACCTCGACGGCGACGGGCGCGGCGACGTCGTGCGCGCGTCCTACGACTCGCGCAATCCGGTCGGCACGATCACCCTCTCCTCGGGCAACGACCTCTTCCTCGACGCGACCCCGACGGTCGCCTTCGCGCGCGACCACGTCTCCCGGACGCTGCGCACGGGGGTGCCGGGGAACCTCTCGCTGCTCGTCCTCACCGAGGTGAACGGCTCTTCGATCTGGCGCCCGCTCGGACCGCTCGTCCCGTTCGACGCGACCGGCACGGTCGACTCGAGCTTCGACACGCCGGCCGGCCTCGCCGGCTACGTCCTCGGCTTCCGCGGCTTCGCGATCAACGCGCGCGGCCGCGTCGCGGCGAGCGGACTCGAGCGCATCGAGTTCCGCTGACCCCCGGACGACCCGTTGCGGCCCGCGCCAGGCCCGGACCGCGCGGGAGCTCTCCGAGGTGAAGTCGTCCGCGTC
The DNA here is from genome assembly GCA_035695985.1 of Planctomycetota bacterium. GTDB lineage: Bacteria > Planctomycetota > B15-G4 > B15-G4 > SIAN01 > DASRRB01. The sequence continues at coordinate 2,011 of DASRRB010000107.1, read as the reverse complement.
AGCGGAACTCGCCAGGCGGTTTCATCGGGACTTTCAGCGCGTCCGCGCTGACGCGGACGTGAAAGACCTGGAGGTCGCGGGACTCGGCGATCGTCAGGGCGCGCGGTTCGCAGGGGACGGAGCGCCCGCTGTACCCGCCGCTTCCCATGGATTTCCCGACCACGAGGCTCACGCACAGCTTCCCGCTCGCGTTCACCTGGAACGGGACCGGCTTGCCCGGCGCGAGCTTGACCGGCGCCATCCTCCAGTCCGATTCGGTCGCGCCGGAGAGGTGGAACATCGGGCCGGGCCCGAAGCGGATCCAGTCGGGGTCGCCGCACGGCGCGGCGAACTTTGCAATGAGATCCTCGTCCGCGGGCGCGTCGCCTTCGACGTCGAGGACGAGCTCGACCTTCGGCGCCGGCCGCAGCGTGACGATCACCGCCCCTTCCGCGTCGTGCAGCACGACGGCGGAGCAGCCGGGCGCGCCGACCGCGAGCGCGTGGAACGGACGGTCGCTGCGGAGCGTCAGCGCGCCGCCCTGGAACTCCGACGCGGAGGGCGTGCGCATCGACCCGAGCGAAAGATCGTCGGGATCGTGGCCGTTCGAGGAGAACATCTCGAGCGTCCGCGCGAAGCGCTCCTCCTCGTCGGGCGCCGGCGGCCGGGTCACCCATCCGCGCGGGATCGGCCGCCCCGCCTCGTCGCGGATCGTCAGCGCGACGACGTGCTTCGCCGCTCCGAGGACGAGCGGCGCCAGCCGGGTCGTCTTCCCCGGCTCGACGACGACGTCGTCGAAGGTCGCGACCGGATCCTCGAAGTCGCCGTTCACGAGCTTCACCGTCGCGACGCCGACCGGGATCCCTTCGAGGGAAAACTCCGCCTCCGGATTGCCGCCCGTGAAGCCCGACTCCTCGCCGTCCGCCCGCTTCCAGTGCACGTCGAACGAGAGCTTCGCGATCTCCTCCGCGTCCCCCACGATCGTGCCCGCGATCGTTCCGCTCCGCCAAAGGACGAGCCCGACGTCGCGCGCTCCGGGACCGATGGCGATGGCGCTCCCGCCATGAAAGTCGTCGACATATTCGGTCGCATCGGGTGCGCGCGGTCCCGTTGGTGCGTTCGCCTTCGCGTGGTAGTCGGCGTCGGGAAGCGCGACCCCTCGCACCTCGAACGTGCCGTCCGCTGCGCATTCGGCCTCGAGCGTCTGCGCGGGAGGGAAGTACCCGATCCGGGGTTTGGGATCTTCTTCCCGCCGTTCGCCCTCGACGACAACCTTCGCGTGCGCGACCGGCGCTCCCGCGTCGTCGACGACCCTGCCGGACAGGAAGAGCGGCGTCGCCTCGAGCTTCACCGTCCCGAGGTCGTGCGTCCGGCCGCTCTTCGCCGGCGGGAACGGGCAGCGACCGATCGCGACGACTCCGAGCTCGCTCTGCTGCTCGAACACGGCGGTCGCGATTCGATGCTCGATCGCGTCGAGATCCTCGAGGCCGAGCGTCTCCTCGAGCCGCGCCTTCAGCGCTCCGTGCGCGTCGCTCTTCGCCGGAATCGTCTCCGCCGACTGCTTCCTTTCGTCGTCCGCGGAAGCGACGAGGCGAAGCGTGAAGTCGGCGTCGGCCACCGGCCTGCCGTCGGGACCGACCACGGTCGCGACGATCTCGATCGCTTTCGGCGGAGCGAAGACGAACCGCGCGCTCACGACCTCGCCGGCCCGCGTGGGTCCGTCGACGGTCGCCGCCGGGCAATTCACGCGGTAGTCCGACGCCTCGATGCGGATCCGCCGTCCGAGCGCGACGCCGTGCAGCTCGTAGTGGGAGCGATCGTCGAAGCAGAACCACTCGTACCCCCGGCGCGAACTCCTCGCTTCGTCGAAGCCCGTGTCGGGACTGCCCGCCGGCAGCGTCTGGACCGTGAGGGCGTGGTCGCCGGTCACCGGCGCACCCTTCTCGTCGACGATCTCGACCACGAGCGTCCCGGTCGGCGGCAGCGTGAACGTCACCGGTTCCTGCGGCAGCTTGCGATCGTCGAGCACGCG
>DASRRB010000106.1:0-8242 GCA_035695985.1 Planctomycetota bacterium | reverse complement strand
CTTCGTCGCCGCCGGGCTCGTGCTCGGCGCGGCCCCCGGCGACGCGGTCGACGCGCTCCGCAGCGCCGTGACCACCTCCGACGCGAGCGCCGATTCGGTGCAGAAGGCGCTGCAGCCCGTGATCGAGGCGGCCGCGACCGCCGGCCTGCCGCCGCTGTCCGAAGGGATCGACCGCTTCGAGGAGAACTTCGAGGCGGGCGCCGCCGAGGCGGCGCGCCGCGCCGACCGCGGCGAGTCGGAGAAGAAGGGGGGCGCTCCCGCCGAAGGCGAGGAGCCCGACCCGGCGAAGCGCCTCCAGAACATCGCGAAGGGGAGCGCCGAGGCGTCGCGCGCGCTCGGCCTCCTCGAGGTGCTGCGCAAGGGCAGCTTCGACCTCCTCGACGCCGTGATCAAGAAGGGCGACCCCGCCGGAGTGAACCTCGTCGTCGCCGAGTACGAGAAGCACACCAAGAAGGTCGACGACCTCGAGAAGCGCGACGAGGACGGCCGCGGCAAGCTCGCCGACCTCTCGGCCAAGGCCTACGAGCTCGAGCAGGCCAAGGGGAAGTTCGAGTCGCAGGCGAAGGTCGCGGGCGAGAAGGCGGAGCAGGCGGCGAAGGTCGAGGCGATCACGCAGGCGCTCGAGTTCCATCGCGAGCTGCGGCTGCGCCTCGCCAAGGCGGCGGGCGCCATGCTCGCGGCCGCGAAGGGGCCCGACGCCGACCGCGCCATCGCGGCGCTCGACAAGAAGGTCGACGGCAAGGCGCCGCCCGAGGACCGCATCCACTGGATCGACCTCTACGCGCGGCTCGGCCGCGAGACGATCCCCGCCGAGGTCCTCGACGTCGCGCAGCAGGCGGCACGGCAGTGGAAGCAGCACGAGGACGAGGCGAACAAGCTGCGCGACAAGTACGACAAGGCGAAGGACGCCTACTTCAAGTCGGTCGACCCGCGCACGAACAAGGTCGCGCAGGCGACCGCGCTCGCCTTCGAACAGCTCTCCAAGCAGATGCAGGCCGCGACCGCGGGCCAGCGCGACATGGACCGGCTGCGCCTCGCGGCCGGCCGTGCCGTCGGCGCGTCGGTGGCGGCGGTGCCGGAGGGGAAGCGCGAGAAGCTGGTCGACTGGGCGCTGCTCGCGGCCCAGAACGAGAAGGAGCTCGACACGCGTTGCGCGATCGTCGAGTCGCTGGGCCAGCTCGACGACCCCAAGGTGCGCGAGGCGCTGCGCAAGTGGCTCGTCTCGGAGAAGGAGACGCGCGTCCGTCTCGAGGCGCTCGAGGCGCTGGTGCAGCTGAAGGACGCCGAGTCGATGGAGGTCGTGCGCGCCCGCCTGCTCGCCCACGAGAACTGGCGCGTGCGCGTCGCCGCGGTCGCGGCGCTGGTGCGCGTGCCGCAGAAGGAGTCGATCCCGGCGCTCATCGCCGCCCTCGAAGTCGAGGTGGGGCGCGTGCGCGAGGACGTCACCCAGGCGCTGCAGCGCCTGACCGGCCAGTCGCTCGCGATGGACGCCAACGTCTGGAAGCGCTGGTGGGACGAGAAGGGCGCGTCGTTCAAGCTCGAGGACGTCCCGAAGTCGCGCCGCCTCGCCGTCTCGGCGTGGGACCAGGCCGCCAGCGGCAAGGTGACCTTCTACGGGATCAGCTCGGTCTCCAAGCACGTCTGCTTCGTGATCGACATCAGCCTCAGCATGAAGGAGGCCGACAGCTCGTCGAGCGGCAAGAGCAAGCTCGACGTCGCAAAGGAGCAGCTGAAGCAGGCGATCGACGGCCTCTCCGACGGCGACACCTTCTCGATCGTCGCCTTCGCCGGCAGCGCCGAACGCTGGCAGTCGAAGATGACCAAGGTCAGCGCGACCAACAAGGACCGCGCCAAGAAGTGGATCGACAACGACCTGAACCTCGACATGGGGACCAACATCCACGCGGGGATGAAGGCGGCCTTCGAGATCGCCGGGCTCGGCTCGCGCGACTCGGGCTACCAGTCGGAGATCGACACGATCTTCTTCATGACCGACGGCCAGCCGACCGTGGGCGAGGTGACCGACGCGCTCGAGCTGCGCCGGCTGATCCGCGAGTGGAACCGCCTCTCCCGCATCCGGATCCACTGCATCGGCGTCGGCAAGGACCTGAACGTCGCGCTGCTCTACGGCATCGCCGAGGACTCCGGCGGCCAGTTCCAGCACAGGTAGCGGCGGGTCACTCGGGAGGCGGGGCCTTCCGGCGCTGGAGCCAGCTGCGCAGGATCACCGTGGCGGCCGTCGAGTCGAGCTTGGGCTTGCGCGCCGAGTGGCGGTGGCCGGCGTCCTTCAGCAGCGCGTGCGCCGACTTCGTGGAGAGGCGCTCGTCCTCCTCCTCGACCGGGTAGGGGAGGCGCTCGCGCAGGACCTGCGCGAAGAGGCGCACCTCGCCGGCGGCCCGCCCGTCCACGCCGTCCATCTGCGTCGGGATGCCGATCACGATCCCGACGACCTCCTCGTCCTGGCAGATCTTCGCGAGCGCGGCGAGGTCGGCCTCGAGCGTCGTGCTCTCGAGGCGAGGCAGCCCGCGCGTCGTGATCCCGAGTGCGTCGCAGACCGCCAGCCCGATGCGGCGGCGGCCCCAGTCGACGGCGAGGCGGCGGCCCGGCGCGCTCACGGTCCGCGCCGGTCGCGCCGCGGCGCCTCGCGCCGGTAGAGGCGCGCCTCGTAACGGTGCAGGTCGAGCCGCCGCTGCGTCGAGCGCGCGACGAGCGCGAGCCCGCGCTCGATCTCCGGCGTGACGCCCTCGTGGTCGCCGAGCGGGCGGCCGCGGTCGAAGAGCAGCAGCACCCAGCCGGCGCGGTCGGCCGGCAGGAAGTCGTCGGGCGAGCGGGCGCGCAGCGGCAGGCGCAGGCACTCGACCCCGAAGCCGTGCGATGCGAAGGCGGGGTCGCTCGCGAAGAGCGGCTCGCCGCCGCGGTGGCGCTCCGCGAAGGCCGCGGCGAGCGGCGCGACGTCGAAGCGCCCGCCGTCGACGAACTCCGACGCGAGCGAGGGGAGCGAGGGCACGACGGCGAACGCCAGCGCCGCGAGCCGCGCGAGCGGCGCCGGGGCCGCCTCCCACCAGAACCCGAGCCCGCTCGCGGCGAGGACGACGACCGCGGCGGTGAGGCACGCCGCCGCGGGTTCGGGCGCGAAGCCGAGCTCGAGCCCGGCCGCGAGCAGCGCCGCGACGGCGACCACCACGAGCAGCCGCCGGCGCGGCGCGACGGCGCGCGCGCCGCCGCCCGCGGGCGCGCACCACGCCGCGGCCACGAAGACGAGGCCGCCGAGCCCGAGGTCGGCCGCGACCCACGCCGGGCCCTCGACCGCCGCCGAGGTCGCGACCGCCTTGGAGGCCGCGAAGAGGGCGAGCGCGGCCATCGACGTCGCGACGCCGAGCGCGACCAGCGGCCGCAGCCCGCGCAGCGCCGCGAAGAGCGCGAGCGACGCGACGAAGGTCGCGCCGACCGTCGAGCCCGAGCGCGAGGCGTGCACGGCGAACGGCGTCGTCGCCGCGAGCGTCGCCGCCGCGAGCGCGACGCACGGCCCCGCGCCGCGTCGCAGCAGCGCCCACGCGAGCGCGGGCGACGCCGCGCCGAGCGCGGCCGACCACGCGCGCGGCTCGACGAAGCGGTCGGGGTTGGCGGTGAGGAAGTGCGCCGCCTCGCCGAGGTCGGGCGGGAGGCCGGCGAGGCCGACGACGCGCAGGGCGGCCGCGGCGACCGTCACCACCGCGAGCGCCGCGAGCTCGAGCCGGGCGCCGCCCGCCACCGACGCCGCGCACGCCGGAGTCGCGGAGGAAAGATCGTCTCGACCGGGGGAGGACGGCGGCATGGAGCAGCGGATCGTAAGCGCGGCCGCCTATGATCCGACACCCCCGTCGGCTCGACGCGTCTCCGCAGGCGGCGACGGGGTGAACGCCGGTCGGGCGAATCCCGGGAATGCACGACTCCACAGGCTCGCGATCATCGCTCGAGGGCGCGGCGGCGGCCGACGCGGGCGAGCACGCGCCCGGGGTCTCGTCCGACGCGCCGCGGTTCGTCGACCCGGCGCGCATCATCGTCCAGCCGGGCGACCGCCTGATCGCGAGCCTCTGGGTGGCGATGGGGCTCGTCGTGCTGCGCGCGCTGCTGCAGTCGTCGGTCGACCTGCTGAAGGAGGGCGAGCGCGGCTCGCTGCTGCTCGAGCACTTCGTCGACCACCTGTTCAAGGCGACCGGCCGCGCGTGGATCATCGTGCCGGCGCTCACGATCCTGCCGCGCACGCGCAAGGCTTGGACGCTCGCCCTGCGCGGCGTCGTCGCGGCGGGCATCAGCATCGTCCTCCTCACCGGCTGGCCCGGCGGCGCGCGCCGCTACATGCCGGGCGTCGACACGCGCTGGAGCCTGCTCGGCTGGTGCGCGATCGGCGTCGGCTCGTTCGTCTTCGTGATGTTCGACCGCTACGCGACCTCGCCGCGCCGCCTCTTCTTCCGGCTGAGCACGCCGACGCGCTTCATGACGACCGCGCTGCTGCTGCTGGTCGGCGGCGGGACGATCGCGACCACCCACCAGGTCCTCGAGTGGCGGCGCCAGTGGATGGCCGTCGCGGGGAACGTCGCCGACCTGATCCTCCTGTTCCCCGACGCGAAGGTCGACGCCGGCGCCGGTCCGCCGGTGCGCGCCGCGACGCTCACCGCCGACGTCGCGCAGGAGTCCGCGGGCGGCACGCAGCCGGCGCTCGTCATGGGGGTGGGCGCCAGCGTCGAGTACCGCCTCGCGGTGCAGGCCAACACGAGCCTCGCCTTCGGCTGCGCGATCGACCGCGCGAGCGTCGTGGCCGGCGACGACTCGCCGCGCCAGACGATCCGCTTCGCCGTGAGCATCGACGGCGAGGAGCGCTTCGACCACGAGATCCGGCCGCAGCAGGTCGCGCGCGACCGGCGCTGGTACGACCACGAGATCGCGCTCGAGGGCTTCGAGGGGCGCACCGTCACGGTCCGCTTCGCGACGAGCGGGAGCGGGCCCGGCGTCGAGCGCGCACTCGTCGGCTTCGGCCGTCCGCTCCTCGTGCGCACCGAGATGCTGCCGCGCAACGCGCTGAACGAGCCGCGCGAGCCGGGCGACGCGACCGCGCAGAAGCGCATGAACCTCGTGCTGGTCGTGGTCGACTCGCTGCGCGCCGACCGGCTGCACTGCCTCGGCTACCCGCGCGACACCACCCCGGCGATCGACGCGATCGCCGGCGAGTCGGTTCTCTACGAGCGGGCGCGCTCCCCGTCGAGCTGGACCTGGCCGGCGGTCGCGACGCTGCTCACCGGCAAGGACCCGCCGAGCCACGGCGTGGTCGACGAAGAGCGCTGCTTCCTCTCCGATTCGCTGGTGACGCTGGCAGAGGTGCTGCAGGCCAACGGCTTCACCACGCTCGCCTGCACCTCCGACCCGCTGGTGAGCCACGCCAAGAACTTCCAGCAGGGCTTCGAGGTGTGGCGCGAGTTCCCGCTCGCGCCCGCCGAGCGCGTCGCCGACGAGTTCGGCGACTGGGTGCTGCGCTACCGCGACTACCAGTTCTTCGCGTTCGTCGAGTTCGTCGACCTGCACCGGCCGTTCAACCCGCCGCAGCAGTACGGCGAGAAGTTCGCGCGCGCCGCCGCGGCCACCGCGATGCGCAGCGCCGTGAACGACGTCCGCGCCCGCAGCGGGCAGGGCGGCGTGCCGCAGCTCGCCGAGGAGTTCGTGACGCCGCACGTCGACGGGCTCGCGCTCGACGACCAGGACCATTCGAACCTCTACGACGGCGAGGTCGCCTACGTCGACGAGGCGATCCGCTCCATGCGCCGCCAGCTGGAGGGCGCGCAGCTCTGGTCCCGGACGCTCTTCGTGATCGTGAGCGACCACGGCGAGTTCGTCGGCGCCGTCCCGCCGCCGGCCGGCGCGTCGCTCGAGCCCGTGTTCGTCGACGTTCCGCTGGTCGTCCACGTACCGGGCCGCCCGCCGCAGCGCGTCGCCGAGGTGGTCGACACGACCTACCTGGTGCCGACGCTGCTCGGGATGGTCGAGGCGCGGCCGCTCGCCGGTTCGCCGCCGCCGCTCGCGCTCAAGCCGTGGGGCTCCGTCGCCGACGTCGCCTTCTCCCACACGGCGCGCGGCCGGCTGCCGGGCCGCGACCGCGAGTGCGTGCTGATCGGCGTCGAGAGCAACGACGGCCGCCTCGTGACCACCGCCGACTTCGACGTGGTCGACTTCTCGGAGAGGAGCCCGGCCGGCGAAGGCGACGGCGAGCGCGTCCGCGCCGCGCTCACCAACAAGCTCAGGCGCTGGTTCGGTCCGCGCTGAGGCCGGCCGCGACGCCCGCGCGCGGCCGCGCGAGCCACCCCTGGACGAAGGCGCCCGCGAAGATCCCGAGCAGCGCCCAGAGCGTCGGGAGGTTCCCCGCGCCGAGGCTCGCGATCGAGGGGCCGGGGCAGACGCCGCAGAGCCCCCAGCCGACCCCGAAGATCGCCGAGCCGAGCAGCGTCGAGCGGTCGAGGCGAGCCGCGTGGCGGCCGAACTGGTCGCCGAAGGGCGGCGCCTTCATCCAGCGCGGGGCGAGCTGGTAGGCCGGCAGCGCGACCGCGACCGCGCCTCCCAGCACGAGCAGCAGCCCGAAGTCGCGCCAGCGGAGGAACGAGAGCACCACCTCGGGCGAGACCATGGTCGAGCGCGCGAGCCCGCAGCCGAAGAGGACGCCGCCCAGCAGCGCGACGAGCGCGACGCGCGTCTTCACGGCGCGATCCCCAGGCGCGCGACGAGCTGCGCGGTCGCCATCCCGGTCGCGAGGAAGGTGACGACCGCGGCGAGCGACGGCCGCTGCAGCGACGCGAGCCCGCAGATCCCGTGGCCCGACGTGCAGCCGCCGCCGAGCCGCGACCCGTAGCCGACCAGGAAGCCGCCGACGAGCAGCCGCCACGGCGCGACCTGCGTGTGGGTCGGCGCGCCGCCGAGGCGGACGAAGAGCGCCGCGCCGACGACGAGCCCGAGCGCGTACGCGACGCGCCAGGCGCGGCTCGAGAGCAGCGGCGCACGCCGGAACGCCGGACCCGGCACGCACCACGACAGCACCGCCGGGAAGAACGAGCTCATGCCGCCGACGAGTCCCGCCGCGACGAAGAGCAATGCGACGCCCGCGCCGATCAACAGCCCGCCGGTGAGGTAGTGCTCGATCCCGTGCGGGAACATCCGGTCGAGCATCGGCGTCGGCGCGTCGCGCGCTCAGTCCCCGAACTGCGGGACCGCGCGCATCGCGTCACCGCCGGAGTTCGGCGCGGGAGGGGGCGCGGCGTCGACCGGGCCGGCCGACGGCGGCCCGCCGCGGCCCGTCTCGGTGACGACGTAGCTGCCGCTGCGCTGGTCGCGCTTGAGCTCGAACAGTCCCGCCTTCTTCGCCGCCTCGAGGACGTCGGAGAAGTTGCGGAAGCCGAAGTAGTTCTCGGAGAACTGCGGCCGCTTGCGCTTGATCTGCTGCTTGATCATCGAGCCCCAGATGTGCTCGTAGTTCTCGCGCTGCAGCGCCGCGTAGGCGTCGGTGACCAGGTCGAAGAGCTCGTCCGCCTTGCCGTCGGTCGGCGCCGCCGTGGAGGCGGACGCGGAAGCGGAGGCGGCGACCGGGACGACCGGGCGGGACGGGCGCCGCTTCTCCCGGACGAGGTCCTCGTAGTAGATGAACTCGTCGCTGACGCTCACCAGGAGCTCCGACGTCGAGTTCTTGACGCCGATGCCGATCACGTACTTGTTGTATTCGGTGAGCTTGGTCGCGAGCGGCGAGAAGTCGGAGTCGCCCGAGACGAGCGCGAAGGCCGTGATGTGCTCGCGCCGGTAGCAGAGGTCGAGCGCGTCGACGACCATCCGGATGTCGGCCGAGTTCTTCCCGCTGATCCTCTTCTTCGGGATGTCGACCAGCTCGAAGCTGTACTCGTGCATCTCGTTCTTGTGCTCGCGGAACCGCGACCAGTCGCAGTACGCGCGCTTGAAGATGATCTTGCCCTTCTCGACGAGGCGGTCGAGGATCAGGTCGAGCCGGAACTGGTCGTACTTGGCGTCGCGGACGCCGGTGATGATGTTTTCGAAGTCGAAGAACACCGCGATGCGGTGTTCCTTCAGGTGGGCTTCCGTTGCCATGGGGGGGGCACGTTAGGGCGCTGCCGGGCCGGATTCCATCGAACCCCGGGACGAATCCCTCCCGACGCCCCGTCCGCCGCGGTCGAATCGAAAAAACTCGCGACGCGTCGCATGACTTTGCGCCATC
>DASRRB010000105.1:0-5582 GCA_035695985.1 Planctomycetota bacterium | reverse complement strand
GCGATCGCCTGGGTGGCGGCGATCGCAACCGCGAGCAGCGCGACGACGGCGGCGCCGGCGGTCCGCTCGCGCAGCGCGACGGCGCGCAGCTCCTCTTGCGAGCGGCCGAGCGTCGCGCGCGTCGCGACGACCGCGGCGAGGAGCGCGATCCCGAGCAGCGCGGCGCCGTGTCCGGCGAAGAGATCGCGGGCTGTCGCGCGCGCGAGGGCCGCGATGCGGCGGAGCGAGTTCATGGCGGCGCCGGCGCGCGCCGGCGGCGCAGCAGCTCGGCGAAGGAGAGCGGCGCGCCCCCCTCGGGCCGCGCGAGCAGCTCCTGCGGCGGGCCGCTCGCGACGACGCGGCCGGCGTCGAGCACCGTGAGCACGTCGCCGCCGCGCCGGCCGTCGAGCAGCACGTGCGAGGAGAGCAGGACCGCCTTGCCGCCCGCCGCGCGCCGCGCGAGGAGCTCGAGCAGGAGCTCGCTCGACTCGGGGTCGACGCCGTCGAGCGGCTCGTCGAGCAGCAGGAGGTCGGGGTCGGGGACGAGCGCCTGCGCGAGCGCGGCGCGGCGCCGCTCGCCCTTCGAGAGCGTGCGCAGCGGCCGGTCGGCGAGCGCGTCGAGACCGACGTCGTGCAACGCCTGCGCGGCGCGCTCGCGGCCGACGGTCCGCGGCAGTCCGTAGAGCGCCGCCTGCAGCCGCGCCGCCTCGCGCGCGGTGAGGCGCGAGGCGGCGTCGCTCGCCTCGGGCAGCCACGCGACGCGCGCGCGCGTCGCCGGAGCACCGATCGGCGCGCCGAGGATCTCGACGCGGCCGGCGGAGGGGGCGAGCGCGCCGGCGAGGAGCAGGAGCAGCGTGCTCTTCCCGGCGCCGTTCGCGCCGGCGAGCAGGTGGAGCTCGCCCATGCCGACGCGCAGCGTCACGTCGCGCAGCGACGCGCGGCCGCGCGACCACGGGAAGCGGCGATAGACGTGGGCGAGGCGTTCGGCGCGAATGGCGTCCAAGTCGGCGTCCGTCGGCGGGAGGTTCCAACACAACATATGCTCGCGCGGTCGTCGGCCCGCCGTCCGTCCGGAGCTCCCGCATGTTCACTTTGCGTTCCCCCCGCCGCCTCCTCCGATCGGCGCCGCTCCTCGCCGCCGCGCTCGCCTCCGCCTGCGTCACCGACCCGGTTACGGGGGAGAAGCACTTCGCCGTGGTGCAGTGGAGCGTGAAGGAGGAGCAGGCGCTCGGCGACCAGGCGGCGCCCAACTTCGAGCAGCAGTTCGACGGCGCGCTCGCCGACGCCGCGGCGCAGGACTACCTCGGCTCGGTGATCAAGGAAATGGCGAACCACTCGGTCCGCAAGGACGACTTCGCCTACAAGTTCGAGATCCTGAACTCGTCGGAGCCGAACGCCTTCGCGCTGCCGGGCGGGTACGTCTACATCACGCGCGGGCTGCTCGTGAACCTCGAGTCGGAGGGGGAGTTCGTCGCGGTCCTGGGCCACGAGCTCGGCCACGTCGAGCACAAGCACTCGATGCTGCAGCAGAACAAGACGCTCTTCGCGGGCGTGGTCGTGTCGGCGATCGGCGTGGGCGCGGAGCTCTTGAAGCTCGACCCCGACCAGGCGCAAAGCGTCTCGGCGCTCGCGGGACAGGGCGCACCGCTCCTGCTGCTGCACTACAGCCGCGCGCAGGAGAGCGAGGCCGACCAGCGTGGCGTCTTCTTCGCGAACGCCATGGGCTACGACCCGCGCGAGATGAAGAAGACCTTCGAGTACTTCCAGCGGCTCGAGCAGCAGGCCGGTGCGAGCACGCCGTCGTTCCTGCGCTCGCACCCGACCAACGCGCAGCGGCTGCACGACATCGATTCCGAGATCGCGAAGACGGCGCCCGAGGCGCTCGCGAAGAAGTCCGACCAGTTCCGCGCGCCGCCCGGCCCCGACGACAAGTTCGTCAAGATCGTGAAGACGCTGCAGGCGAAGGCGCCCGCGCACCAGAAGAACGACCAGGCGCAGCAGATCCTCGCCAAATCACCGGCCGACGCGAAGGCGCTCGCTCAGGCGGCGGCGCTCGCCGACGAGGCGCGCAAGCTCGCGCCCGACGAGGCGCTCTTCGAGATCACCGCCGGCGAGGTCGCCTACGCGCAGGGCGGCGGCGACCACGGGCGATCCCACTTCGAGAAGGCGCTCGCGATGGAGGCGAAGGCCGGCGGACGCGGCCACTGGAAGCCCCACTTCTACCTGGGCGCGCTCGACGTCGACGCGAAGCGGGGCGCGAGCGCCGCGGCGTCGCTCTCGAAGGCGATCGCGCTCTTCCCCGACCACCCCGTCGCCCACTACTACCTCGGCCGCGCGCGCGAGCTCGAGGGCAAGAAGCAGGACGCGGCGAAGGAGTACCAGCTCGTCACCGAGCTCGCGCCGCAGGACTCGGCGCTCGCGCAGAAGTCGCAGGAGCGGCTCGCGGCGCTGCAGGGACCGCCGCCGAGTCCGGCCGCGGGGACGAAGAGCGCGCCGCCGAAGAAAGCGCGCTGAGCGACGCTCGCCGATGGAAACGGGCGAGCCGGCACGTGATGCATCCGCGGAATTCGAAGACGATCGGAAGCAGCTGCTCGAGCAGATCAGCGCATTCGGATTCGCGGAGCACTCAGAAGAATTGACGCGGATCGCGCGGCCGGCGGCGCTCCTCCGATACACGAGAGCGATCGACGCTCCCGTCCGCGTCGGAGCCTCGAAGATCGGCGGCGAGCCCGACCTGCCCGAGGACGTCGCCTGGCCGGCGAAACTCGGGACGTCGATGGCGTTCGTCGCGCAGATCGAACTGCGCGAGCTCGCGCGCGCGACGCGGATCGACGACTTCGGCCGCGAGGGGTGGCTCTCGTTCTTCTACGACACGGAGCGACAGGCCTGGGGATTCCGGTCGTCGGATCGCGGCTCCTGGAAGGTCCTGTTCACGCCCGCCGAGCGCGCACTCGCGCGCAGGAGCTTCCCGTCCGACCTCGTCGCGTACGCGCGCTTCAAGTCACGTGCGGTCGAGTTCGTCCGATTCCTCTCGATCCCCGACTTCGGACGGGTCGACGACTCGCGTCCGCGAGTGTGGTCGTTGGACGACTTCGGCCGGTACGACGACCTGCGCCGGGCCCCGTTCACGCGGTTCGCCCTGTATCCGCCCCTCCACCAATGCGGCGGCTACCCTCATCCGATCCAGGCCGACGAGATGGAATTGGAGTGTCAGCTCGTCTCGAACGGGATCGAACTCGGGAGCGGCCGCCCGACGAACGACCCTCGCGTCGAACTCCTGAGGCGGGACGCCGCGCAGTGGAAGCTGCTGCTCCAGGTCGACTGCGACGACAGCCTGGGAATGGACTGGGGCTTGGGCGGAACCACCTACTTCTGGATCCGCGACGACGACCTTCGTCGCGGCGACTTCGACCACGTGTGGCTCGTCTTCCAGACGACATGATCGCGGAGACCTCCTCCGTTCCGCAGCGTGGGTGCTCGCGGCTCACCCCTCCTTCGCGCAGCACTTCTTCCACTTCTTGCCGCTCCCGCACGGGCACGGGTCGTTGCGGCCGAGCTTGCTGCCGGGGCGCTTCAGCGGCTCGGGCGACTCCGCGCGCTGCTCGCGGCCGCCGCCGGCGGCGAGGAGGCCGGCGAACCGGGTGCGCGCGTCGTCGAAGACCGACTCGAGGCTCCACGCGTTGGCGTTGGCCTTCTGCTCGAAGAGGTGGTCGAGCAGGGCGCGCACGATCTCGGGGGCGCGCGCGCTCAGCGGCGACTTCGGGTCGAGGCGGCGCGGCAGGATCTCGAGCAGCACCTCGCGCAGGTGCTCGGCGTCGAGCAGGTCGGGCCGCACGCCGACGTCGCCGTAGCAGGCGTCGAGGAACTCGCGCGCGACCGCGCCCACGTCGGCGCGCGTCGGTGGCGCGAAGCGCGCGGCGTGGCGCGAGGAGAGGAAGTCGGCGACGTCCGCACGCACGCGGGCGTCGTTCTTGGGCGCGGCGGAGCTCACGGACTCGAACCTCGCGTCGTCATGGAACGTTCAGGTCCAGGATTCCGATCCAGCCGCCACGCGATTCGACCGTATCGGCGGCCGCGGAGGCGATCCGGCGGAAGTCACGGGGAGTCTAGTGCCCCCGCGGCGCCGGGCGCCGCCGCGCAAAGACGCCCGCCGTGCAACCCGGCGCGGTTCGAGGACTAGACCGAGCGATGCGAGCGACCTCCCCTTCCCTCTTCCTCGGCACGCGCTGCGGCCTCTTTCGCTGGCAGGACGGCGTCGTCGCGCCGATCAGCGGCGGCTCCGACCCGATCTGCGCGCTGCTGCCGATGCCGCTCGGCCGGCTGCTGGTCGGGACGGAGGGGTCGCGCGTGCTGCAGCTCGGCGCGGACGGCCGCGACGCTCCCGACGCTGGTCCGCTCTCGCGCGAGCCGATCACCTCGCTGCTGCTCGTGCCCGGCACGAACCGCGTGCTCGCCGGCCTGCGCGGGGGCGGGCTCTTCGTGAGCGACGACCTCGGCGCGACGTTCCACGCGCGGCCGCGCGTCGGCGACGGCGGGACGCACCTCGAGCTGCTCCCGGTCCCCGACCGGCCGCACAGCGTGCTCGCCTTCACCGACGACGGCGTGTGGCACTCGCCCGACGCGGGCGAGAGCTTCGAGCGCTGGTCGCAGCCCACGCCCGCCGAGCTCTTCGCCGGACTGCGCTGCGCCGCCGTCCACCCCGACGACCACCGCCTCTGGCTGGTCGCATCGCACGGCGGGCTGCTGCGCTCGCTCGACGGCGGGCGCACGTTCCGGCCGGTCGACGCGCTCGCGCCGGGCACGCGGGCGCGCGCGCTCGTCTTCGAGCGCAGCGCGCCGTTCCGCCTCTTCCTGCTCGCCGAGTCGACCGCGCTCCCGCCCGAGCCGAGCGGCCCCTCGCCGCTCGCCTGGAGCGACGACGCGGGCCGCTCCTTCCACTTCGTCTCCTCGCGCCGCCTCGACCGCGCGCGCGACCCGTCGGGCGAGATCACGTCGCTCGCGATCTGGCGCGACCACGACCGCACCCTGGCAGGGCTCGGGACGGATCGCGGGGAGTTGCTGGTCTGGCGCGGCGGCGACACCGAAGCCGAACCGATCGCCAACGCGTTCCCGCCGATCTCGACGCTGGCGCCGGTCGCGGCCGCACGGGCGCTCGATCCCTCGACGTCGGGGATCTACCTGCTCCCGTAGCGCGGGCGGGAAAAGAGTGGAGGGACGTCGATTGCGCGGGTGAAGAGGCCGCGCGGGTCGTTCGTGGGACGAGATCGCTCGGTCATTCGAAGCCGAGTCGCGTCGAGCAATGCGCGTCGCGTTCGTGGCGAATGGCACGTGGTGGAGGCACCCCGCAGGGAGCCTTCCACCCACTGTCACCGAAGTCGCGACGAACTCTCGCGTACTCGTCACCGTGCATGCGCGCTGATCGTCGCACCGCTCGCCAATCGCGACCTCGCGCCGTCCCGTGGGCCGTCCATCGTCCGTGGCGCAGCAACGACGTCGGACGTCGTTCGAGGACCGTGCGAAGAGGCCGCGGGGAGAAGGCTTCGTGGCGAGAGGGGCTACGCGCGGCCGTCTTCTCGCATTCAGATGAAATCGACGGTCCCATA
>DASRRB010000104.1:0-12021 GCA_035695985.1 Planctomycetota bacterium | reverse complement strand
CGGACCGGTACGCGCGCAGCGTATGCGGCGAGCGGCCGCGCAGCTTCAATTCCTCGAGGAAGGCGTCGAGGAGCGCGTGGAAGGTCCCTCGGGACACGGGCGCGACGCTAGGATCGCGCGGATCGGCGGTCAATCGCGGCGCGTTCATGGAAGGCGTCGGCCTCTTCGAGACCATCCGCTTCGAGCAGCGCCGCGCGCTCTTCGTCGAGCTGCACGAGGCGCGGCTGCGCGCCGCGTGGCCCGACCTCTTCGACGAGCCGGCGCCGGCGCTCGCGCGCGGCGTCGCTTCCGCGGTCGCCGCCGCGCCCGCGCCGCGCGGGCTGCTGCGGCTCGATTACACGCGGAACGGCCGCGGCGGGGCGAAGCGGTCGGCGACCGTCCGGCCGCTCCCGCCGCTGCGGCAGCGCGTGAAGGTGGCGGTCGCGAGCGCGCCGCGGAGCGAGCCGCCCGCCGAGCGGCGGCGCAAGGGGCCCGACCGCCGCTGGGTCGACGCGCTCGCCGACCGCGGCGCATTCGAGACGCTCGTGTGGGACGACGAGCACGGGCTGCTCGAAGGGACGCGCACCAACCTCTTCGTCGTGGCGGACGGCGGGCTCGTGACGCCGCCGGTGCGCTGCGGGCTCGTGCCGGGGGTCGTGCGCGCCGCGGTCCTGCGCGCCGCGCCGGCGCTCGGCTGGCGCGTCGTCGAGCGGCCGGTCGCTCCCGGCGACCTCCAGGGCTCGGCGGGGCTGCTGCTGACCGGCGTCGGGGTCGGCGTCGCGTCCGTGGCCGAGTGCGACGGCCGTCCGCTCGAGCTCGCCGCATCCGAGCCGCTCGCGCGTCGTCTCTGGCAAGCGGTCCGGGGGAGCGCCCGCGCGCCGGCGCCCCACGATTGGACGGACCGGCCTGCACGGTGAGAGAATCGCCGGCCATGACTTTGCACTGCGTCGCCCTCGCCCTCCTCGCCGTCGCCTCGGCCGATCGGCGCTCGCCGGCCGTGGCCGCGGTCGCGCCGGCGCACGCGGGTTACGACTCGACCGCGGAGACGCTGAAGGAGCTGAAGGCCGCCTACAAGGCGAAGGACTCGGCGACCGCGGTGCGCCTCTTCGACCAGCTCACGAGCGCCTTCGCCGGCCTCCCTCCCAAGGAACAGGAAGAGGTGTTGAAGGTCATCGAGTCGGCCTTCGGGACGCGCCACGACGACGGCAAGGACGTCGACCCGCTCTTCATCGGGGCGGCGGCGAGCCTCGCGCAGATGGGGCCGGCGGGCGGCAAGGCCGTGCTGCGCGCCATCGCCCAGAAGCACGTCCAGGCGCGGCCGGCCGTGCTCGCCTCCCTCGTCGAAGGGCTCGGGGAGCAGGACGACCCGGCGATGGTGCCCGAGCTCCTCAAGTGGCTGAAGCCCGAGAAGCCGCTCGGCATCCACGCGGAGGTGGTGGCCGGCGCCGCGCGCGCGCTCGTGCACTACCGCGAGGCCGACGCGAAGCTCCGCAAACAGGCGGTCGGGGAGCTGGTCGCCGTCTACGTCGACCTCGACGGGAAGACGCGCGCCGAGCGGGCCAAGGAGCGGCCGAACCCCGACGTCGAGACCGCCTTCCAGCAGATCGAGACTCCGATCCTCCTCACGCTGCGGACGCTTTCGGGGGAGAACCTCGAGCGCGCGGAGGATTGGGCCAAGTGGTGGAGCAAGGCGAAGGACGCCGATTGGAGCGCCAGCGCGCCGGCTCCCGCTGCGGCTCCGCCGAAGAAATCGGGCGACGACCCGCCCCCGCCCAAAAAGGATCGAGGACGTCCATGACGACATCGAGCTTCCGCCACGCCCTCCGAGGACTCGCGCTGGCCGCCGCCTTCGCGGCGGTCGCGCCGCCGCTGCGGGCGCAGGTCACGGTCGACGACCGCGTGAACCAGCTCGCGGAGAACGTGAAGAAGAAGAAGGACGACGAGGCCGCGACGGTGATCGACGGCATCGCCAAGAACTTCGCCACGTTCAGCGAAGAGGACAAGAAGAAGGTGACGGCGGCGGTCGAGAAGTGCCTCGCCGCGAACCGCGGCGACGACGACAACAAGCTCTTCGAGGCGGTCTTCGTCGCGTTCATGAACATGGGCGAGCTCGGCGAGAAGGCGACGGTCCGCGGGCTCGGCTCGCCGTCCGTCGCGAAGCGCAAGGGCGTGCTCTCCGGCGCGCTGCGCTCGCTCGGCTCGCACAAGGACCCGGCCAACACGAAGACGATCAGCGACATGCTGAAGAACAGCGAGCCGCTCGTCGTGGCCGGCGCGGCGGACGGGCTCGCCTTCTACGCCGACCAGCCCGAGAAGATCCGCCGCCCGATCGTCGAGGAGCTCGTGAAGGCCTACGCGACCTACGGCTCCGCGGCGACCAGCGGGCAGGCGGACAACAAGCAGAAGGGCCAGGCCAAGGACAAGCTCGCGATCGTCGAAAGCCCGCTGCGCGAAGCGCTGAAGAAGATGACCAACCAGGAGTTCAAGGACTACTCGGCGGCGCAGAAGTGGTACAACGACAACAAGGGCAAGAAGTGGGACGAGCCGAGCAAGAACTGACGACGGAAACCGCGACAATCAGCGTTCGTATCGGCAGCGTTCGTATCGGCAGCGGCGGCGCGCTCGCGCGTGCCGCCGCGCTCGTTTCCGGAGCCGCGCTGCTGCTCCCGGCGACCTGCAAGGACGGCGCGGACCGCTTCACGACGCACGGGACGCAGATCGAGTCGCGCGTCGAGGGCGACGTCGACGTCCACTACGCCTGGATCGATCCGGCGGCGGGGGAGGCGGCGACGCTCGTCACGCTCGCCCCCTTCCACGCGGCGGCCGGCCGCGACGCCTACACGAAGGCGCGCCTCGACGAGCTCCTCGGGGGCGGCCACACCTATGCCTCGCTTGCCGTGTGGCGCTTCGGCGGCGAAGGGGCGCTCGCCCTCGGCCGCGACGGGATTCCGGTGGCGGCGCGCGCCGGCTCGGGAAGCATCGCCTCGCTCCCGCCGTCCAAGTGGCCTGCGAAGGCGGACGGCGCGCAGCCGCTGCTCGCCACGCTCGGCGGCGCCTCCGCGCTGCCGGCGCTCGCGGCGGGGCAGTCGCTCCAGCTCCTGGTCGTGTTCGCGACGAGCGAGCCGTTCGCGGCGCTGGACGACGTGAAGGTGACGCTGGGCGGCCGGACGCTCGAGCTCACGCACGCGCGGGCGACCGCGGTGGCGTGGGACGAGTTCCGTTCGCTGCCGGCGCGGGAGCGCTTCGAGGTCGCGACCGGCCTCAAGCCCGGCGCGAAGTCGACCGACGGGGGCGACACCCATGCAGAGCGGGAAGGCGAGCGGTGAGGGCGAGTCCGCCGGCGACGCGCCGGCGGGGTTCCCCGCGACCGGCCGGCTCCACGACGCCGACGCGCGCGCCCTCCTCGACTTCTTCGACCGGGAGCGGCGCCGCTCCTGGCGCGCCGCGCTGACCGCGGGCGCAGCGGGGGCGATCTTCGGCGCGCTCGCGATCCTCGCCGTGCACGCGGCGGGCTGGCTCAAGCTCCCCGCGCCGCCGGCGGCCGACGAAGCGGTCGCGAAGCGGATCGCGGAGCTCGAGAACGGGAACGGGATCCTCGCGGCGCAGTTGCGCGCGCTCGCGTCGCAGCCGCGCGGCGCGCCGTACTCGGCGCCGACCGACGTCGCGGCGCCGTCCTCCCGCAAGGAGAGCAGCGACGCGGCGATCGCCGGCAAGCCGTCGGGTTCGACGCTCGACGCCCGCGAACGGGCGAGCCGCGTCGGCGACGACTCGGTGGTGCGCGCGCTCGATCGCGCGCGCCAGCTCTCCGATCCGGCGAAGGCCGCGGCGGGCCACGCGCCCGCGCCCGACGCGACGCCGATCGCGCCCGAGACGAACGTCCCCGGCGCGGTCGCGCCCGCCGCCGACGGCGCCGCGAAGTCGGCGCCGCAAAAGCCCGCCGTGGAGGAGGCGGTCGCACGTCCGCCCGACGCGGTCCTCGCCGCGTTCAACACGCTGCTGCGCGACTGCGGCTTCGACCGCTGGCGCCTGCTCTCGGCCGATCCGGTCGCCGAGGACCACGCGCTGCGCCGCGTCGTGCTCGTCCATTCCAGTCCGAACGGCACCGCGACCGGATCGCTCACCGCGGACCGGCTGACCCTCGAGCGCGACGCCGCCTCCGGCGTGGCGGGCTTCGTCCTGAGCGGCGCGCGGCAGGTCGACCTCGGAGTCGAGGAGGCCTTCCCGAACGGGACGACGCGCTTCGACATCCCCGGCGTCCTGCCGCTCGACCTCGTCGCGCCCGAGCTCGCGTCGCTGTTCGGCGTGGCGGCGAGCGGGGCGATCGGCAGCGCGGCGCGCTTCGACCCGGCCGACCCGACGCAGGTGACGCGCGCCATCAACCGCGTGCTCGAGCTCGAGAAGACGGTCGCCGTCCGCGTGCGCAGCTGCGACAAGTTCACCGGCGAGAAGCTCGAGAAGGCGGTGATCGACCTGCTCTACGACGACCACGGCGCGGCCCGGCAGACCGTCTACGCCGACCTCGCCTGGTTCGAGATCGACGCCAAGCACGACTCGGCGGAGCTCGTCTGCGAGGGCGGGGAGATGGTGATCGAGGGGAGCCGCCGGCCGCTTTTCCGCGGGCGGCTGCGCTGGACCCTCTACTCGATCTCCCCCTCGCAATGGGTCGGGATGCCGTCGCTCAAGCGGGTCGCCGGCTCCTGAAAGTGCCGGCCGGCCCGACCGGCGGGAAGAGAACCTTGGTCCAAGCGATTGTGCCGCATATATTTGCGGCGTCACGGCGGCAGCAGTTCGGGGAGGCCGTGGCTGCGCCGGCCACCGCATTCGCGGAGCGGCCGGCGGAGATTGGCGATCCACGAGGTGCTCGATCTCGCGTGCGGCGCACGCCGCACGGGAGTTCCGGTTCGGCGACTTTCCGAAGACCGTCGGGAGTTCCTGCGATCGGTCGAAGCCAGACAGGGAGCCGGTGGCGATGCCGCAGATCGCCACATGTGAGCCGTCCGCAGCCGCGGACGCTCCGGCGGCCCCTGCTCTGATCGGAACGGACGTCTCCCTCCTCGCGCATCGCCCCCGGGATCCGACCTGGAGCGGCCGCGCCTGACCCCGCGGCCGGCTCGGAAGGGAGATTCGTGGACACGATGCAGATCGTCGCGGTCGCCGCAGGCGCGACCGCGCTCGTGGGCGCCGTCGCTTTCGTCCTCGGCCGCAAGAAGGGGGCGGGAGCGCCTCCGGCTGCCGCGCCGCGACCTGGCGCGTCGTCCCTCGCGCCGCCGCCCGCGCCGCCGCAGCGGCCGCCCGAACCCTCCGCACCGCGCGCCGCCGCGGCGCCGGAGGACGTCGAGCGCGCGCGCCTCGAGGCGCAGCGCCTCCGCTACGAGGCGGAGTCGGCGGCGATGCAGGTGCGCCAGCAGGCGGAGCAGCACGCCAACACCGTCCGCAACCGCGCCGAGTCGGACATCCGCGACCTGCGCAACAAGGCCGAGGCGGCGTGGAACGAGGAGGAGCGCAAGCGGCAGGAGAAGATGCTCGACGTCGAGCGTCGCCTGGCGCGCCGCGAGGCCGAGACGCACCAGGAGCGGCAGAAGGTCGCCGTCCTCGAGAAGACGCTCGAGGAGGAGAAGGAGAAGCTCGGGACGCAGCTCGCCGAGGCGAAGTCCCGCGACGAGGAGCTCAAGGCGAAGATCGCCGAGGAGGAGCAGAAGCTCCTCTCGATCGCGCAGCTCTCCGCGCAGGAAGCGCGCGACATCGTGATGAAGAAGTTCGAGGAGGCGTGCCAGTCCGACCTCGCCAAGTACCTCGAGAAGAAGGAGGAGGAGAAGAAGGACCGCGCCGACGAGCTCGCCCAGCGCATCGTCGGCACCGCGATCCAGCGCTGCGCCGTGCGCTACGTCTCCGACACCGTGACGTCGGTGATCGACCTGCCGAGCGACGAGATGAAGGGGCGGATCATCGGCCGCGAGGGCCGCAACATCCGCGCGATCGAGAAGGCGACCGGCGTCGACGTCATCGTCGACGACACGCCCGGCGTGATCGTGATCTCCTGCTTCGACATGGTGCGCCGCGAGATCGCGCGCCGCGCGCTCGAGAAGCTGATCAACGACGGACGGATCCACCCGACGCGCATCGAGGAGCTGATCGAGACCGAGAAGAAGGCGATCGACGAGGACATCCGCAACACCGGCAAGAAGGTGTGCGCCGAGCTCGGCCTGCTCAAGGTCCACGCGCAGATCCAGTACTTGATCGGGCGCCTCAAGTACCGCACGAGCTACGGCCAGAACGTGCTCGAGCACTCGATCGAGATCGCGCACATCCTGAGCTCGATCTCGAGCGAGCTGAAGCTCGACCCGCTGATCGGCAAGCGGTGCGGCCTCATGCACGACATCGGCAAGGCGCTCACGCACGAGCTCGACGGCAGCCACGCGGTGCTCGGCGCAGAACAAGCGCGCCGCTTCGACGAGCCGCGCCTGATCTGGAACGCCATCGGCGCGCACCACGAGGACATGCCGTACGAGTCGACCTACGCGGTGCTGACGCAGGTCGGCGACGCGATCTCGGCGGGCCGGCCCGGCGCGCGCCGCGACTCCGTCGAGCAGTACATCGAGCGCCTCGAGAAGCTCGAGGCGGCCGCGACCTCGTTCTCCGGCGTCCTCTCCGCCTACGCGGTCCAGGCCGGACGCGAGCTGCGCGTCCTGGTCGACGCCGACAAGCTCGACGACCAGCAGGCGCTGCTCACCGCGCGCGACATCGCCAAGAAGATCGAGGACGAGCTCACCTATCCCGGCGAGATCCGCGTGACGCTGATCCGCGAGCGCAAGGTCGTGGAGGTCGCGCGCTGACGTGGGGTCGCCGCCGGCCGCGCCCGAGGAGCTGAAGCCGCGGCTCGCCGCGCTGCGCGACCGCGTCGACGACGCGCTGCGCCGGTGGCTGCTGCCGCCGCACGAGGAGCTCGTGCGCGAGCTGCGCGAGGCGGCGGAGTACGCCGTCTTCTCGGGCGGCAAGCGGATGCGGCCGCTCGTCTGCCTGCTGACGGCCGAGGCATGCGGCGGCCCGTCCGACGCGGCGCTGCCCGCCGCCGTCGCGCTCGAGCTGATCCACTGCTACTCGCTCGCCCACGACGACCTGCCCGCCATGGACGACGACGACCTGCGGCGCGGCCGGCCCACCTGCCACAAGAAGTTCGGCGAGGGCATGGCGATCCTCGCCGGCGACGCGCTGCTCACCCGGGCGTTCGAGGTGGTGGCGCGCGAGCTCCCGCCCGCCGTGGCCGCCCCCTGCGCCGCCGACCTCGCGCACGCCGCCGGCATCGCCGGGATGGTGAACGGGCAGGCGGCCGACCTCCTCGGCGAGGGACAGGCCCCGACCGAGGAGCGCGTCCGCTGGATCCACGCGAGGAAGACGGCCGCCCTCTTCCGGGCCGCCGCCGGCTGCGGGGCGCGCTGCGCCGGGGCCACGGCGCCGCTGCTCGAGGCCGCCGCCGGGTTCGGCGAGGCGATCGGGCTCGCCTTCCAGGTCGTCGACGACCTGCTGGGAAAAGGCGGAGATCCGGTCCGGACCGGTAAACCGGTGGGCAAGGACGACGAACGGCGCAAGCTGACCTATCCCGCGGCGATCGGAATCGCGGCGGCGCGCGCGCGCGCCGCGGAGCTGACCGCGCGGGCGCGGGAGGCGGCGACGAAGCTGCCGCGGCCCGCCGAGCTCGACGCGCTCGCGCTCGAGCTCGAACGGCGCGTGGCGTAGGAAGGGACATGATCCTCGAGAGCATCCGTTCCCCCGCCGACTTGAAGCGGCTGCCGGCCGCCGAGCTGCCGGCGCTGTGCACCGAGATCCGCCGCACGATCCTCGACACCGTCACGAAGAACGGCGGACACCTCGGCTCTTCGATGGGGGTGGTCGAGCTCACCGTCGCGCTGCACCGCACCTACGATTTCCCGCACGACCGCCTCTTCCTCGACACCGGCCACCAGGGCTACCCGCACAAGCTGCTGACCGGCCGCTTCGACCGCTTCCACACGCTGCGCCAGAAGGGCGGCATCAGCGGCTTCCCGAACAAGGACGAGTCGCCCTTCGACGCGATGACGAGCGGCCACGCCGGCACCGCGATCTCGATGGCGCTCGGCGCCTGCCTCGGCGACGCGCTCGCGGGCGAGAAGCGGCGCGCCGTCGCGATGGTCGGCGACGCGAGCATCGTCTCGGGCATGTCGCTCGAGGCGCTGAACTCGGCCGGCCACCTCGACCGCGATCTGCTGATCATCCTGAACGACAACGAGCAGTCGATCGGCAAGACGGTCGGCTCGCTCTCGCGCGTGCTCTCGAAGGTCCGGCTGTCGCGGCCCTACTCCGCGGCGATGCGCGCCGCCGAGAGGCTCGAGCACTTCGTCGCGAAGATCCCGCGCATCGGCGAGCGCTTCGACAAGACCGTGCACGCCATCGCCGACCACTTGAAGCACGTGATCGTTCCGGGCCAGGTGCTCGACGCGCTGGGCTTCCGGTACTTCGGGATCTTCGACGGCCACGACCTCGACGGGATGATCGACGTGCTCGCGGCGATGCGCGCGCAGCCCGGCATGAAGCTGCTGCACGTCCTCACCGTGAAGGGCAAGGGGGTGAAGGGGTGCGAGGAGGATCCCCTCGCGCTGCACGGCGCGAAGCCCGGCGACAGCTTCGTCCTCGAGGGCGAGTCGGCCTGCAAGGTCGACAAGGTGCCCGCGGCGGCGCCGGCCAAGAAGGGGCCGCCCAAGTACGAGTTCGCCAAGTGCTTCTCCGAGGCGATCGTGCGCGAGGCCGAGAACGATCCGCGCGTCTGCGCGATCACGGCCGGCATGCCCGACGGCACCGGGCTCAAGCCGTTCGCCGAGAAGTTCCCCGACCGCTTCTTCAACGTCGGCATCGCCGAGCAGCACGGGATCGCCTTCGCGTCGGGGCTCACGATCGGCGGGCGCCGGCCGGTCTGCGCCATCTACTCGACCTTCCTGCAGCGCGGCTACGACCAGGTGTTCCAGGAGGTCGCGCTGCAGCGCAACCCCGTCGTGCTCGTGATGTCGCACGGCGGGCTCGCCGGCGACGACGGTGCGACGCACCACGGCCTGTTCGACATCGCCTTCCTGCGCACGATCCCGGGCATCACGCTGATGTCGCCGCGCGACGGCGCCGAGCTGCAGGAGATGGTCCGCTTCGCGCTCGCGCACCCGGGCCCGATCGCGATCCGCTACCCCAAGGCGCAGACCGCGGCGCCGGGTCGCGCGGTCGCGCCGATCGAGCTCGGCCGCGCCGAGCGGCTGCGCGCGGGCGACGACGTCGCGCTGGTCGGGTACGGGCCGATGAGCGAGACGGCGCTCGAGGCGGCCGCCCTGCTCGACGCGCAGGGATGCTCGTGCACGGTGGTCAACGCGCGCTTCGCGCGGCCGCTCGACCACGCGCTGTTCGACGCGCTGCTCGAGCGCCACCGCCTCGTCGTCACGATCGAGGAGGCGGCGCTCGCCGGCGGCTTCGGGTCGGCGGTGCTCGAGCACGCCGCCCGCCGCGAGGCGGGGCCGTCCGCCGCGCACGAGGCCGCGCGCGCGCGCGTGCTGACGCTCGGCGTGCCCGACCGGTTCATCGAGCACGGCAGCCGCGCCGAGCTGCTCGCCGAGCTCGGGCTCACCGCGTCGGGGATCCGCGACGCCGTCCTGGGGCACCTGCGTGAAGCCGCTTTCCACGGTTCTGTTGCTCGCTGACCCGCGCGCCCCGCGCGTGGCCGCCGAGCGCAGCCGGCTGCAGCGCTGGCTCGAGGAGCGCGACGTCCGCGTCCTCGTCGCGCCGCTCCGGCCCACGCTGCGCGCGGCCGACGAGGCCGACCTCGTCGTGGTGCTCGGCGGCGACGGGACGTTCCTGCGGGCGGCGCGCGCCGTCGGCGGACGCGAGGTCCCGATCGTCGGCATCCGCTTCGGGACGTTCGGCTACCTCGCCGAGCTCGAGCCGGGCAAATGGGAGCCGGGGCTGGCGCGGCTGCTCGGCGGCGGCGGGACGGTCGAGTCGTGGCTGCGGCTGCGCTGCCGGATCCACCCGCCGCGCGGGCGCGTCCGCGAGCTCGGCACCGCGCTGAACGAGGTCGTGGTGACCGCCTCGCGCGTCGCCCACCTCGTCGACGTGAACCTGCGCATCGACGGCGAGCAGGTCACGCGCTACCGCGGCGACGGGATGATCGTCGCGACGCCGGTCGGCTCGACCGCCTACTCGCTCTCGGCCGGCGGGCCGATCGTCGACCGGACCGACCGCTGCCTGCTGATCACGCCGCTCGCGTCGCACGCCCTGACCTACCGGCCGCTGGTGCTGCGCGCCAACCGGAAGATCGAGCTCGAGGTCGTCAAGGCGCGCCACGGGACGGCGCTCACCATCGACGGCCAGCAGACGGTGCCGCTCCGCGAGGGGACCCGGGTCGAGGTGCGCGAGGCGGAGCAGGACCTGCGCGTCGCCTCGGTCGTCGAGCGGACGCGCTTCCGCACGATCCGCGAGCGGCTGCGCTGGGGGGCGCCCCTTACGGACGGCACCTGATCCCGGGGGACGGCGGCGATCCGGCGTCGGCGCAGGCGTTGCGATCGCGGCCGCGTGCAGGTCGTCCCGGCCCGGTCCCGTTCGCCGTCGCTGCCGTTGCCTCCGCGACGTTTCCGAATCGGGAAGGCTTGCTATCCTTTCGCGGCTTTTCCCCCCGGGGCGCGTCCGTTCCGTCCCAGGGACATTGGCGACCGACGAGAGGCGCGTCCACCGTCTTGGCTCCCGCGAGCCGGGTGAAAGTGCACGCGGACCCGATCCCCGAACCCTCGAGCCCCCGAGCAATGGAGAGGACGTGAACGATCTCATCTCGAAGTGCGGCATCCACGGTCTGCGCGCCGCTGCCGGATTCGCCGCCGCACTCGCTCTCGCCGGAACCGCCCTCGGCCAGACCACGGCTCTCACGATCAACGGGCAGACCGCCGGCAACAACACCACGACCTTGAACGCGACGGTCGGGTCGACGCTCTCGGTCAAGATCGACAACGTCGCCCAAGCGAACCGGCCCTACGGGCTGTTCGTCGCCCTCGCGAACAACGGCGCGAACACCGGCTGGTACCTGGCCGTCAACGGCGGCGGCAAGAAGCCGATGCCGGTCGTGACCGGGGTCGCCACCAGCGTGGTCGAGGCGAACTACCCGCCGGTCGACATCTCGCCCGACCGCCCCTTCAACCCGAACGTCCACCTCGACTCCGGCGGCCACCTGAACGTCTCGTTCCTCGTCCCGAACGGCGTCGTCGGCCAGACCTACACCTTCCAGGCGGTGGTCCTCAAGACCGGCTCGTCCACGGTGACCGACGTCTCGAACGCGATCACCGTCACCTTCGGCGCGCCGACCACGGCGGCGCGCGTCGTCTGCTCGCTGGCGACGGCCGGCAGCCCGAACTTCCAGGACCACGCGGGCTTCGGGGTCCTCGAGTTCACCAACGGGACGCCCTCGTCCGGCGTCTACACGGCCGACCCGGTGCTGCTCGACATCAAGGTCGACGCGATCGGGATCGGGGACATGAGTCAGTGGGCCCTCCACTCGGTCAACGGCAACGGCACCAACAACCGCCGGCCACGCGACGTCACGTGGCAGAGCAACAAGGCGCCGGCGTTCAACGCCGACAGCTACGAATACGGCCGCGTCGAGCTGCCGCCGCTGCCGGGCAACGACGGGGTCCTCGGCACCTCGGACGACATCCCTCCGCGCTCGGTGATGCGCTGCTACGACAACGTCTCGCAGGAAGGCTTCTTCCTGATCGTGAACAAGGGGCCGAACCCCAATACTCCGGGCGTCGACTTCATCGTCATCGGGCGCAAGAAGGATTCGACGCCTGTCAACAACTCCTGGAAGGTCGCGACGACGTTCAGCCCCGACGGTTCGCGGATGTCGGCGATCTACGACGACACCGTCGTCGCGACGACACCCCAGATGTTCCTGATCGCGACCGACGGCACGAAGCCGTTCAGCAGCAACACGACCGACATCGTCGATGTGACGCCGAGCGGCACCAAGAACCTCTTCGTGAAGGG
>DASRRB010000103.1:0-9667 GCA_035695985.1 Planctomycetota bacterium | reverse complement strand
ATCGCGGTGCCGGCGGGCTTCGACGGCGTCGTCACGGCGGTCGCGGCGGCGGACGTCGATGGCGACGGGGACCGCGATCTCTTCGTCGCGACGTCGCGCGCGGCGAGCGGCCGGCTCTCCGATGCGCTGCCGTACCCGTTGCTCGACGGGCAGAACGGCCCGCGCCACCTCTTCTTCCGCAACGACGGCGGCAAGTTCGTCGAGGCGCTCGAGGCCGCGGGGCTCGCGGCGGGCGCGACGCGGCTCGCGCGCGACGCGCGCTTCGTCGACGTCGACTCCGACGGCGACGTCGACCTCGTGGTCGCGAACGACCCCGGGCTCGCGCAGCTCTACGTGAACGACGGCAAGGGGCACTTCACCGAAGTCGCGCTCTGCGACGGGCGCGACCTGGTCGGCGCGGCGCGCTTCATCGCCTTCGAGGACCTCGACGGCGCGCCGGGCGGCGCGCGCGAGCTCTGGATCGCGGCGCCATCCGATCCGGCGGGGGAGGAGCGGCTCGCGGATCGTTCCGTCTGGCACGAAGAGTTCGCGCGGCGGATCTGGGGCGACGCGCTCTCGAGCGTCGCCGGCGGCTTCGCGCTCGCGTGCGGGCCGGGCGGTCGCAAGGAGGTCAGCGCGACGCTCGGCCTCGCGCACCTCGGGCCGTTCTCGTGCGGCGTCGTGGCCGACTTCGCGGGCGACGCGGCGCCGGAGATCGTCCTCTTCGGCCGCGACCGCGAGGATCGGGAGAAGTACTGGAAAGAGGTCGTGCCGACGCACGCGCGGCTCGGCGCCGATCCCAAGAAGGTCGCGGAGGCGCTCGCCGCGCTGCCATCGGGCAACGCCTCGTTCGATTCACCGGAGCCGCGGCTGCTCGCGCGCGCAGCCGACGGCGCGTTCCACGTCGTTCCCGCCGGCCTGCCCGATCTGCCGACGCTGCTCGATCCGGCCGCGGTCGTCGCGTGGGACTTCGACGGCGACGGAGCGCGCGACCTCGCCGTGCTCGGCGCGGCCGACGGCGCGCTCGTCGTGCTTCGAAACGTCACGCGCGAACCCGCCGTGAACGTGCCGCCGATCCGACCGCAAGTTCCGCGCAACGCATTGCTCGTGCGCACCGCCGTCGCGACGCCGGCGCCGGGTGGCGAGCTGCCGACCGCGCGCGGCGGCCGCGTCCGTCTCGACGCGAAGCGCGAACGCCCCGTCCTCGTCGTGCGCGGCGACGCGAAGGAGGTCGCGGCCGAAGCGGCGGCGCTGGACGGCGTCGACGTCGTGCTGCTCGACGGCCCGAGCTCGACGGAGGCAGGGACGCGCGCGCGCACCTTCTTCGAGCGCGTCTCCGAGGTCGTCACCGGCGACCGAGCCGCGGCGACTCGCTTCCGCGTCGACCGCGACGGCTGGATCGACCTCGTCGCGGGCGACGTCCCGCTCGCCACGCTGCGCGACGTGCCCGCGGCCGCGCCCGGTCGCTGGCTCGGCGAGCGGCGCCGCGGCGTGGCCGACCTGCCGCGCGCCGTGCTCGCCGCGGGCCTCCCCAACGTCGCGATCACCGCGTGGCAGCGGCTCGAGGCGGCGGGCGTCACCGGCTTCGACCTCGACGTCGGCCTCGCGCAGCTCGAGACGCGCCGCTCGTCCGACGCGGAGCCGCGTCTCGCCGCGGTGCCGCCGGCGTCGCCCGATTACGCGCGTGCCCAGCTGGAGCTGGCGCGCCTGTGCGAACGCGGGAAGCGCGAGCCCGACGCGCGCGCCGCCTACACGCGCGCCGCCGCGGCCGCGCCGACCGACGGCGTCGCGCGCTACGAGCTGGGCCGCTTCCTCCTGCGGTCGGTCGACGCCGAGTCGGAGGCGGCGGGGACGGAGGCGCTGCGCTTCGCGACCTACCTCGCCCCCGACTGGAGCGAAGCGCACCTCGCGTTCGGGAAGGCACTGGTGCGCGTGAACCGGATCGAGGAGGCGGCCGACGCCTTCGCGCGGGCCGTCGCGCTCGACCGGGACAGCGCCCCCGGCCACTTCGAGCTCGCGAGCGTGCTGCACCGCCTCCACCGCGATCGCGAAGCGCTCGGCCACGCGAAGCGCGTCCTCGAGCTCGCACCCGAGAACGCCGCGGCGGCGGGCAAACTGCTCGAAGCGGTGCAGGCCGCCGTGAAGGACTGAGCGCACGCACGAACCGGAGCGACCCCTGGACACCCCCGCCCCGAACCGCCGCGTCGACGCCGGAGCCGCCGCGCTCCTCGCGCAGGAGTTCCAGCGCCACTACGTGAACCGCCGCCTCGTCGAGCGGCCGGCGACAGTACGCGCTCTCTTCATTGCCGCGCACGCCGACGACGTCGAGATCGGCTGCGGCGGCACGGTCCTCAAGCTGATCGACGCGCAGTGCAAGGTGCAGCAGGCGGTGCTGACCGACGGCCGACTCGCCGCGACGGCGCCCGACCAGGAGGAGGAGATGGCGCGCGTGCGCGCCGAGGAGGCGCGCTCCGTCGCGGCGCACCTGATGCTGCCGCCGCCCGAGCTCTTCGGCGTGAACGAGCGCGAGTTCCAGGCGCCGGAGCGGCTCGAGGCGATGGTCGCGCGCTGCGCCGCGCTGCTCGACGCGTTCCAGCCCGACGCGCTCTTCGTCCCGTGGTTCTTCGACCAGCACGCCGACCACCGCTACGTGAACCGCGTCGTCGCGCGCGCGCTCGCCCGCACCGCGCACGACTGCACGGCGCTCACCGTGCACGCCTACGAGGTCTGGTCGTTCGTGCCGCCCGGGCTCGTCGTCGACGTCTCGGCGGTCTTCGCAGAGAAGCGCCGCCTCGTCGCGCTGCACCGCTCGCAGCTGAAGCTCATGCGCTACCTCGAGCTGGTCGACGAGCTCGGCAAGCCGCGCGCGCTGCTCGCCGGCGCCGGCGCGACCGCCGCCGAGTTCTTCTGCCCGATGCGCGGCGACGCCTACGTGGCGCGCGCCGAGTCGATCGACTTCGAGAGCCCGGAGAGCCGCTCGACGAGCGTGCTCCTCACGCCTCCTTGACCTGCGGCGGGATCGGGAACAGCAGGTGGAAGCGCGTGCCGTGGCCCACCCCCGACTCGAAGAGGACGCGGCCCCCCAGGACGTCGCGCACCGTCTCGTCGACCGTGGAGAGGTCGTCGCCGTCGCCGCGCCGCTGGAAGAGGGCGCGGCAGCGCTCCGACGGGATCGGCGGGCCGTCGTCCTCGATCGCGACGCGCACCGACGGGCCCGACACGTCGGCCGCGACGCGGATCCTGCCGCGCTCCTCGCGGCGGCGCGGGTCGGCGGCCAGCGCGCGCGCGGCGCGGGCGATCAGCGCATAGAAGAGCGCGTGGAGGTCGGCGCCGCGGGCGTCGACGAGCGGCAGCGCGGGGTCGACCTCGATCTCGAAGTCGGCGACCTTCAGGAACTCGACGCGCGCCAGCGTCGCGACCTCGGGGAGCACGACGCGCAGGTCGACGAGCTTGCGCGACTTCTCCGCCGGGGCGATCGCGCGCACGCGCCGCACGACGTCGGCGACGCGCGCGAGCCCGTCGAGCGCGCGCACCGTCGCCGCCGGGATCTCGCGGCGCAGCGTCTCGAGGTCGGCGTCGGCGAGCGCCTGCTCGGCGTCGGCGAGCAGCGCCGGCGGGATCGGGCCGGCGCGCGCCGCCTCGAACAGGTCGCGCCACCGGTCGACGAGGCGCGCCACGTCGTCGAACGCGTCGTTCAGGAAGCGCAGGCTGTCGCTCACGAACTGGATCGGGGTGTTGATCTCGTGGGCGACGCCGCACGCGAGGCGCGCGACGGCGTCCTGCGCGCCGTCCGCGTCGGTGCTGGTGCCGCTGCCGTGCTTCGCGCCGAGCGTGTCCGTGTCCACGGGGCCTCCCGGGTCCCCGGAACCTCCGAAGGACCGCATGGCTTTTCGTCGCGCCGAGGGCCGGTCTGAAGGAAAGGCGTTCCGGCCCCGGAGCGCGTGTCGCCGATCGAAATGGACGGCGGCGGCGCCGCGCGCGAAGATCGCCCGGCTCATGGCCGCCTCCCCCCCGACGTCGGCGCGCACCGCGCGCCTGGAGATCCTCGCCCCGGCGGGCGACGGCGACTGCCTGCGCGCGGCCGTCGAGAACGGCGCGGACGCCGTCTACTTCGGCCTCTCCGACGGCTTCAACGCGCGGGCGCGCGCGACCAACTTCTCGCTCGCCGACCTCGACGCCGTCTTTTCCGGGCTGCACCGGCGCGGCGTCAAGGGCTACGTCGCCTTCAACACGCTCGTCTTCGAGCCGGAGCTCGAGGCGGCCGCGCTGCGGCTGCGCCGGATCGCGGAGGCGGGCGCCGACGCGATCATCGTCCAGGATCTCGGCGTCGCGCGGCTCGCTCAGGAGATCTGCCCCGACCTGCCGCTGCACGCCTCGACGCAGATGACGATCAGCACCGCGCAGGGGTGCGAGTTCGCGAAGCGGCACGGCGTCACGCGCGCGATCGTCGCGCGCGAGCTCAGCGTGGCGGACGTCGCCGCGATCCACGCCGCCACCGACCTCGAGCTCGAGGTCTTCGTGCACGGCGCGCTCTGCGTGAGCTGGAGCGGGCAGTGCCTCACGAGCGAGGTGTGGGGCGGCCGCTCCGCCAACCGCGGCGAGTGCGCGCAGGCGTGCCGCATGCCCTACACGCTCGAGGTCGACGGCGTGCACCGCGAGCTCGGCGCGATGCGCTACCTGCTCTCTCCCAAGGATCTCGCGGCGTTCGACCTGCTGCCCGACCTCGTGAGCGCGGGCGTGCGGTCGTTCAAGATCGAGGGGCGTTTGAAGACGCCCGAGTACGTCGCGAACGTCACCGCGACCTACCGCAAGGCGCTCGACCAGGCGCTCGCGAAGGGCCGCGTCGCCCTGGAACCGCGGGAAGTCCGCGACCTCGAGCAGAGCTTCTCGCGCGGGCTCTCGCACGGCTTCCTCGGCGGCGTGAACCACCAGAAGCTGGTCGAGGGGCGCAACCCCAAGAAGCGCGGCGTCTTCCTCGGCTGGGTCGCCGACGTCGAGGCGCGCACGCGCGTGGCGACCGTCGCGCTGGTCGCGCCGCTGAAGCGCGGCGACGGCGTCGTCTTCGAGGGGCCCGACCCCGAGGCGGGCGAGGAGGGCGGGCCGGTCTTCGACCTGCGTGTCGGCGGGCAGCGCGCCGAAGGCGAGGTCGCGCCGCCGGCCGCGCGCGCGGGCGTCGACGCCGCGGCGCCGTTCCTCGTCGAGCTCGTCTTCGGGCGCGAGCGCGGACCCGACCTCGCGCAGGTCGAGGCGGGGACGCGCCTCTTCAAGACCAAGGACCCCGCGCTCGAGGCGCGGCTGCACGCGACCTTCGCCGACGCAGCGGCCGAGCCGCGGCGGCGCGCGCCGATCACGCTGCGCGTGCGCGGCGCCGTCGGCGCGCCGCTCGTGATCGCGGCGCGCGACGACCTCGGCCACGAGGTCGAGGTCGAATCGCAGATCGTTTTGCAGGAAGCGCGCAACCGGCCGCTCACGGCGGAGACGCTGCGCGAGCAGTTCGGGCGCCTCGGCGGGACGATCTTCCGTCTCGCAGGGGGTGCCGACGCGCTCCAACTCGCGCTCGAGGGGAGCGTCATCGCGCCGCTCTCCGAGCTCTCGCGCATGCGGCGCGAGCTGGTGGAGAAGCTCTCCGCCGCGCGCGCCGCCAACCCGCGCCTGTCGATCCGCGAGGGCGACGCACTCGCGCGGCTGCGCGGCGCCGGGCCCTCGTTCAAAGTGTCGCCGCCCGCGGCGCCGAGCACGGAAGGCTTCGAGCTCTCGGTGCTCGTGCGCGACGACGCGCAGGTCGAAGCGGCGCTCGAGGCGGGCGTCGAGCGCGTCTACCTCGACTACCTCGACCTGGTCGGGCTCGGCCGCGCCGTCGAGCGCGTCCGCGCGCGGGGCAGGAAGGCGATCCCCGCGACGACGCGCATCGCGAAGCCCGGCGACGAGCGGATCCTGGAGAGCCTCCTCGGTCTCGGCGGCGACGGCCTGCTCGCGCGCCACCTCGGCGCGGTCGAGGCGGTGGTGGCGCGGCGCGCCGCGGGCGACACGTCCGCGCGCGCGCTCGAGCTGGTCGGCGACTTCAGCCTGAACGCCGCCAACGGGCTCGCGGCTCGAGCGCTGCTCGAGCGCGGCCTCGACCGCCTCACGCCGAGCTTCGACCTCGACGCCGACCAGCTCCTCGCGCTGCTCCCGTTCGTGCAGGCAGCGCAGGTCGAAGTGGTCGTCCACCACCACCTGCCGCTCTTCCACATGGAGCACTGCGTCTTCGCCCACCTGCTCTCGAACGGCGCCGACTACCGGACGTGCGGGCGGCCGTGCGAGCAGCACGTGATCGGGCTGAAGGACGACAAGGGCTGGCTCCATCCGGTGCTGGCCGACGTCGGCTGCCGCAACACGCTCTTCAACCACCGGCCGCAGAGCGCGGCCGAATGGCTGCCGCGCTTCCGTGCGGCGGGGCTCTCGAGCTTCCGCGTCGAGCTCCTGCGCGAGACGAAGGCGCAGGCGCGCGAGGTGATCGAGCTCTATCGCCGGGCGCTGCGCGGGACGCTCGCGCCGCGCGAGCTGTTCCGGACGCTCAACGCCGAGGGGCGCTTCGGCGTCGTCGGCGTGACGCGCGGCACGCTGCCGGTCGTGGCACCGTGATGCAGTGGTGGGAGGGACGCGGATGAGGACGACGCTGCTCGTCGCGCTGGCCGGGCTCCTCCTCGCCGCCGCGCCGCGAGCGCCGGCGCAGGAGGCCGACGCCAACGCCGAGTGGACGAAGTTCCGCGCCGACCTCGAGGCGCCGGCGGGCGGCGAGGCGCGGACGAAGCGGCTGGTCGAGATGTTCCAGGAGGCCGGCGCGCCCGAGGCGGGCGTCGCGGTCGTGCCGCTCGGGGCGGCGCTCGAGAAACGCTTCGGGGAGGCGACCGGGCGGCTGCGCGCGCGCCTCGAGAAGGGCGGCGCGACGCCGAGCGAGGTCGAGTCGGCGCTCGCCGGCTGGAAGCGGCGCATCGCGACGCCGGCCGCCAACGTCGTCGCGAAGCTGCCCGGCCACGGCGGCGGCGGCCGCGTGCTGATCCTCGCGGCGCACCACGACGCGGCCGAGGGCTCGGCCGGCGTCGTCGACGACTGGGCCGGCTGCGTGCTTCTGACCAGGCTCTACGCCGAGCTGCGCACGAAGGAGCTGCGCCACTCGATCCTGTTCGTGGCGTTCGCGCGAAACGAGGACGGCTGCCTCGGCGCGGCCGACTTCGCCGAGCGCCTCGACGTGGCGCAGGTGGAGAAGATCGACGCCGCGATCACGATCGACGCGATGGGGGTCTCTCCTCCCTACGCGTGGTGGCGGGGCAGCGACCGCGGCCTGGTCGAGGTCGCGTCGGACGCGGCGCGCACGGCGCGGCTGCGCTTCCAGGCCCTCGAATTCGCCGGCACCGCGTCCGACGGGCTCGAACTCGCGAGAAAGAATGTCCCGGTGCTTTCCCTGCTCGGAGTCGAGCCCGCGCGCTTCCGGATGCTGCACGGCCCGGAGGATCGCGCGGACGCGATCGATCCGGCGCGCTGCGGGGAAATGAGGAACCTTCTCGTCGCGCTGGTCGAGGCGTGCGACGGCCATGCGAAGCCCTTGCACTGGGACTATGTCAGTGACAAGCTCCGGATCGGCGACGCGCCCGGCCAACGAAAGCCGCTCTCGCCGGTATCCATCGACCTCACCGCGGTCGCGACCCCCGTTCCGGCGCCGACCGCGTCTCCTCCCAAGGACGGGAGTCATTGACCGTGATCTCGAGCACCCATGTAAGTGCCGCGCTTCGCGCGTGGCTCGCTCTCGCCGCCTTCGTTCCGCTCTTGCCGGCTGCGCCCGCGCCCGCGCCCGCGCCCGCCGCGCAGGGGGGCTCCGCCGCGCAGCTGCCCGAGCCGCTGAAGCGCATCGCGAAGCTCTACATGAACCTGAAGGACGAGGAGGCGTACGCGGCCTGCAACGAGTACCTGGTCGCCAACCCCGGCGCGCCGCAGGTCGTGGAGATGCGCGCCCGCTGCCTGAAGAACCTCGGCCGCCACGACGAGGCGGTCGCGGCGCTCAAGGCGCTGCCGCAGCGGACGCCCAGCATGAAGCTCCTGCTGGCCGAGTGCCTGGCGCAGACCAAGGACGGCGGCCGCGAGGCCGAGCAGATCGTGAACGAGGTCGCCGCTGACGACCCCAACGGCGTCGACGCCCGCATCACCCGGGCGCGCGTCTACATCGCGGCGCGCAAGTTCGAGGAGGCGGCGACCGAGCTCAAGTACGCCGTCGCGCAGTCCCCGAAGAACTACGAGGCGAACCTCCTCGTCGCGTGGATGAGCGACGTCGCCGGGCAGACCGAGCGCGCCATGCAGATGTACCGGCCGCTCTGCGAGAAGCCCAACGAGTACGAGAGCGCCGACAAGCAGCACCTCATGCGCGACTCGGCGATCCTCTTCGCCGGCTGCTTCGTGAAGATGCAGCAGTACGACACGGCGATCATGCTCTTCCAGCAGCTCGTCGAGCGCTACCCCGAGAACATGGACCTCGTCATCAAGCTCGGCGTGCTGCAGATGATGAAGCTCAAGTTCGCCGACGCGGCGGCGACGCTCGAGAAGGGGGTCGCGACGGCGCCGACCAACGGCGAGATGCGCTTCCGGCTCGGCGACCTCTACCGCTCGCAGGACCGCATCGACGACGCGATCGCCCAGTTCGAGGCGCTCTACGCGCTGAAGCAGCCGCAGTACGAGCTGCTGGCGGAGCTGCGCCTCGGCGAGCTCTACCTCACCAAGGGCGTGATGGACAAGGCGAAGCTGATGCTGGAGACGGCGCTCACCGTCGCTCCCGACTCGGCCGACGTCCTCCACGCCAACGGCCTGCTGCGCGAGAAGCTCGGCGACGCGGCCGGCGCCAAGGACGCGTTCCGCAAGACGTTCGCGAAGGAGCCGCTCAAGTTCGACGCGCTCTACCGCCTCTCCCAGGTGCTGCTCAAGTCGGAGGACCCCAAGGAGAAGGAGGAGGCGGCGCAGCTGCTCGAGCGCTGGAAGAAGATCCAGCCCTTCCTGCAGGAGATCGACCTCGCGCGCCAGCAGCTGGCGCTGA
Organism: Planctomycetota bacterium; assembly: GCA_035695985.1. Lineage (GTDB taxonomy): Bacteria > Planctomycetota > B15-G4 > B15-G4 > SIAN01 > DASRRB01. The sequence goes on along the minus strand of DASRRB010000103.1, from coordinate 627 downwards.
GCCCGATGCACCCGCTGCTGCAGACGCGCCTCGCGAGCCTGCTCAACCTGGCCGGCGAGTACGACCAGGCGAAAGCGCAGATCGAGAAGGCGGTCCGCATCAGCGCGCAGTCGCCCGCGACCTTCGTCCAGCTGGGCTACATCTGCGCCAACCTGCGCGACTGGGCCAACGCGCAGCGCGCCTTCCAGCGCGCGGCGCAGCTCATCCGCGCCTCCAAGCGCGACGCCGAGGCGAACGCCGAAGCCCTGAAGAAGATCGACGGCTTCCTGGAGAAGTTGAAGAAGGGCGAGGAGCTGCCGCTCCCGATGGGCGAGTACAACCGCCCGGGCCAGCCGGCGAACCCGACGAACCCTGCGGGCGACGCGCCCGCTCCGGCCGCCGACGGGGCGCCGGTCAAGAAGGACGGCAACAAGTAAGAGCTCGAACCGGTTGGCCGGAAGCACCGCGGCTTGGAACTGGAGCGGACGTCGGGAACGCGGGTGAAGAGGGCGCGGGGAGAGGGGGGCGTGGGTGGGCGCGCGACGGGCGAGGGCGGGTCGAGGGGCGGAGGGGAAAGAGGTCGAAGGACGGGACACGCTCGCCCCAGACCCAAGATGAACGGGGGGGCTCGCTGCATTCGGCGCATTC
>DASRRB010000102.1:0-11161 GCA_035695985.1 Planctomycetota bacterium | reverse complement strand
GTGCTCCCGCCGGGCCGCGGTCCGACGCGGTCGGCGCGCAGCGTGTCGAGCGAGACGAGCACGACGGACGGCGGCCTTGCCCGATCGGGGGTGGCGTCCGAGCCGAGCACGCGCGGCGCGCCCGCGAACCCGAGCGCATCGCGGCCGCTGCGGCAGCGCAGCTCGAGGGTGACCGCGCGCCCTGCATACGCGTCGAGCGGCACCGTCCATTCGAAGAAGGGGCTGTTCCACGCCCCGGCGGCGACCTCCTCGCGGCGTCTCGCGATCACGGCACCGTCGACCGCGACGCTCCACTCCGCGCCTCCGCCGCGGTCGCAAACGGTCAAGCAGGTCCCGACGTCGAGGCGCGGCGCGCAGGCCGGAAGCGTCCCGCTCCAGCGCAGCGCGCTGCCGTTCGGGACGAGCAGGCCGTCCATCTCGGCGTCCATCTCGGGGAGCTCGACGCGCAGACGCGCCCGCGGCTGCGCCTCGGCCGCGGCGCCGACGAGCCAGGCGCGCTCGACCGGCGCGAGGCAGGCGACCTCGACCCGGTCGACGAGGAGCGGGCCGTCGCCGGGCACGACGCTCACGCGCACCCAGCGCGGGCTGCGGCGCCGGTCGAGGAAGACGCGCGCCTCGACCCAATCGGAGCCGGCCGCGATCGGGCGCGCGTCGGCGGCCAGCACGTGGCCCTTCTCGGCGAGGTCGGCGACGCGGAGCTGCGCGTCGCGCTCGCGGCCGAACGAGCGCACGCGCGCCGTCACCACCAGCGCGTCGGAGCGCGCGACCTCGATCTGCGCGTGCACCCCCCCTTCGCCGGGCGGGAGCAGGAGCAGGCCGTGCGCGCCCTCGCCTTCGGCGAGCCACTGCACTTTCGAGGGGCGCGGCACGCCGTCGCTCATCGTGGGCTCGCGCCAGCGCGCGCGGTCGTGCGCGGAGAAGTCGTCGGCGAACAGCACGTCCTCGGGCCGCGGCGGCGCGGGACGGTGGTCGCTCACCGCCGGCTCGTCGCTCACGAGCTCGAAGGACGGCGGCTCCCGGGACGCGATCATGTCGCCGTCGGAACGGGAGCAGGCGGCGAGCACGACGAACGCTACGGGCGCGCCGCCCGCGACGAACCGCCGCGCGCGCGCAACCTCCGTCGCCCAACTTCTCGACGACGACAACGGCCGGCTCCGATGACTCCAGGCCGTCGCGGTATGTAGCTTCGATCGGGTGGACCGCCGGGTTGCGCGGCGTCAGCAGTTCACGAGCAGCCGAGCGGCGCGTCGGTCGGCGACCCCGGGACGCCCGCCGGGAAGAGCGCGCGCCGCTGCAGGACGATGTCGAGCGCCGCCACGCGGTACGCCTCGGCCAGCGTCGGGAAGTTGAAGATGTTGTCGACGAAGCCGTCGACCTCGGCGCCGTGGATCAGCGCCTCCTGCCCGAGGTGGATCAGCTCGGCGGCGCCCTCTCCGGCGATCTGGACCCCCAGGACCTTTCGGCCGCCCGGATCGGCGACCAGCTTCAGGAGACCCTCCTCCATCGCGGCGATCTTCCCGCGCGCGAGCTCGCCGAACTGCGCGCGACCGACCAGGCAGCCGCCCACGGCCTGCTTCGCCTGCTCCTCGGTCATGCCGACCTGGGAGAGCTCGGGGATCGTGTAGATGCCGGCCGGGATCACGTCGCTGCCGTGGCCGAGCGTGACGCCGAACATGGAGCAGACCGCGCGGCGCCCCTGCTCGGCCGACGAGGAGGCGAGCGAAGGCGGGCCGATCACGTCGCCGGCCGCGTAGACGTGCGGCACGGCCGTGCGGCAGTTCGCGTCGACGGAGAGGAGGCCGCGCTCGTTCGCGCGCAGGCCGGCGTTCGAGAGGTCGAGCCCGTCGAGGTTGGCGACGCGGCCGAGGCAGCAGAGCAGCTTTTCGCTCCGCACCTCGCTGCCGTCGTCGAGCTTCGTCACGACCGTGTCGAGGCCGTCCCACTCGACCGCGGCGTGGCGGCGGCCGCCGAGGTAGCGCGAGCCCATGCGGTGGAACGCCCGCACGAAGACGTCGGCGATCTCGGGGTCGAGGAAGGCGAGCGGACGCGGTGCGCGGTCGACCATCGTCACCTTCGTGCCGAGCGCCGCGAAGATCGAGGCGTACTCGGCCGCGATGACGCCGGCGCCCAGCACGGTGAGGCTCTTGGGGAGGTAGGTCATCGAGAGGATCGAGTCGCTGTCGAGCACGTGTTCGTGGTCGACCGGGACGTCGGGCGGCGTGCGGGGCTTCGAGCCGGTCGCGATCACGACGTGGTCGGCGACGAAGCGCGTCGTCGCGCCGCCCACGCTCTCCACCTCGATCAGGTGGGGGTCGACGAAGCGCGCGCGGCCGTGGCGGCTCGCCGTGCGGTCGCGCCGGAGCTGGTCGGACATCATCTGCTCGTGCGCCCGGACCACCTCCTCCATGCGCGTCATGAGGCTCGCGACCTGGAGGTCGTCGCGCAGCTTGAGCTCGAAGACGGAGCCGGTGCGCGCCTTGAAGCTCGTGAGCGCGAGCGCCGCCTCGCGCAGGGTCTTGCTCGGGATCGTCCCGCGGTGGACGCAGGCGCCGCCGATGCTGAGCTCGCGCTCGACGAGCAGCGCCCGCTTGCCGAGCCGCGCCGCCTGCTGCGCCGCCTTGTGGCCGGCCGGCCCGCTCCCGATCACGACGACGTCGTAGCGCTCGGGCGCGGCGCTCATCCGACCGCCTCCGCGGCCGCCTTCACCAGGTCCTTGCGGGCGATCAGCGCTTCGAGCTCGTCGCGGTAGAGGTTGAGCGGGACGAGGAGCGGATGGGCGCGCAGCTCGTCTTCGGTCACCGGCCGCGACTGCAGCGCGAAGTGGGCGAGGTCGTCGGCGATGCCGGTCAGCATCGCGGTCTGCGCCGCGCTCGGCGCCTCGTGCGGCCGGTGGTGGTAGACGATCGTCTCGGCGACGCGCGCGGGGAGGCGCCACCCCTCGACGAGGCGGCCGGCGACGCTGCCGTGCATCTCGTCGACGACGTCCTCGACGAGGCTCGCGTCGACGCCGAGGTCGAGCTCGCGCCCGACTTCGACGAGGAGCTGCAGCAGGACCGGCTTGCCGGCGTCGTGCAGCAGCCCGCACAGGAACGCCTCCTCGACGTTCCAGCGGCGCATGCGCGCGATCTCCTGCGCGTACGCCGCGGTCGCGACCGAGTGGCGGAAGATCTGGTGCACGCGCGCGTCCTGGCCCGGCACGCGGAAGACCTTCGCCTGGCAGGCGGCGACCAGCGCCATCTCGCGGATCTTCTTCATGCCGAGCCGGCTCACCGCCTGCTGCAGCGAGACGATCGGGACGGTCGGCGCGTAGAGCGGCGAGTTGGCGAGCTTCAGCACGTGGCCGGCGAGCGCGGCATCGCGGTGGATCATGCGCGAGAGGCGGCGCGCGTCGCACGCCTCGTCCTGCGTCGCGGCCATGACCATGCTCGCGACCTCGGGCAGCATCGGGAGCTCGAAGGCGCCCTCCGCGATCTTCTCGAGGAAGCGCTCGCGGAAGCGCGCCACGGTCTCGGCGACACTCTCGATCCGGGACGCTTGCGGCATGAACGGGGACCCCCGCGGTCTCTTCGGTCAGCGCGGGGGCGGGGCTACTGGGGCGGGACGGGGCGCGGAGGCGCGTGACGCGAGTCGGGAAACCGTTTCTCGCGGCGCGGGCGCGACGCGGGCGGATGAGAACGCGCGACGGGCGAGGGCGGGTGGAGGGGCGGAGGAGGAAAAGGTCGAGGGACGGGACGCGCTCGCCAGGACCAAAGAGTTGAACGGGGGGGGCTCGCTCGGCATTCGGCGCATGCGGAGCACGACTCGACGATGCACGGTGGCCGACCGCCGAACGCGGGGTCCCGTCCCTCGACCTTTTCCTCCTCCGCCCTTTCACCACCGCTCGAGACCGTCGCGCGACGACCGTTTACGCACGGATGGACGATGCGAGCGTGCTGCGAAGTCGGACGCGCGTCGCAATCAATGGCCGCGTCTCGTCTGCAGTCGGCCCACCAACGACGAGGAGGGAAGAGACCGCCTTCCCTGGTTCGATCACCATTCGCCGTCACGGCTCATGAAGTGAGGAGAAGCTGCTTGTCCGCGGAGTTGACGGCCTCTGCCGCGGTGCGAACGGAGCGAGGATGTGAGGTCTCGACCCCGCTGCGAGTCTGCGCTCCGCGTCTCGTGACTCGTTGGCCCGTCACCGGCGACGAAAGTCACGTGAACCTCGTCCCGGCGTGCACCAATGTCGGCGGTGAATCGCTCATGCAGGAGCGTTCGTCGCGCGACCACCGTGCACCGTCGAGTCGTGCTCCGCATGCGCCGAATGCCGAGCGAGCCACCCCCGTTCATCTTTCAATGGGGCGAGCGCGTCCCGTTCCTCGACCTCTTCCTCCTCCGCCCCCTCCACCCGCCCGCGCCCGTCGCGCGTCCTCACCCCGCCCGCGTCGCGCCCGCGAGAAGCAGGCGCACTCGGCGCCCGCCTACTGCGCCTTCCCCTTGCCCTCGACCAGCCGGTGCTCCTGATTCGGCGCGAGCCCCTCGAACCGCTCGCTCTTCCCCGAAGGCCAGCGCACCACCACCGCGCGCGCCTCCTTCGCATTCGGCCCGAGACCGAACGTCGGAGCGACGTCGCATTGGCTGAGGTAGGAGGAGCCGGTCCGGACGTCGCGCGTGATCGCCTTGCCGCCGTTCTCGAGCGTGACCGTCGCGCCGAGCGCGTCGCGGTTCTTGCCGGCGCCCTGCAGGCGCACGCGCAGCCAGCCGTTGCCGAGGGCCTGGTCGTTGCGCAGCACCATGGCCGGCCGGCCGTTCTGCGTGACGACGAGGTCGAGGTCGCCGTCGCCGTCGAGGTCGCCCGCCGCGGTGCCGCGGCCGACGAGGCGCTTCTGCATGCACTCGCCGCTCGCCTTGCTCACCTCGGCGAACATGCCGTCGCCGCGGTTCCAGAACAGCTGCGGCGCCTCCTCGTAGGTCGTGTCCTTGCGGACCGACTCGATGGTCGGCTCGATGTGGCCGTTGCAGACGAACAGGTCGAGCCAGCCGTCGAGGTCGTAGTCGCAGAAGACGAGCGCGAACTTGAGCGGCAGCTCGGTCGCGGGGCCGACGCGCGTCTTGCCGGCCTGGTCGACGAAGAAGATCTCCTTGCCGATCTGCGTGTACATGGAGACCGGCTCGCCGGAGAAGTTGCCGATCGAGACGGTGTAGCGGCCGTCGTTCAGCAGCGCGGCCATGTCGGTGCCCATGCCGGCGCGCGCGCGGCCGTTGCCGTCCTTGGCCATGCCGGCGTCGGGCGCGACGTCCTGGTACTTGCCGTCGGGCTGGCTCGCGAAGAGGTAGTTGGGCTGCGTGTCGTTGGCGATCGCGATCTCGGGCCGGCAATCGCCGTTCAGGTCGGCGACCGCGATGCCGAGCGACTTGCTGTCGCTCCGCTCGATCCCCATCGCCTTGGTGACGTCGGTGAACTTGCCGTCGGCGCCGCCGCGGAAGAGGCGGCAGGAGTCGGACTCGTACTTGACCGGCTGCGCGTAGGCCTTGTCGACGCCGTTCATCGACTCGAAGACGTCGTTCTCGGTCGACCAGTGCACGTAGTGGCAGACGAAGAGGTCGAGCACGCCGTCGCAGTCGTAGTCGAGCCACGCGGCGCTCGTCGACCAGCCCGGGTGCTCGCGCCCCTGCTTGTCCTTCCAGGTCGACGTCTCGAGGCAGGCCTCCTTCGTCACGTCGTGGAACTTGCCGCCACCCTCGTTGCGGAAGAGGTGGTAGGGGCCGAGCGCGGTCACGAAGAGGTCCTCGTCGCCGTCGCCGTCGTAGTCGGCCGCGCAGCCGCCCATGCCGAGGAAGGGCACGTCGAGGCCGGAACCCGCGGTGACGTCCTTGAACTTCATGCCGCCGAGGTTCTTGAACAGCTTGCCGGTCGGCTTCTGCGGCAGCTTCTCGCTGCCGGGCCACTCGGCGCCCTGCACGCAGTAGACGTCGAGGAGGCCGTCGCCGTCGGCGTCGAAGAGGACCACTCCGGCGCCCATCGTCTCGGGCAGGTACTTCTTCCCCTGCGCGCCGTTCACATGGGTGAACTCGAAGCCGCTGCCGGGCGTCGCGTCGGCGAACGCCGCCTTCGGCGCCGCCTTCTCGGCCACGCCCGTCGGCACGAACGGCTTGGCGCCCTTGGTGTAGTTCGTCGCGTCGATCTTCGGCTCGGGCGCCTTCTCCGGCTCCTTGCCGCAGGCGACGAGCAGCAGCGGCGCGGCGGCGGCGAGCAGCGCGAATGGGGCGGCGATCGGCAGGCGGAAACGGGTCGGACGGGTCATCATCGGTCTCGCGGTTCCGGGAGCGGAGAGGAGGAGGGGGACGCGGAGGAGCGCGGCGGCGTCACGGCCCGCCCGACTTCTTGGACGGTGTCGGCAGCGGCGCGAGCTCGTGCGAGTGGACGGCGTTCGTCTCGAGGTTGGCGTCCCTGTCCTTGTTGCGGAACGCGTTGGTCACGTCCTGCGCCGACTCGTCGATCTCGTACTTCTCGAACGCCTTGCGCGCCTCGGCCGCCTCGGCCGTCCTGCCGAGCGCCTGGTAGTTGAGGACGCGGTGCCAGTGCGCCTCGCGGTCCTCCGGGTCGATGGCGAGCACCTTCAAGTACAGGGCGAGCGACGGCTCGAACTTCTGGTCGAGGTAGTAGGTGCGCCCGAGCAGGCGCATGGTGTCGCGGTCGCCCGGGAAGTCCTGCAGCACGCGCTGGAAGGCCTGCTCGGCCTCTTCATAACGGCCGTCGATCTGGAGGACGTTGCCCCAGACGTAGGCGGTCATCGGGTCGCCCGGCGCGATCTCCTCGCACTTCTTCAGCATCTCGAGCGCGGCGGGGATGTTGCCATCAGCACGATAAGCGCGTGCCATATTGCGGTAGCCGTCGACCTTGCCCGGCGCGATCCGGATCACCTCCTCGAACGCCTTCTCCGCGAGGCGCGTGTCGCGCCGCTGCAGGTGGGCGATGCCGAAGTCGTTGGGACGGACCCAGAGGTCGGGCTTGGCGTAGACGGCCGGCGGCGTCGGCTTGACCGCCTCGCCCGCCTTGGCGACGCGCAGCGTCACCTTGTTGCCGGCGATCGTCGTGATCGGCAGCTCGACCTTCTTGTCGGGCCGCTCCTCGAAGACGTAGTCGGTGTAGTTCTGCTTGAACTTGCGCCACTTCAGGTTGGCGGTGAGCTCGACCGCCTTGCCCGCCGCGTCCGCGGGCACCGTGAACTGGTAGCGCACGACGTCCGAGGTCGAGGGCGGGATGACGTTCGCGTAGAGGATCACGTGGAAGTCGGAGGGATTGCGCTTCTTCGCCTCCTCGCCGTCGTGCTGGACGATGACCGCGCCGTAGCGGTGGGCGGCGGGGTCGAGCTGCTTGTCGGGGCCGATCCAGCCGCTGTGCAGGATCGTCTGGCCCTCCTCGGCGACCAGGAACTCGAGGTAGCCCTCGTTGCTGTCGTTGGTGCCGCCCGGGAAGGTGTGGCCGACCCCCTTGTTGCGCACGACCACCTGCACCTCGACCTTCTCGCCCGGCACGAGCAGCGGCTGGGTGGTGTCGAGCGCGGTGACGAGCTCCTTCTCGCTGCCGTCGGGGTTGAGGCGGCGCAGCGCGAAGACGTCGACGCGCAGCTTGTCGTCCTGGAGGAACTTCTCCATGCGCGCGATCGAGTCGGCGTCGCCGCGCAGCGCCGGCAGCGCCGAGTTCACCGCGAGGAAGCGGTGCGAGCGCACCATGCCGTTCTTGGCCGAGACGTCGTCGCGCGTCGCCGCCTCGGGCGGCATGTGGCAGTCCTGGCAGACCTTCTTGACCGGCAGCCCCGTCTCCGGATGGCGCGGCCGGTAGAAGGTGCGCGCGGCGTTCTGCGCCACGCCGCTGTCGTGCCAGGCGTCGTAGTCGTTCTGCCCGCGGAACCAGCGGTAGTCGTTCACCGCCACGTCGAGCGAGACCTTGTGGCAGGTCGCGCAGAACTCTGCACTCTTGAAGAACGGCTTCAGCATGCGCTGCTTGTGGACGACCGGCTTCGCCTTGATGACCATGTCGCCGAGGAAGCGCAGCGGGCCCTGGCTCGTCTCGTCGAAGAGGTAGGGCGTGTCCTTGTCGTTGTTGATGTTGTAGGCGCCGTTGCCGGTGTTGTTGTGGATCGTGTCGATCGCGTGGCACGACAGGCAGGTGAGCCCGGCCTGCGCGTTGGGGCCGTCGGGGTCGAAGTCCTTGCCGATCTCGCCGGCGAGCATGAGCGCCGGCTCGTGGCAGCCCGAGCACCACTGGCTGCGCGTCTTGAAGTCCTTGGTGCCCGGCTTCGCCGTCTCCTTCCTCATCGCGAGGAAGGCGCGCCGGTAGAACGGGTTGTTCATCGAGCTGAAGCGGTGCGCCGAGTGGCTCCACTGCTCGACGATGTCGCCGTGGCAGCGCACGCAGGTCGCCGCGCCGATCAGCACGTCCTTCACGAATCCGTAGGCCGACACCTCCTTGTGCAGCTCGTCGACGGTCGGCAGCTCGCCGCGCGTCACGACGCGCGACTCCATGAAGGTGCCGGTCGCGGTCGTCGCGGACGACGGGAAGAAGGGGCTCTCCTGGGGCACGTCGCCGTAGCCGACGAACTTCCCGTTGAACGGGTCCTTGCCCGCCTGCGAGAGCGTCTCGGCCTTCGGCACGGTCCGGATGCGCGTCCCCTTCTCGATCTCGTGTGCCTTGGGGATCGTCAGGCAGTGGACGCCCGTGAAGGCGAGCGCGAGCAGCGTCGCGCCGCCGAGCGCGAGCCCGATGCGCTTCCAGCTCGGCGCCCAGACGCTCGTCACGCGGTGGGTGACGTAGAGCACGAGCATCGCGCCGCTGAGGCCCATGTGCGACCAGAACATCCCCTGGTGCTCGCGGCTGTTCGCCTGCGACAGGATGAAGAAGCCGGTGAACATCAGCGCGAGCATCGAGAGGATCAGGCTCGCGCCGGTCGTGATCGCGACCTTGTGGCGGCGCACCCACGCGCGGCCGAGGTGCCACGCCGCGAAGACGAGCGCGACGGGCGTGAGCACGATGCCGAGCCACGTGTGGCCGAGCACCATCGACTGATAGAAGGGCGGGAGCGTGTCGGGCGGCAGGCGGAAGCGGACCGTCGACTCGGTGACGCGGAAGAGGACGAGGAAGAGCGCGTCGGCGATCAGCAGCAGCCCGCCCCAGACGAGGACGCGCAGGAGTGCGCGCTGGCCGCGGGTCAGGATCGTCTGGCTCATCTCGGGATCTCCGTGCGGCGAGGCCGCGTTCGCCGCAACGGGCGCGGGGGGGCCCGTTGGACCGAAGCAGGAATTGTCTCATCGGCGCGAGGGACGGGCCGACTCGCGCGCCGCCGTTGGCACGGGACGGACCAATCGTCCCCGGCGTGAACGAGATTCACGTCGTACCAATTCTCCGCGGCGCGCGGGAGGGCGTCCGCCGGTCGCGCCGCCGCGCGCGCCGCGTCCGGCGCGGCGAATCCCTGGGGCGAGTTGTCCCAGCGCGGCGGAACCGCGAGCGCGCGCCGATCAGGGACCGGACGCGGGACCGCGGCCGCCGTCCGATCCCGGCGCGCGCGCCGCGAATTCGTGCGGCTCGGGCGGATCGAAGCCCAGGTCGAACGCGAGCCAGAGCGCGCGCGAGACGCGGAACAAGACGAATCCGAGCGCGACCACCACCGGCAGGATCACGGCGAGCTCGGCCGGCGCCGACCAGCCGAGCGACGTCGAGAGCACCAGGTGCATCCCGATCGCGACGACGACGGCCGCGCCGTAGTTCAGGTAGATCGAGCCGAGGAAGTAGCCGGGCTCGCGCTCGAACTTGAGCCCGCAGGCGGAGCAGCGCTCGTGCATCGCGAGCGCCCCGCGGAACATCTCGCCGCCGCCGCACCACGGACAGCGCAGCCGCAGCGCCCGCTTGCGCAGCGTCGCGCGGTCGGGCGGGACGGAGCCGGTCACGGCCGCGCCGCGCTCCGGCGCGTCACGGACCCGCGTGCGCGCCGGCGTCGAGCCCGAGCGCCTGCACGAGGAACGCGTAGATGTCGGCCTGCTCCTCGATCTGGTACTGCGTCGACTTGCCGGCGCCGTGGCCGGCGCGCGTCTCGACGCGGATCAGGACCGGCGCGTCGCCCCCCTGCGCCGCCTGCAGCGCCGCCGCGAACTTGAACGAGTGGGCCGGCATCACGCGGTCGTCGTGGTCGCCGGTCAGCACCAGCGTCGGCGGGTACTTCGTGCCGGCCTTCAGCCGGTGCAGCGGCGAGTAGGCGTAGAGGAAGGGGAACTCCTCGGCCCTGTCGCTGCGGCCGTACTCGCTCGCCCACGCCCACCCGATGGTGAATTCGTGGTAGCGCAGCATGTCGAGCACGCCGACCTGCGGGACCGCCGCGCCGAAGAGTTCGGGCCGCTGCGTGAGGCAGGCGCCGACCAGGAGGCCGCCGTTGCTGCCGCCCTGGATCGCGAGCTTCCCCTTGCGGGTGTAGCCGGCGCGGATCAGGTGCTCGGCGGCGCCGATGAAGTCGTCGAAGACGTTCTGCTTCTTGCCGAGCATCCCGGCTTCGTGCCACTGCTCGCCGTACTCGGAGCCGCCGCGCAGCACGGCCTGCGCGAAGAGGCCGCCGCGCTCGAGCCAGACCAGGCGCTGCGTCGTGAAGACCGGCGTGAGCGGGATGTTGAAGCCGCCGTAGCCGTAGAGCAGGCAGGGGTGCGAGCCGTCGAGCGCGAGGCCCTTCTTGTGCGTCACGTGGATCGGCACCTTCGTGCCGTCCTTGCTCTTCGCGAAGACGAGATCGGTCACGTAGGGCGCGAAGTCGAAGTCGACCTTCGGCTGGAACCAGACCTCCGACGTGCCCTTCATGAAGTCGTAGCGGTAGATCGTCGGCGGCGACACGAACGAGGTGTAGGTCCAGAAGCAGTCGGTGTCGGAGTCCTTGCCGCCGAAGCCGCCGGCCGAGCCGATGCCCGGCAGCGGGACTTCGCGGTCGGCCGTCCCGTCGAGGTGGACGAGGCGCACCTTGCTGCTCGCGTCGTGCATGTAGTTCAGCACGAACTGCCGGTTCACGAGCGAGGCGCCGCGCAGCGGGTCGTCGGAGGTCGGCACGACCTCCTTCCAGCTCTTGCGATCGGGCGACTTGCGGTCGATGGCGATGATGCGCCCGCGCGGCGCGTCGAGGTCGGTGCGGAAGTAGAAGAGGTC
>DASRRB010000101.1:0-4713 GCA_035695985.1 Planctomycetota bacterium | reverse complement strand
GCGTCGCCGCGGCCAGCAGCTGAAGGATCCGGCGCAGCTCGACGGCTGGGTGCGCGACGGCTCCGCCGACTTCGTCGCGTCGCTCTGCGAGTTCCGGCGCGCCGCGGGTCCCGCCGGGCCCATCGGCTTCGCCGGGTCAATGTAGACTGCGGGAATGGCGCAATCCTCCGTGCGCAGTGCGGCGCTTGCGGCATTCGCGGCATTCGCCGTCGCGACCTCCTGCACCCGCCCCGACTCCGGCCGCCACCAGGGCTACGTCGAGGGCGAGTTCGTCTACGTCGCGTCCCCGCTCGCGGGCGAGCTCGAGAAGCTCGCCGTGCAGCGCGGCGGCCACGTGAAGTCGGGCGACCTCCTCTTCGAGCTCGAAAACGGCTCCGAGAAGGCCGAGCGCGACGGCGCCGAGCGGCGTCTCGCGCAGGCGCGCGCGACCCTCGACGACGTGAAGAAGGGCCGGCGGCCGAGCGAGATCGCGTCGCTCGAGGCGCAGATCGGCCAGGCGAAGGCGGCGCTCGCCCTGGCGGAGCAGGAATTCGCCCGTCAAGAAGGCCTGCTCCCGAGCGGCGCGACGTCGAAGACCGACCTCGACCGCGCCCGCGCCGCGCGCGACCGCGACCAGGACCGCGTGGCCGAGCTCACGGCCGACTTGAAGACGGCGCAGCTCGGCTCGCGCGAGGACCAGATCGTGGCGGCCGACGCCGAAGTGAAGGCACGGGAAGCCGCGCTCGCGAAGGCCGAATGGGACCTCGCGCAGAAGCGGCAGACCGCGACGCAGGCGGGCCTCGTCTACGACACGCTCTACCGCGACGGCGAGTGGGTCGCCGCCGGGCGACCGGTGGTGGCTCTCCTGCCGCCGGCCAACCTCAAGGTGCGCGCCTTCGTGCCGCAGGCGGTCGTCGCGACGATCCATCCGGGCGACCGCGCGCGCGTCCTCGTCGACGGGGGCGCCGGCCCGTTCGACGGCAAGGTGAGCTTCATCTCGCCGCAGGTCGAGTTCACGCCGCCGGTGATCTTCAGCCAGGAGAGCCGCGAGAAGCTCGTCTTCATGGTCGAGCTGCGCTTCGACGACGCGACCTCGACGAAGCTCAACCCGGGGCAGCCGGTCGACGTCGAGTTCGGCCGCTAGGACTCCCGCCATGGACGGCGAGCTCGCGATCGACGTCACCGGCATGACCAAGAAGTTCGGCGACCGCGTGGTCGTGAACGCGATCGACCTGCAGGTGCGGCGCGGCGAGGTCTGCGGCTTCCTCGGCCCCAACGGCAGCGGCAAGACGACCTTCATCCGCATGCTCTGCGGCCTCCTGAACGCCGACGGCGGGAGCGGCACCTGCCTCGGCCTCGACGTCCTGAAGGACAGCGAGCGCATCAAGCGGCGCGTCGGGTACATGACGCAGCGCTTCAGCTTCTGGGAGGACCTGAGCCTCCGCGAGAACCTCGACTTCGTCGCGCGCATGTACTCGGTCCCGGACCGGCGCGCGCGCGTCGACGCGAGCCTCGAGCGGCTCGGCCTCGCGGGACGGCAGAAGCAGCTCGCCGGCCAGCTCTCGGGCGGCTGGAAGCAGCGCCTCGCGCTCGCGGCCTGCCTGATCCACGAGCCCGAGCTCCTGCTGCTCGACGAGCCGACGGCCGGCGTCGACCCCAAGGCGCGCCGCGAGTTCTGGGAACAGATCCACGCGCTCGCCGCCGAGGGGCTCACCTTCCTCATCACGACCCACTACATGGACGAGGCGGAGCGCTGCCACCGGCTGGCGTACATCGCCTACGGGCACCTGCTCACGCGCGGGACGGTGCAGGAGGTGATCGACGGCGCCGCGCTCACGACCTTCGAGGTGCGCGGGCCCGACCTCCAGCAGCTCGCCGGCGAGCTGCGCGGGCGCGCCGGCGTGCTGCAGACCGTCGCGTTCGGCAACGCGCTCCACGTGAGCAGCGACGACGCGGCGGCGCTCGAGCGCGCGATCGCACCGTGGCGGGCGAAGCCCTGGGACTGGAAGCAGGTCCGCTGCGGCCTCGAGGACGTCTTCATCCACCTGATGGACCGGGCCATGGACAACTTCCCGCAATGAGGCCCCGATGAGCGCGCGCGACACCTTCTCGATCGGCCGGTTCGGCGCGATGGTCGTGAAGGAGTTCATCCAGATGCGTCGCGACCGCGTGACGTTCGGGATGATGGTCGGCATCCCGCTGCTGCAGCTGGTGCTGTTCGGCTACGCGATCAACTCCGACCCCAAGCACCTGCCGGCGGCGGTGCTGCTCTCCGACCGCGGGCCGCAGGGGCGCACGCTGCTCGCCGCGATCCGCAACAGCTCCTACTTCGATTTCGTGCGGGAAGTCGCGAGCGAGGAGGAGGCGAAGCAGTCGCTCGCGCGCGGCGAGGTCCAGTTCGTCGTGAACATCCCGACGGACTTCTCGCGCGACCTGCTGCGCGGCGACCGGCCGGCGGTGCTGCTCGAGGCCGACGCGAGCGACCCGGCGGCGACCAGCAACGCGACCAACGCCGTGCGCTCGCTCGTGAACACGGCGTTCCACGACGACTGGAAGGGGCCGCTCGCGTGGCTGGCCGAGGTGCCCGACGCCGTCGAATTGCGCGTCCATGCGCTCTACAACCCCGAGGCGAACACGCAGTGGAACATCGTGCCCGGGCTCATGGGCGTCGTGCTGACCATGACGCTCGTGATGATCACGGGGCTCGCGATCACGCGCGAGCGCGAGCGCGGCACGATGGAGAACCTGCTCTCGATGCCGACGCGCCCGCTCGAGGTGCTGTGCGGGAAGATCGTCCCCTACATCCTGGTCGGGTACGTCCAGGTCGGGCTGATCCTGGTCGCGGCGCGCTTCCTCTTCCGCGTGCCGATGCTGGGCGACGTCCCGCTGCTGCTCGCGGCGGCGTTCCTCTTCATCGTCGCCAACCTCGCGATGGGGATCACCTTCTCGACGCTCGCGAAGAACCAGCTGCAGGCGGTGCAGATGTCGTTCTTCTTCTTCCTGCCGACGCTCTTGCTCTCCGGCTTCATGTTCCCGTTCCGCGGGATGCCGGTCTGGGCGCAGCGGGTCGGCGAGGTCCTGCCGCTGACCCACTTCCTGAGGATCGTGCGCGGGATCCTGCTCAAGGGGAACGGCGCGGCGCAGATCGGGCAGGAGCTCTGGCCGATCGCGCTCTTCGCCGCGGTCGCGATCGTGCTCGGCGTCGGGCGCTACCAGAAGACGCTCGACTGACGCCGCGCGGCCACCGGACGTCGCCGGACGGACGCGATCTCAGAAGTTCAGCTTGGCGCCGACCGTGATGTAGGAGCCGTAGGCGATGGTGTCGCCGAAGTTGCCCCAGATGAAGCCGCCGCCGCCGACCGCGAGGCAGAGATTGCGCCCGAGCCGGAACTCGAGGTCGCCGTGGAGCAGCGCCGAGCCGGTCACCTGGCGGTCGAACTGGTCGCTGTCGAATGCGAGCTCCGCCCCGCCGACGCCGGCGTCGACCTCGAACCAGACCAGGCCGTTCATCTCCGCGATCGGCGCGCGGTAGAGGAAGTCGAGCAGCAGCTGCTGCGTGGTCGCGCCGCGGCCGGAGATCGCCTCGTCGTGCCACGTCCCCATGTAGAGGACGCCGATGTTCTGCTGATTGCTGCCGAAGCCGGCGCGCAGCGCCATCCCGCTCCCGGTGTCGAGGTCGCCGCGCGTGCCGGACACCCCGTCCGAGTCGACGTCGGCGGTCACCCACATCGCGGGGATCCACTCGGCGTCGAGCGTGACGTGGCCCCAGTTGAACCGCTCGCTCGGGCCGCGCTCGTAGGACATGCGCGTGTCCATCGGCGGCGGGATCGAGTCGCGGTCCTGCTCCGCGGCGACGGGGTCGAGGGAGAATGCGGTGAACGGCGCCGCGAACGGTCCGGCGAGCGGTTCGGCGGCCGGTTCAGCGGCGGGTTCGGCGGCCGGAGACGCGCATTCGACCGCGAACGGCGGCCGCGGCGGTGCCGCGCTGCAGCCCGCGAGCAGCGCCGCGAGAACCGCGACTCCGCCTCCGACATTCGCTCGTCGCATGCGCGCGTCTCCTGGTTCCCGTCGATCCGGTCGGTCGCGAGACGCGGTACCGTACCGCCCGAGATCGCGCCTTCAATCCGGCGCAGGCTCCCAAATCGAGCCGCTTCGTGCTCGGGAGAACGCGCGGCATGGAAATGGACGCCTTCATGTTCGACGTCCCCGAGTGGCTGGTCGGTCTCGGTCTGCTCGCGGCGATGCTCGGCGCCCTCGCGCTCGGCCGGCGCCACGGCGAGAACGACCGCGCGCAGTTCGGCGACAAGAACGACGAGGGGTGGAGCCTCTCGGGAGCGGCGCTCGGGCTCCTCGCGCTGCTGCTCGCGTTCACCTACTCCGTCGTGTCGGCCCACTTCGACAACCGCAAGCAGCTGGTCGTCAAGGAGTCGAACGCGATCGGGACGGCGTGGCTGCGCACCGACTTCGCGCCCGAGTCTTCCCGCGGTGAACTTCGCGGGTTGATGCGCGACTACGTCGACCTGCGCTGCGACTTCTCGCACGCCGGCCGCGACCCGAAGACGCACGCGGTGCTGCTGGAGAAGAGCGACCGGCTCCAGGAGGCGATCTGGAGCGCGACGGTCCGCTCGGTCGCGGGGCGGACGGCCACGCTGACCGACTCGCTCCTCATCGACGCGGTGAACGCCGTGATCGACGTCCACTCGGAGCGGCTGCGCGCCCATCGCGACCACGTGC
>DASRRB010000100.1:0-19355 GCA_035695985.1 Planctomycetota bacterium | reverse complement strand
GTCGAAGCGCGCGAAGACGACGCGGTGCCAGCGCGCGTCGGCGATCGACACGACCGCCGCGCCCGACGGCGTGCGCGCGCGCCGCTGCACGTTGGCCGACCTCCAGTCGCGCAGCGCCTCGGGCAGCGCGACCGGCTCGCGCTCGCCGGTCGCGGGATCGAGGAGCCAGAGCTCGGCGGCGGCGGCGACCGGCGCGGCGACCCGGCGCGTGACGAAGAGCCGCCCGTCGTCGGCCATCTCGCAGGGCGCCTCGAAGGAGTGCTCGTCGCTCTTCAGCCCGACGATCGGCGCGATCGTGCGCGTCTCGCAGTTCCAGCGCGACCACGGCATCCGGAGCGCGGCTTTCCGATCGCTCCCTTCGATCGGCCCGCCGGATTCGACGACGATGCACTCGCCGCGGCGGATCCAGCAGAGCCACCGCGAAGCGGGAAGCTCGACGCGGCGCTCGCCGAGGACGTCGTAGGCGGCGTCTTTGCCGAGCACCAGTCCGAGGCCGCGCACCGTCGACGCACCGATCCATGCGAAGTCGGCGGCGCTGGCCGAATCGGGGAGCACACGGGTCGCGCCGCTGGCGTCGCGGCGGACGACGTGGCCGCGCTCGACCCACGCGCGCCCGCCGTCGGGCAGGACGACCGCGCCTCCGAACTGCTGGAGTCGCGCGCCCTCGTCGTCACGCGCCGACAGGAACGCCTCGTCGACGTCGTCCCGGATCCTGGCACCCGTTTCCGCGTCGAGGAGCGGCAGCGGTACGGGTCCCGACAGCCACGGGCGCGCGCGCAGCGGAGCGTGCGGCGGAGGGCGCGGCGGCGCGGCGAGGTCCTCGATCACGACGTAGGGAGTTGACGACGACGAGGTCGAGACGCCCGGCACCGCGATGACGCGTGCTCCGATCCCGCCGAGCTCGCTCCAGGCGCCGCTCTCGAGGTCGATCCGCAGCGGGTGCGTCGGTCCGTGGAGTTCGGTGCGCCAGAAACCAGTGCCGAGGGTCGACGACGTCGCGACGGTGTTCGCGTTCAAGTAGGCGAAGCGGCCGCTCGGCGCGAGCCACGCCTCCGAGCCGTCGAGGCAGAGCCCCGCCGCCGCCGGATCGAACCGCCGGTAGTCGACGGCCCGCGTCGCCGTCCACGCGTACCCCGGCACGAACAGCACGAGCAGCGCGACGAGCCCGATCGCCCCCGCCCGCCACGGTCCGCGCTCGACGGCGCGGCCGCGCGCGAACGAGAGCAGCGCGACGAGCGGCGCGGCGACGACGGCCGCGCGCAGCATCCAGCCGAACGCTTCGTCGGGGATGCGCAACACGCCGAGCGCGCAGACGAGCGCGTCGTACTCGCTGTTCCGCAGCACTTCGCCGCTGCGCGCCCAGAAGCACGCCGCCGCGACCGGCGCGAGGAAGAGCGCGAAGACGAAGACCGCGCCGGGCAGCGCGAGCGTCCCGCGCGGGAACCAGATCGAGACCGCGATCGACCAGAGCGGGATCAGGGCCACGCCCTCGACCAGCCGCTCGAACCCGACCTTCCTCGTGAGCACCGACGCGACGCCGTGGATCCACCACGTCGCCGCCGCGCCGCACCACCACGCCCACGCGGTCAGCGCGACCGACGCCGCGAGCAGGAAGACGTACTTGGCCGCGAACGGCGGCCCCCACCCACCCGGCTGCCGCCGCAGGAAGTCGAGCGTGCCGCGCCGCTCCTCGCCGGCGAACGCCTCGCCGAAGAAGGCGAGCGACACGACCGCGAACGTCAGCAGCGCGGCGATCCCGGCGTCGTCCTCGCGCTGGTGCGCGCGGCGCGGCGCCGCGAGCTCGAAGAGCAGCACGAGCAGGAAACTCGCGATCGCGATCGCGACCGCGACCCCGCGGTGCTCGCGCCACTCCTTCCAGAGGCAGGCTCGGAAGCGGTTCACGACGCGACCTCGACCTCGCGAGACTCACGCTTCTCTCGCGATTCGCGCCGCGCGCTCTCGAGCGCGTCGCGCAGCTTCGCCGGCGCCGAGCCCGCCGCGTCGTCGCCCGTCGACGCGCCGCCGAGCACCTCCTCCAGCGTCCCGTGCGCGCGGATCCTCCCGTCCGCCAGGATCGCCACGCGATCGGCCACGCGCGCCACGACGTCGAGGTCGTGCGTCGCGAGCAGGACGGTCCGCTCGCCGCCGCGCAGCTCGCCGATGACGCCACGCAGCACCTCTTCGCGCACCAACGGATCGAGCCCCGCGAACGGCTCGTCCAGCAGCAGCAGCGGCGGCCGCGGCGCGAGCGCGGCGGCGAGCATCGCCTTCATCCCTTCGCCGCGGGAAAACGCCTTGAAGGTCGTCTTCTCCGGGATCCGCAACTGCTGCACGAGCGCCTCGGCGTACGCGCGATCCCACGTCGGGTACTGCGGCGCGAGGAAGCGGAAGAGGTCGCGCACGGTCATCCAGCCGTAGGCGTCGGGCTGCGCGGGGACGAAGCCGACCTGCTCGCGCAACGGACGCGGCTGCTTCAGCGGATCGAAGCCGGCGACGGTGATCGTCCCGCCGTCGGGCGCGAGAACGCCGAGCGCGAGCTTCATCAGGGTCGTCTTGCCCTGGCCGTTCTCGCCGAGCAACGCGGTCACCAGGCCGGGCGCGACCTCGAGGTCGACGCCGGCCAGGACGACGCGCTTGCCGAAGCGCTTCTTCAGTCCCCGTGCGACCAGCCGCGGCGCGCGCGCGTGCACCGCGTCGCCGCGCCTCTCGTCGTGCTTCGCTTCGTCTGCGTGCTTCATGACTTCACGTCCTGTCTCGATGCCGCCTTCTTCGTGCCCTCGACCGGTTCCTGCGCCGCCAACGCCTCGACCAGATCCGCCAGCACCTCGGCCCCGTGCCCCGCCCGCAGCGCCTCGTGCAGCGCCTGCCGGAACGCCGCGAGCGTCGACTTCCTCCGCCGCGCCTTCGCGATGGCCGGCCCCTCGTCGCTCACGAAGACGCCGAGGCCGTTCTTCCCGACGACGACGCCGAGCTGCTCGAGGTCGCGCACCGCTTTCGCGGCGGTGTTGGGGTTGACGAGCGCCTCGGCGGCGAGCGCGCGCACGCTCGGGAGCTGCGCACCCGGCGCGAGCCGCCCGGTCGCGACGCGGTCGAGCACCTGCTCGACCAGCTGCCGCGAGGGCGGGACGTCCGACGCCACGTCGACCTGATAGGCCATGGACCGTCCTATCGAACTAGGACGGTGGACACCTTCAGTCGAATCGCGACGAAACGATTGCGCGCGTCACTCCTCGCGCTTCTGCGCCTCGAGCCACTTCCACAGCTCGGGGTCGTCGTACGCCTGCGTCCAGGAGTCGTGCAGCGCCTCGGGATAGATCGTGAGCTTCGGCTTCCCGCCGACGAGCTTGAGCGAGTCGACCAGTTCCTGCGTCTTGGCGACCGGCACGATCGGGTCCTTGGCGCCGTGGAAGGCCCACACGCCCATCCGCGCCAGGCCGCGCACCATGAAGAAATCGCCCCAGCCGCAGACGGGAACGGCCGCCGCGTAGAGATCGGGCCGGATCGCCGCGGCCATCCACGTCGCGTTGCCGCCCATGCTGAGGCCGGTGATCCAGACGCGCGTCGCGTCGACCTTCCGCGTCTTCACCATCTCCTCGGTGAAGGCGTTCACCTCGAGCGGGTTCCAGAGCAGGTGCGGCGACTGCGGCGCGACCAGGATGAACGGGAACTTGCGTCCGGCGGCGGCGAGCTTGGGCGGGCCGTGGCGCTCCACGGTCGCGATGCGGTCGCCGACCTCGCCGGCGCCGTGCAGGAAGACGAGCAGCGGCCACTTCTTCTCGGACGCGGCGTAGCCCTCGGGCAGCCACTGCACGTAGTTCCACTCGACGTGGAGCACGACGTCCTTGGTGAACTTCTTCGCCTCCGGCGCCGCGGCCGCCTGCAGCACGCACGCCGCCGCGACCGCCGCGCCCGCCGCCAGCACGGCCACCGTCCCGAGGGTCCGTCGTCCCATCGTCCGTCCTCCACGAAATTGGGGCGGGAGGATACGTCCACTTGAACGCGCGCCGCCGCGCGCGAACGCGAAGCTCCTTCGCGTCGCGGCGCCGCGTCAGCGCCGCGCGGCCCGGGGGCCCGCGGAGCAGCGCGCCTCCAGGGAAAACGCGCAACCGAAAGCCGGTGCAGGACGCGACCGCGCTTGCCGAGAGGAGGTCTCGGCGTGCGTTCCCGGTCTCCGGACCGGGCGCGTGCGCCACTCACCACGATCGACCTCCGGGATGCACTGATGGTTCAGGTTCAGGACGACGCCTGCGGCAGCGGCGAGCGCCACCGCTCGGGCGGCTTCACGATGATCGAAGTGCTGGTCGTCGCGACGATGCTCGCGGTCGCGATCCTCGGCATGAGCCAGATCTCGCAGGTCTCGGCGGCGCTGCGCGTCGCGGGCCGGGAGAAGGCCGCGGCCATCCGCACGCTCGACCGCGAGGTCGCGTCGATCCAGGCCACCAACTTCGCCTCGATCCCGGCGCGCTGGGACAACACCGGCTTCGAGGTGACGCTCGAGGACAAGGGGCGCGCGATCCTCCATCCGCTCACCGGCGACGTCGACGGCATGCCGGGCAACGTCGCCGTCAGCGCGCCGAACGGCGACCCCGCACAGCTCCTCGAGATCCGCGTCCGCATCGACTGGAACGGCACGCACGGGCCGCAGCACGTGCAGCGCACCGTCCGCCTCTCCGCGCTCGGAGCCGGGTCATGAGCCACGCCCTCCTCGAACGCCGCCACGCGTCGCTGAAGCGCCGCTGCCAGGCCGGCTTCAGCGTGCCCGAACTTGCGGTCGCCCTCGCCATGGTGAGCGTCCTGCTCGCCGCCGGCATCTCGGCGTCGCACGGCGCGATCACCACGACCAACTCGATCGTCACGCGGGACGCGGTCGACTCGGGCATCGCGCGAGCGATGCACCGGATCGAGGAGTTCCTCGTCTCGGCGAGCGAGGACTCGCTCGAGGGCGTCCCGCTCGACGCCTACGGCGCGTACGGCGTGGTCGAACCGATGCAGGAGAACTTCGACTACTCCGACCTGCGCTTCCGCTCGATCGTCGGCTTCGCGGCGGGCGCGGTCGTGACCGACCCGCCGGCCGGCAAGGCGCCGCGCCGCTTCTGGCGCGCGGTCTCCGGTCCCGACGCGGGGACGCTCTGGTTCGACAACGGCCAGGGCGCGATCCAGCTGCTCACGGGGGTGACGACGCTGACGTTCCGCCGCCGCGGCCGCGAGATCGTGCTGCACATGTCGGTGCGCGGATCGGACGAGGGGGCCGTCCTGACCGCCGAGAACGAATCGACCATCCGCCTGCTGACCCCGTGAAGGAGCGCGACTTGAAGTCACCGAAACCGATGCGCCGGCCGCACGAACGGACGAAGGGCAGCGCCGCCCTCGTCTGCCTGACCGCCCTCCTCCCGCTCGTGGTCGCGGGCGGGACGATGCTCGCCGTGGTCGTGCGCGGCCGCACCGCGCTCGAGACCGAGCTCGCCAAGAAGTCGGCGGCCGACGCCGCCTCGTCGGGCGCGCAGGACGCGCTCGCGAAGCTGCAGGGCGACCCCGACTTCACGGGGAGCTACGACGTTGACGTCGGCGGGACGTCGACGCGCGTGACGGTCACTTCGTGGAGCGACGACAAGGTCGACAACGACGAGCTGAACGGCGTCGACGACCCGGGCGAGGCGGGCTTCGTCGAGATCGGCTCCGTGGCGTGGGTCAACGTCGTGACCGACGGCAACGGCAACCGCATCGACGTGCCGTCGCGCCGCTTCCGCGGGAGCGCCGACGTGCTGCTGAAGCGGCTCGACGCGAACGTCGCGGTCGCGCAGTCGGCCTACGTCGACGACGAGAACTCCGACGTCGAATTCGAGGACGCGCCCTACACGATCAGCGGCGTCGACACCAACCTCGACGGCAGCGCGGGACCGCTGCCGGACATCCCGGGCATCGGCGTGCCGGGCGACCCGGCGGCGATCACCGCGCAGGTCGCGGCCAACGCATCCGCCAGCGTCCTCGGAAGCGGCGGCTCGCCGAGCGTCGTCAAGGTCGCCGAGACCGACGTGCTCACGCTCATGAGCCACTACACCAAGGCGGCGACGATCCACTTCAACGGGACCGACGACGACGCGACCGGCGCGCTCGGCGACCTCGCCACCATGACGCCGGCGATCGCCCACGCGCACGGCAACCTGAGGCTGCACGGCGACGTGACCGGGTGCGGCATGCTGCTCGTCGACGGCGACCTGGTGATCGACGACAAGTTCGACTACGCCGGCCTCGTGTTCGCGCGCGGCTCGATCACGTTCACCGGCGAGGGCAAGAAGAACCTGCACGGCGCGCTGCTCACCACCGGGTCGATCCTCGGCAAGGATCTGCACGGCGGGGAGCGCGTCACCGTCGAGTACAGCTCGAGCGTGCTCACGACCGTCTCGACCAAGCTCGCCAACAGCTACATCCTGGTCTCCTGGACGCAGCGATGAGCGCGCCCCACCGACCGCTGCGCCGGCTGTGCGGCGTGCTGCTCGCCGGCGCGGCGCTCGCCGTGCCCGTGCGCGGCGAGGAGGCGGCGACCGTGCCGCACGTGCTCTGGAAGTCGGGCGAGCAGCGCTTCTCCGGCTGGCGCGTCGCGGCGGGCGACGACGGCGCGGTCGCGATCGCGACCGACGCCGGCGAGCTGCGCGTCGTCGCCAAGGGCGACGAGCTCGAGGAGATCGCCCGCGTCGACGGGCCGGTCTCCAGCGTGCCGAGCGGCGCGCTCGCGCGGGGCCTCGGCCACGCCGAGGAGAAGGTGCGCGACCGCTGCCAGGAGCTGCTGCGCGCCCAGAAGGAGCTCGCCTTCCCGGCGCTCGCGACGGCGCTCGAGGACGACGCGGTCGAGGCGCGCCGGCGCGCGCTCGAGCTGCTGGTCCGGCTGCCGTCCTACCCGAAGCTGACCGACGGCGTGCGCCGCCGCCTCACCGATCCCGACGAGGCGGTGCGCAAGCTCGCGCTGCGCGTCTACGCGCAGATCGCGCCCGAGGACCTCTTCGAGCGCGTCTGCTGGGTGCTCGAGCACGACGACGCGCCCGCCGTCGAGCACGAGGCGATCGTCCAGGTCGGGCGCGCCAAGGACCCGCACGGCGTCGACGTCCTCCTCGACCACCTCGCCGACCTCGAGGCGCGCAGCCTGCGCGTCGCGACCTTCGACGCGCTGCGCCGCCTGACGGCGCGCGATTTCGGTCGTGATGAGGAGGCGTGGCGCGCCTTCTGGGCCAACCACCGCAAGGAGGTCGTCGGCGCCGACGACCCGCCGCCGCCGCCCTCGACGCGCAAGCGAAAGAAGGTCGCGGGCCGCTGACGCGTATCCTGACCCGCTTCGATTCCTCCGGAGCGGGACCATGCGGATCGCGCTTGCCCAGTCGGACGTCGCGTTCGGCGACGTCGACTTCAACCTCGCGCACCTGCGCGAGCGCGTCGCCGCGGCGGCGCACGGCGGCGCGGAGCTGGTCGTCTTCCCGGAGTGCTTCCTCACCGGCTACGCGTTCACCTCGGCGGCCGACGTGCAGCGCGTGGCGCTCGAGGTGCCCGGCCCCGTGACGGGCGAGCTCGTGAAGGTCGCGCAGGAGAAGCGCGTCCACCTCGTGGTCGGGCTGATCGAGCGCGCAACAGGCGGGAACGGGAAGCAGTGCTTCAACACGGCGCTGCTGGTCGGGCCCGATGGCATCGCGCTGCACTACCGGAAGCTCCACCTGCCGGTGCTCGGCTGCGACCGCTTCGTCGCACCGGGCGACCTTCCCCTGTCCGTCGCGAGCACGCCGCTCGGTCGGATCGGCCTCTCGATCTGCTACGACGGCAGCTTCCCGGAGACGGCGCGCGTGCTGAAGCTCCGCGGCGCGCAGCTGATCGTGCTGCCGACCAACTGGCCCGAGCAGGCGACCGTGTCGCGCCGCTTCCAGTCGATGGTGCGCGCCTTCGAGAACCACGTGAACTACGTCGCGTGCAACCGGATCGGGAGCGAAGGGGGCTTCCAGTTCCCCGGCGGCAGCCAGGGGGTCGACTTCTCCGGCCACATCGTCCTGCAAGGCGGCGACGGCGCGGAGCTCCTCTACGCCGACCTCGACCTCGCGCGCGCCGACGACAACAAGGTCGTCCTCATTGCCGGGGAGTACGAACTCGACCGAATTGTTCACCGCCGCCCCGAGCACTACGGCGCGCTGGTCGAGCCGCCGCGGCCGGCGACCGCGGGCTGACGCGGCGATCGCCGCCCACCATCGTCGGCGGCGGCCGCCGGCGCACCCGGCGCGTCAGATCCCCGACTTCTCGCCCGACTTCGCACCCGACTTCTCGCCCGACTTCTCCGGCGCGGTCGGCGCGGAGGGCGGGCCCTTCTGCGGCACGCGCGAGCCGCGGTGGTGCTCGAGCGGGACGGCGAGCGGCGTGAACGTGCCGCCGAACGACGCGCCGCCGGGCAGAGGCTTGTAGAGCTCGATCGAGATCTGGCCGATCGGCGCCGGAAAGCCCGGGACGGCCGGCTGCTCGCTCGGCGTGATCGTCGCGATGCAGAGGATCGTGCCGACGTCCTCGGGGACGAACTCGAGCGGCGCGTGCGGCGCGGCGGCCTCCTTCGGCTCCCTCGGCTCCCTGGACTCCTTCGACTCGACGCCGCCGCCGGCCCCCTTCTTCGCCGCGGCCGCGCCCGCGCGCATCGACGCCATCGCCCCCTGATGGACGCCGCTCCGGTACCACGTGAGCAGCGACTCCTTGTCCTGGAACCACGCGAAGATCGCGAACTTCCCCGACTGGAAGCCCCCCAGCTCGACGCCGAGGCAGCCGGGCGTGGTCTTCAACGCGGCGACGAGCTGGCCGCTCATGGCGTCGAGGCCCGGCGGGCCGCCCCTCGAGTCCTGGGCGACGGTCGACGCGGCGACGAGCGACCCGCCGAGCACGAGCGCGCCGGCGAGGAGGAGCAGTCGGGACATCCGCACGGGAGTTCTCCGGAATCGGGGGCGCGCGACGAGGCGGATCGCGCGGGAGGAGTGAGTCCTCGCACCCCGGTTCGGAGGTCGTCCCGTTTTCGCCGCGGAATTCCGGCGGAGATTCCGGACGCGGCTTACGGACAGCGCGGACTAGGCGATCGGCGGATCAGGAGGGAGAAGCGGCAATCGGCGTCGCTCGATCCTCCGATGCGGAAGCGATGCGAGCCACGGGAGTGACTGCTCGAAATCGCCCGCCGCCGTGTGCTCCGAAATCGACGCGATCTTGGTGTCTTCAGCCATCATCCTCACATCTGGAAGGACGATGGCCTGTTCATGAATGGTGGTGGTTGGACTCATGACGCTGTTCCAGGGACGGGCATGGCCAAGATCCTGCGCTCGGCGAGGACCACTTCCCCAACCACCAGCATGATCCTGTACTCGCCGGGTTCTGGGAAGTCGATGGGCGAAAGATACAGGATCAGCCGGATGACTTCGCGCGGGTCCTTGAACGCCGCCTCGAAGTCCACGCTCTTGATCAGCTCACCGTCCAGTGAGTCACCCGTCATGCGGCAATACTCGAGTCGGTAGCGGTGTCCCGCGCAGCGAAGGCGGCGTGCAGCAACGTCCACATCCGTTCGTCTGCGCCATGAAAGCCGCTCGACCTGGCCCGCCACGCAGCTTCCATGCGATTCGGCCTCGGCGCGGCGCGCACCGGCGGCGTCAGCGGGCCGGCGCCGTCTTCAGCCGCTCCCGGATCTCCGCGAACGTCGCGGCCCACGCGCGCGCCTCGTCGGCACCGAACGCGGCGCTCGCACGGGTGCGATCGCGCGTGACGAAGAGCGCCGGGTCGCGCAGCCAGCGCTCGAGCGCCGTGCGCAGCGCGCCGCGCGGCGCCTCCGGCTGCGTTCGCGCCCGCATCTCGTCCGCCAGCCACACGCGGGCCGTCGCCGATGCGTGGCGCCGCGCCCCCTCGGTCAACCCCTGCACGTCCGCGCCCTCGCCGGCCGCGACCGAGAGCGCGGCGTGCACCGCGTCGACGCGCGCGGACGGATCGGCGGCGCGCGCCCCCTGCAGGTCGCCCTCGAACGCGCGGCGCCAGAGGTCGAAGGCGAGCGCGCTCGACTGCTGCTGCTGCGCGTAGCGCGCGCTCGCGACGAACTCGGCGGCGCTCGCCGGCTCCCACTCTCCGCTCGAGAGCGCCTCGAAGTGGCGCGCGGCGCCGGCGAGGCCGGCCGCCTCCGCGCGCCCGCGCACGAGCCGCTCGTCCGCCGCGAGCGCGGCCGCGCGGTCGAACGCCGCGACCGCCTCGTCGAGGCGGCCCGACCCGAGCAGGAGCTCCGCCCGCGTGACCTGCAGCCGGTACTGCGTCCAGGGCCGGGAGAGCAGGTTGAAGCGGCGGATCACCGCCTCCGTGCGCTCGAGCGCGCCGGCCGCGTCGCCGCTCTCCGCGAGCCGCAGCGCGAGGTCGCCCCAGTCGCGCGAGCGCTCCTCGCCGTCGAGGTTGACCTCGCCGCTCCCGAGGTGGTCGAGCGCGGCGACGAGCCGCGCGTGCGCCGCCGCCGCGTCGCCGCGCCGCAGCGCGTCGTCGACGAGGGCGAGCTCGCCGGCGGGCGGGCGGTCGGCCATCGCCGCGACCCGTGCGAACTCCTGCGCGGCGCCCTCGTCGTCACCGCCGCGGAAGAGCGCCAGCGCGAGCCAGGTGCGCGCGAGTCCGTGCTCGGGCGCCATCTCGAGCGCGTGGCGGAACTTCGCCGCCGCCGCGGGCCAGTCGCACAGCGCGTCGTGGGCGCGCCCCATCACGACGAACGGCGCCGGGATCTCCGGCTCGATCGAGGCGGCGGCGGTCGCGTAGGCCAGCGCGTCGGACCAGCGCGGCGGATCGACCGAGGTCGACCACTCGCCGATCTCGATCGAGAGGACGTAGTCCGCGGGGGCCTTCAGCCACATGGCGCGGAAGAGGTCGAGCGCGCGGCCGTACTCCTCGACCTGCACCAGCATGAAGCCGAGGAACAACGTCGTGGTCAGGTCGAAGTCGCGCGCCGCCGGGCCGTCCGCGATGGCGAGGATCGACCGGCGCATGTCGCGGTCGAGGAGCGACATCCGGATCTTGGTCCGCCACGGATCGGGGTCGACCCCGTCGCAGACGGCGAGGAAGCGCCGGAAGTCGCGCGGCTCGCCGTGCGCGTCGGGCAGCGCGGCGCGCGTCCGGATCCAGCCGAAGATCCCCTGCGCGATCTCGATGGCGCGCTCGCTCGCGCGGATCCGCGCGACGATCGCCGCGTCGTCCATGGTCGAGAAGTCGACGCCCCAGTCGCGGTACGCCCTCTCGAAGTGCGCGTCGACGACCGGCCACGGCGCCGTGTTCCAGCTCCCGAAGATGCGGCCGATCTCGATCGCCATCGCCTGGTCGCGGTCGCGTTCCGCGGCCGCGGCGGTGAGGCGCGCCGCCTCGGCGTCGGCCTCCTGCGTGATCGCCTCGCCCGGATCCCCCGAGTGCGCCGCATCGCTGGCCTGGCGCGCGGCGGCGGCCGCGTCGTGCCAGCGCTCGAGGTTCGCGGGAGCCGCCATGGCCGCGGCGTCCTGCGCGAGCGTGCGCGCGCGCGCCAGCGCGTCCCGCACCGGCCGCGCGGCGGTCTCCTGCCGCAGCCGCTGGTCCCGCTCGGACTTGAGCCAGGCGGCGCCGAAGATCAGCAGCGCGGCGACGATCGTGAGCGCGAGCGCGGTCGTGAGGCGCCGCGCGCGCCGCTCCTCGCCCGCCTTCGCGGTGGCCGCGGCTGCGGCGATCTCGGCGGCACGCGCCCGCTCGCCGAGCGCGGCGCGGTGGGCGCTGACCGACGTCGCGACGTCGCGCGCATCGCGCGGCCGCGCGGCCGGATCGGCCGCGAGGCAGGCGCGCGCCAGCGCGACGAGCTCGGCGTCGGCGCCGCAGCGGTCGAGCCGCGCGAGCGCGTCGTCGAGCCGGCCGACGCGGGCGTGTTCGAAGACCGTCGTGATGTCGCCGACGTAGGGCGGCGCACCGGTCAGGATCTCGCAGAGCAGCGCGCCGAGCGAAAAGACGTCGGCGCGCGCGTCGACGCGCTCGACCTCGCCGCGCGCCTGTTCGGGCGGCATGTAGGCGAGCGTGCCCAGGACCGAGCCCGCCTGCGAATGGAACTGCGAGCTCGAGAGGCGCGGCGTCGCCGTGTCGCCGGCGCTGCGCGGCGCTCCGCCCACGGCAGCGGCCGGCGGCGCCTCCTCCGTCCCGACGCCGACCACCTTCGCGAGCCCCCAGTCGGCGACCTGCACCTCGCCGAACGCGCCGACCATCACGTTGGCGGGCTTCAGGTCGCGGTGGATCACGCCGCGCGAGTGGGCGTAGGCGACCGCGTGGCAGACCTGCTCGAAGATCGCGACGAAGCGCGCGCGCTCGTCGGCGGGGTCGGCACGCGCGGCCAGCAGGCTCGCGAGCGTGCGCCCCTGCACGAGCTTCATCGTGAAGTAGGGGCGCGCGTCCTTGGTGCGGCCCATCTCGTAGACCGGGACGGTGCCGGGGTGCTCGAGGTGGCCGCCGATGCGCGCCTCCGCGACGAAGCGCGCGCTCAACGCCTCGTGCGCCGCGTGCTCCGGCCGCAGGACCTTGATCGCGACGTCGCGCTCGAGCTCGCGGTCGCGGCCGCGCAGCACGACGCCGACGCCGCCGCGCCCGAGCTCGCCCAGCACGACGTAGCGGTCGGAGACGTCGGTCGGCTCGTCGAGCGGGCGATCGGGCGCGGGCGCGACCGCCTCGGCCGACGGCGACGGCCGCGCGAACGCGGCGGCGAGCAGACGATCGAGCTCGGCGTCGTCGCCGGGCTTCGTCGGGGGCGGATCGCTCGCGGTCACGGCGCTCTCCCTCCACCGTCCAGCAGCTGCACGAGCTGCGCGCACTGCCGCGCCACCTCGCCCGCCGTGCCGCCGCATTCGAGCGCGACGACCGCGAAGAGCGCCGCCCGGAATTCGTCGCGCGCGCGCGCGTACTCGTGATGGACCCGGGCGGCGTCGACGCCCCACTCGCGTGCGACGTCGCGGATCGGCGCGCCGTCGCTGAAGCGCCGCCGCAGGAGCTCGACGCGCCGGCGCGCGCCGGCGTCGCCGCGCGCCGCCTCCTCGGCCATCCGGTGTGCAGCGGCGCGCACGAGTGCCTGCGCCCAGGCGCGGTCGAAGGCGCGCGAGAGCGTCGGCTCGTCGGCCGGCAGATCGTCGAGGCCGCCGGGCGTCGAGAACTGCGCGTCGCGCGGCCGCGCCCCCTCGGCGCGCAGCGCGACGTGGCGCGCCACGCCGTAGAGGAAGGCCCGGAAGCCGCCGGCGCGCTCCTCGTCGGCCTTCGCCAGCGCGCCGCCCTGGCGGAAGCACTCGACGAAGACCTCCTGCGTCGCGTCGTCGACCTCCTCCCGCAGGCGCGGGCGCCCGCGCCAGCGCGCGCCGAGGTAGGCGCGGATCGGCGCGGCGTAGCGGCGCACGAACTCCGCGCGCTCGGGCGCCGCGTCGGCGCGCGCGGCGGCGCGGATCACCGTCCAGCAGGTCGAGTTCGCGCCGTCCATGGTCTCCGTCGCAGCGTGTTCCCGACCGGACGCGATTTCGCGCCGGAAAAACCGGCGCGGAATCGCGCGGCGGAGCGGTCGGCCGGGTACAGCCGAACACCGCCTCAGTCTGCTCTCCGGACCCCGTGGACGCACAGGCCGGCGCCCGCGGGGCGGAACAGGACGATGCGCGCGGGCAGCCAGAGGCGGCGGCCGGTCACCTCGTGCCAGACGACGCGCTGGCGCGCGGCGGGGCCGACGGTCGTCGTCCAGCGGCGCGACGGCGCATCCCAGCGGGCGAGCTCGGGCGCGAGCTCGACCTCGAAGGCGTCGTCCTCCGGGTCCCACGCGACGCGCAGCCGGGCGCAGAGCGGCGGCGGGAGGACGTCGGGCGCCGAGAGGCCGCGGTCGGAAGCGCCCGGCAACTCGATTTCCAAGAGGCGCGCGGCGGCGCCCGGCCACGGCTCGCTCGCGGCGTCGAGCTCGGGGACGCGCGTGCGTGTCGCGAGGAGGCGGGCGCGGCGCAGCTCGCCGCCGCGCTCGTCGCGGTCGACGGCGAGGCGCAGCTCGAGCGCGCTCGCGTCGCCGAACTCGACGCGTGCGCCGCTCGCGACCGCGGCGGTCGCGTCTTCCCGATGGAGGCGCAGCTCGAGAGTGAAGGGCGCGCCGCCGCCGAGCGACCAGGCGGCGACGCTCGCCGCCTCGCCGAACGACTGGCGCGCGGCGGGGTCGTCGCCGCCGGCGTACCAGTCGGGTCCGAGCCCTGCGAGGGCCGCGGCATCGTCGTCGGGGAGCGCCGCGTGCGCCGGCTCGCCGGCGGTGATCTCGAGCGTCCCTTCGAGCGGCGCGGGCGGCGTGCGGTCGGCGAGGGCGCGCACGCGGACGCGCCGCTGCCGCAGCCCGAACGGCACCGTGAACTCGAGGACGTCTTGCTTCGACGCGGCGGTCACGAGCCCCTCCGGCTCGAGCACCTGCCAGCGCAGGCTCGTGGAGGACGCGGCGGGCGCGGCGGCGGACGCCGTGAACGCGACGCGCTCGCCTTCGCGCGCCGGCGCGAACGGCTCGCGCGCGCGGTCGCGCTGCACGCGGATCGCCGTCGCGGCGCCTGCGGGCGGCGGCGACGCCGTCCCCGAAGGCGCCGTCGGACCGGGGAGCGTCGGCGACGGAGGGTGCGCGGGCGGGCCGTAGCGCTCCCGGACATGCCGCCCGATCCAGATCACGGCGGCGAGCAGCACCACCGCGATCCCGGTGGAGACGCGGGTGCTAGGACGGCGCGTGGCGAGCTTTGCGTCACCGCTCGCGATCCATTCGTCCCACGAGAGGCCGGACGGCACGACACCGTCGGCCGCGGTCGCGCCGAGCTCGCGGGCGAGCCGCGTGAGGTCTTCGAGGTCCTGCGCGTGCAGCAGCGGCGTCGTCGCCTCGCCGCGCGCGACCGCGAAGCCGGCGAGACGCGGCGTGAACGGCAGCTCGCCGCCGCCGCGCGCGTCGAGGCGGACGTGGCGCGCCGCGACGGCGCCGTGGGCGAGCTCGTGCGCCTGCGCGTGGCGCAGCGCGGCCGCGAGCGCGCGCACCAGCGCGAGCGCCTGCGGCGGCGCGAGCTTCTTGCCTTCGCGCAGCCATTCGGCGAGCGTCGGCCCCTCGACCCTCGAGAAGACGAGGTAGGCGCTCCCGTCCGCGGTCACGCCCGCGTCGAGGCACTCGACGATCCCCGGATGGGCGGCGGCGACGAGGCGCGCGGCGTCGCGGCGGAAGCGCTCGACCGTCGCCGCGTCGCGCGGCCGCTCGGTGAGGAGGCGCACGACGACCGGCCGGTCGACGTAGGTTTGACGGCCTTCGTACTCGACGGCGTCGGCGCCTCCGTCGGGCGGCGCGACCGCGCGGTCGAGCGTGACCCCCGGGATGGTCGGACGCCCGCCGCTCATGGGCGCGCGCGCAGCTCGCGGATCGCCTCGACGAGGCGGCGCGCCGACGGCCGATCGGCGGCGTTGCGGCCGATGTAGGCGAAGCGCACGATCCCCTCTTCGTCGAGGATCAAGCTGGTCGGCAGCGCGAGCCGCTCCGGGATGCCGAGCGCGTTCACCAGCTCGAGGTCCTTGTCGAAGAGGCAGGGATAGGGCGGCTGCGCCGAGCGCCCGCCGCGGCGCCACGCCTCGAGGAACGCCTCCCACCCGCTCTCCGGCCCGGGATAGACCAGCAGCGTCTCGACGCCGAGGTCGAGCAGCGCGCCGCGCGCGTCGTCGGCCGAGAGCGCCTTCGTCTGCGCGTCGCAGTAGACGCAGACGCCCGAAGCGAAGCCGCGCAGCACGACGATCAGGACCTTCTTCCCTTTCAGCGACGCGAGGTCGAGCGTGCGCCCGTCGGCGACCCGGAACTGCGTGATCGGAAAGGGCCGGCCGAGCCAGCGGCGCGCGCGCGCGTCGTCGCCTTCGTCGTCGGACTCCGGCGTCGCGACGTTGTCGTAGGAGCCGGCGGTGGCGGGCAGGCGCGACGGCGGGTGCATGCCGTAGGCGGCGACGAACTCCTGGACGACAAGCTCGTCTCGCACCGTCGGCGGCGGCGACTGGATCGGCGCTTCGAGCGCCTTCGGCCGCGCGTCGGCGGCCGGCGTGACGTGCGGAACGACGGCGGCGGCGCGCGCGAGCGCGGCGGGGTCGAGCGGCCGCGCGGCGAACGACAGCGCGAGGTGCGCCGACTCCTCCGGCGTCCGCCCCGAGTCGACGTCGCCGCTCGCGGCGAACGACGGCGGAGGCGCGCTCGATTCGGGCCGCCACGGCCGCGCGACCCCTTCGATCCAGAGCTGCCACTCGCCGACAGCGCGCCCCGCCTTCGTCTCGCCGCTCGCGAGCGGAGAGCCGTCGGGATTCCACGCGATCCAGCGTCCCTGCGGCGCATCGTCGACGAAGTCGCCCGCGAACCACGGCGCTCCCGAAGCATGGCGCACGCTCCAGCGCCCGACGCGTCTTCCGTCGCGCACGAGGCCGATGCGGCGGACCGCGCCGCCCTCGGGCGCCGATTCGACGACGAGCACCGCGCCAGGGACGTCGGGTCCGGCCCAGCGCTCGCGCGGCGCGCCGCTCCCGTCGCCCTCGATCCAGCGGCCGACCGGGTGGCCGTCGTCGAACTCTCCCTGACGCACGACGCGCCCCTGCTCGTCCAGGAAGGTCCAGAGTCCGACCTCGCGCCCCTTCGCGAAGAAGCCGCGCGCGCGCGGACCGCCGCCGCGCCACCACCACTGCCAGTACCCGTCGCGCAGCTCGTCGCGATAGTCGCCTTCGGCGTCGGGCGAGCCGTCGTCGTGGAAGTACTTCCAGTGGCCGGCCGGCGCGTCCGCGACGTAGTCGCCGCTCGCCTGGAGCCGGCCGTTCGGCCACCAGTAGCTCCACGGGCCGACCTGCCGGCCGGAGCGCAGCGCTCCGCTGCGGCGCGGGCCGCCGTCGGGCCAGGTCTCGCGGTGCTCCGTCGCACAGCCCGGGAAGAGTGCGACGAACCCGAGGACGGAGGCGACGACGGAGGCGAGCGCGGTGCGGTTCATTTCGGCTCGACGAAGATCGGGCTCGACCAGCTCATCTCGCCGGCCGCGTCGACGACGCGCGCGTAGTACCACGCGTGCTCCGTCGGCGGCGGCGGAGTCGGGTCGGTCCACTCATCATGCAGTCGGTCGACGCCGAGCCCAGGGTCGAGCGCGACCCGTTCGGCGCCGCCGCCCGAAGCGGGCGCGAGCGTCCACGGTCCCGCCACCGCCTGCCCGCCGAGCTTCCCTTCGGAGAGCGCGCGCAACGTCGTCGCGGCCGGCCGACCGTCGATCTCGAGCGTGAGCGGGTCGTCGGGCGCCGCAGCGACGTCGAACTCGAGGACGACGACGCGGCGGTAGTTCCCGGCGGCCTCGGGCGAGGAGAGGGTCGCCTCGTGCGGTCCGTCGGCGTCGGCCTTCAGGTGCTGCCGTTCGGGGTCGGCGGCGGGATTCTCACGCGCGATGCGGACCGACCCGGCCGGCGCGGCGAGGCGGACGCGCCGCGCACTGGTGCGTTCGTCGGCGGTGATCCACCACTGCAGGCGCAGGCGGGCGGCAGGCGGCGCTCCGGCCGACGGCGCGGCGGGCGGCGCCGCGCGGGCGGGCCGGCCGCGCGCGTGGACGACCTCGCCGTCGCGGAAGATCACGACCTCGGAGAGCTTGCGCGTCCCGTGCACGTCGAGCGTGAAGAGACCCGGCCCGCCCGCCTTCACGGCTCTCCCCATCAGGACGCCGTCGCGCCGGAAGTCGACCACCAGCCCCTTCGTGGTCGACGCGAAGGTGCGCCGGTCCCGCAGCGCGTCGAAGATCGCGTCGCGGTCGAGGCGCTCCGCCAGGACGACCGCGTACGCCTCGCCGTTGCCGTGGTCGGACGAGGCGATCAGCCCGAACTGCAGCCCCTCGTTCAACGCGTCCTGCACGAAGTTGCCGTCGGAGCCGGCGCTCTCCGCCATGCGGAAGCAGCCGTCGAACTCGTAGCTCGAGCGCGACGACTGGAAGAGCTCGACGACGCGCACGAAGCGCGGGTCGAAGCGGCTCCAGTCGGTGCCCATCTTCGCGTGGCCGGGGTGGTGCGGGATGGTGATCGCGTCGCGCGGGTCGAGGTGCTGCCAGAGCAGCTCGGGCGATGCATAGTCGCCGCCGGTGGCGGCGAGCAGGTCGGTGCGGCGGCGGAAGATCACGTTCTGGTGGCCGGTCGCGGAGTTCGACCACTCGAAGCCCTGCAGCACGCAGAGCTCGGGCGAATGGGCGAGGTCGACGAGCTTGCAGCCGTTCCACGCCTGCAGCGGGTCGGTCTGGCCGGGGTGGTCGGTCAACGCGAAGAAGTCGTCGTGCCACGCCTCGCGCGCGAAGACGTAGCGGTCGAGCGGCCGCGCCTCGAGCCCTTCGAGACAGCGCGAGGCGTTCGAGTGGCGGTGGAGGTCGCCGTAATAGAGGAAGAGAGGGGCGCTCCCGGACAGCGGGGCGAGCGCCTCGTGGGCGCCGCCGGAGAGCAGCGGGTCGGCGTCGGGCGCGCCGAGCGGGTCGACGCGCAGGCCGTCCGCTCCGAGCGCGGAGACGCGCTCGGGCCGCGTCGCCGGCGTCCGCTCGCGCACGGCCGGAGGCCCGCCCTTCTCGCGCGCGCCGTGCGGCACGAACGCGAACTGCAGCCGCGCCGGCCCGAAGCCGCCGGACAGGTGGAAGCCGCGGGCGTCGAGCGGCGCGGCGTAGGGCGGAGCGGCGCCGCGCGGGAGCCAGCGCAGCGAGTTCTGCTGCTGCTTCGCGCGGTCGTCGGCGGCGCCGACGATCCACGCGCCGCTCGCGCCGGCGGCGAGCAGCGGCTCCTCGATCTCCCCTTCGCTGCCGGTCACG
Organism: Planctomycetota bacterium; assembly: GCA_035695985.1. Classification (GTDB taxonomy): domain Bacteria; phylum Planctomycetota; class B15-G4; order B15-G4; family SIAN01; genus DASRRB01. The sequence goes on along the minus strand of DASRRB010000100.1, from coordinate 525 downwards.
AGCGCCGCGTCGCTCCAGCCGTCGGCGCCGAGCGTCCGGAAGAGCAGCGGGTAGGAGTGCGGCGGGCCGGCGCCCTCCTCGGGCTCGAAGTAGCGCTGCGCGAGCAGCAGCCGTCCGGCCGGGTCGAACGCGAGCCGCGGCAGCGCGCCCGACCACGAGAGGCGCGTCCCCTCGGGCAGGACCGCGGTGCCGGCCGGCGCGACGAGGTCGAGCACGCGCCCGCCGTCGATGCAGGCGAGCGCGAGCGACGCCTCGCGCCCGCGGTGCTCCTCGCCGGGCAGCTTCGGCCAGCTGCGGCCGCGGCGCGGATCGTCGAGCACGTCCCACGCGAGCCAGACGCGGCCGTCGCTCCCGACCGCGAGCGCCGGATGGAAGTCGTCGGCGCGCGGGTCGGCGCTCACCGCGACCACCGGCCCGAGCTCGCCCTTCTCCGGATCGAAGCGGCGCGCCACCACCTCGAAGTCGCGCCCCTGCCACTGCGTCCACGCGATCCAGAGCGCGCCGTCGGGCGCGGCGGCGAGCGCC
>DASRRB010000099.1:0-6951 GCA_035695985.1 Planctomycetota bacterium | reverse complement strand
ATGGGCGTGCGCTCCGACTTCATCCGCTGGGAGCAGCGCCAGATGGCCGGCCGCCCCGGCATCGAGGCGGTCACCTACACGCTCGACGAGTCGTAGTTCGGCGGGGCGCCGCTCAGCGACGCTTCTTCTTCGCCGGCCGCTTCTTCGCCGCCGCGGCGCGCTTCGTCGGCTTGCGGCCGCTCGCGCGCGCCGCCTCGATCTGGCCGAGGTGATTGTCGTCGTGCGCGAGGATGTGGCGGACGAGCTGCGCCCCCGTGATCGGCCCGTACTCCGGGTGGTTGCCGCCGCGCGCGAGCGCTGCCTTGCCGGCGAGCTTCAGCATCTCGAGGTTGGTCGTGCGCAGCGCCGACCAGGTCGCGAACGCCTGCTTCGCGTCCTGCTTCGCGTAGGCGGTCCCGCTCGCCCAGAGGTCCTGGTCGAACGGCGTCAGCACCGCGTTCTCCTCCGAGATCATCTTGCGCCAGCGCACGGCGTAGACCATCTCGCAGTCGCGCAGGTGGGCGAGGATCTGGCGGATCGACCACTTGCCGGGCCCGTAGCTCTTCTTCCAGCCGTTCGCGTCGAGTCCTTTCACGAGCTTCGCGAGCCGCGCCGGCGACTGCGCGAGCTGCTTCATGGCCGCGGCCTCGGTCCCGTCGTGCGTCTTCTTGCACGCGGGACAGACGCGCGGGTCGAGGCTCTCGACGGGCGCGGCGCCGGGCGTCTCGCTCGGCGCGGCGGACGGCGCGGCGATCGGCGCGACGACCGAGCTCACCGGCGGCGTCGCGGTCGCGGGCGCGGTGGCGGTCGAGTCGTCGGACGGCTGGAACGGCGAATCGCTCGGCGTGGACATGGCTCCCTCCTCGATGTCTTTGCAGGCGGACGCGCCACTCTAATGTCCGACGCAACCGCAGAAAGGAAGGAGCTCGCATGGCTCGGCCCGTTCTCGACCCGCAGCTCGTCGCCGACGAGAACGCGCGGCGCGCCGCCGATCTTTCACGCGACTTCACGGAGCTCGGCGCGCGGCTGAAACGGCGCGGCCTCGACGTCGAGGCGCTGACGCAGCGCGCGCAGGCGTTCACCGTCGCGATCCCGTCGTGGGGCGTCGGCACCGGCGGCACGCGCTTCGGCCGCTTCCCGCAGCCGGGCGAGCCGCGCGACGTCTACGAGAAGCTCGAGGACTGCGCCGTCGTCCAGCAGCTCGCGCGCTGCACGCCGGCCGTCTCGCTGCACGTCCCGTGGGACCGCCCCGACGATCCGCGCCGCTTGAAGAGCGTGGCGGCCGAGCTCGGCCTCTCGTTCGACGCCATGAACTCGAACACCTTCGAGGACCACACGCCCGGGCAGCGCTCCTACAAGTTCGGCAGCCTCACCCACACCGACCGCGCGGTCCGCGAGCAGGCGGTCGCGCAGAACCTCGAATGCATCGAGATCGGGAAGGCGATCGGCAGCACCGCGCTCACGGTCTGGATCGGCGACGGCGGCAACTTCCCCGGCCAGCTCCACTTCCGGCGCGCGCTCGACCGCTACCTCGAGAGCACGCGCGCGATCTGCGCCGCGCTGCCCGACGGCTGGAAGATGTACCTCGAGCACAAGCTCTGCGAGCCCGCCTTCTATTCCACCGTGCTGAACGACTGGGGCACGAGCTACGTCTGCGCGAAGGAGCTCGGCCCGAAGTGCCTCTGCCTGGTCGACCTCGGCCACCATGCACCCAACGTCAACATCGAGCAGATCGTCGCGCGACTGATCCAGCTCGGAAAGCTCGCCGGCTTCCACTTCAACGACAGCAAGTACGGCGACGACGACCTCGATGCGGGCTCGATCAAGCCGTTCCAGCTCTTCCTCGTCTTCCACGAGCTGGTGAGCGCCGAGCGCGAGAAGGTCGCCGGCTTCGCGCCCGCCTACCTCCTCGACCAGTCGCACAACGTGACCGATCCTCTCGAGTCGCTGATGAGCAGCGCGGGCGAGGTGCAGCGCGCCTACGTGAAGGCGTCGCTGGTCGATGCGGCGCGCCTCGCCGAGTGCCAGGAGAGGAACGACGCGCTGCTCGCGCTGCAGACGCTCAAGGACGCGCATGACACCGACGTGTCGCCGCTCCTCGCCGAGGCGCGCCGCCGGGCAGGCGGGGCGATCGACCCGGTCGCGACGTTTCGCGCTTCCCGCTGGCGAGAGCGTTGCGCGGAGCGCCGTCCCGCGGGGAAGCGCACCTCCGGCGGTATCGTCTGACCCCCCGCGCCACCGGCCCGAGCCCCTGTGCGCAGGTTCCATGGAAGACGGGACACTCACGAAGAAGGAAGAGGGAGAGATCCGATGCTTGCTTGCCTGATCACGACGCTGTTCGCGCTGCCGCAAGCGCCACCTGCGGCCGCACCCCAGTCCGCACCGCCGGCCGCACCGGCCGCGAAGGCGCAGATTCCGGAAGACCTGAAGAAGGCCGCGACCGCGGTGACCGACGCGAAGGGCTACGCCTTCGAGATGGTCGTCGAGAACAGCGGCGGCCGTGGCCGGCGCGGCGATGGCGGCGGCGCCGGCGGAGCTCCCGCGGGCGGCGCACCGGCGGGCGGCGCGGGTGCTCCTCCGGCCGGTGGAGCAGGAGCCGGCGGCGGCGGCCGCGGCGGACCCAGTGGACCGCAGACGATGACCGGCAAGTTCGAGAAGGGGAAGCCGGCCGCGATCACGCGCGACGACCAGACGGTCTACAAGCTCGACCAGCAGATCGTCTACTCACGCGACGGCACCTGGGAGCTCTTCCAGATGCCGCAGTTCGGCGCACGCGGCGGCGGTGCCGGCGGCGGCGCGCCGGCCGGTGGCGCGGGTGCGCCTCCGGCGGGCGGACCTCCGGCAGGCGGCGCGCCTGCGGGCGGCGGCGCACCGGGCGGCCCCGGCGGCGGCGACTTCCGTCGCATGGGCGCGATCATGACCGTGATGGGCATCATGATGCCGCACGAGGTCCTCGCGACGCTCGACACGGCGGTGACCGAGCTGAAGCGCGAGGAGAAGGACGGCAAGGTCGTCTACTCCGGTCCGCTCTCGGCCGACCTCGCGAACAAGCTGTCCGGCCTGACGCGCATGAGGGAGATGATGGGGGGGCGCGGCGGCGCGCCGGGCGGCGGCGGCGGCGACGTCACTGCGAGCGGCACGCTCACGATCGTCGCCACCAAGGAAGGCGCCCTCGAGTCGATGCACATCGAGACGAAGATCTCCGGCGGCCCGGGCGGCGAGTCGACGCGCAAGGTCGACGTGAAGCTCTCCGGCGTCGGCGCGACGACCGTCGACGTCCCCAAGGAGGCGCTCGCGAAGTTCTCGGCGTGAGTTCGCCGGGCCGCGGCGCACCGCGCGACGCGGACGATCTCCCAGACGCGGCGCGACCCGCGCCGCAATGGATGGCCTGAAACGAAGCGGGGGGCGCCACTCGGCGCCTCCCGCGTTCGTTCCGGCAGCGGCTGGCGCCGCGTCAGTTCTTGTCGAACTTGGCGGCGAGCTCGATCTGCTTGATCGCCTCGCTCACCGCCTCGATCGCCTTCACGCGGTGGCCGCCGAAGTCGTGCGGCGCCTTCTCGAGGTGCTGCTTGATCGCCCGCAGCTCCTCGAGCGCCTTCTCCAGGCGCGGGCGCTTGTCGGTGTCGCCCTTCTGCGGCTTCGCCGGAGCTTGCGGCGCCGGCGGCGCGGGGGAGGGCGTCTGCTGCGCCGACGCGGCGACCCACGAGCCGGCCGCGGCGATCGCCAATGACGCCAGACCGAGCGACAGCTTGCTACGCAGTTTCATCGGAGGTTCCCGTTCGCAGGTCCTGGCAGCACGCCCGCCGAGGCGGCGGGAGATCGTGCACGCGCTGATGAAAGCTGCGTCACCCGGACCGATTCGTGACCGTTCGCATCGCGGCGGCGCGGCGGCGCGGCGGCGCGGCGCGCATCCGTTGCAGCGCGCTTCCGCAAGATTTGCGCGGGCCGCGCAGACGGGAGCTACGATCCCGCCGCGGGAGGTCGGGCATGGCCGCGGACGGAAGGACGTTGCACTGCTCGTCGTGCGGGGCGCCGTTCGCGGGCGCGTCGCGCTTCTGCGCCCACTGCGGGAGCGAGACGACGCTCGAGGAGCGCCGGCTCGACACCCTCTGCGCCCACTGCGGCGCGCGCGCGGCGTCGGACGCCTCGTTCTGCATCCAGTGCGGGCGCGCACTGCGCCGGCAGGAGACGAAGCTCGGCGCCGGCGGCGGCGGCTGCCCGCGCTGCGGCGCGGCGCTGCGCGAGCGCGACCTCGCCGCCGTCTCGGTCGTCGAGTGCGGGTCGTGCGGCGGACTCTGGCTCGCGCCGGCCGTCTTCGACCGCATGTGCGAGGACGCCGACGTCTCGGCAAACGCGACGCGCGAGCTCGCGCTCGGTGCGCTTCCGCGCCAGACGATTCCGGCGAGCAAGATCGTCTACCTGCCCTGCCCGCGCTGCAAGGACCGCATGGTCCGCAAGAACTTCGGCGGCGCGTCGGGCGTGATCCTCGACGTCTGCCGCCACGACGGCATCTGGCTCGACCACGGCGAGCTCGAGCGCGTGCTCGCGTTCGTGCGCGCGGGCGGGTTGGTCGAGGCGCGCCGCCGCGAAGTGAAGCGGCTCGAGGACGAGGCGCGCGAGGCGAAGTGGACGCGCGACGCGGCCGGATCCGCGGGAGGTCTGGGCGACTGGCCCTCGGCGGGGCTCGAGCTCCCGATCGGCGCGCGTGGGGCGAGCGTATTCTCGATCCTGTGCGACCTGCTCTTCTCGCGCTGAGCCTCCTGCTCGCGGCGCTCGCGGCGCCCCGGCAGGAGAAGCCGGCGGCCCCGCCCGCGGCGCCGCCCGCGCCGGCGACGAAGCCGGTCGCTCCCGATCCGGCGCTCCCGCCGCCGCTCACGACCTACCTCGGCCGCACCATCGCGCCGACCATGAGCTACGAGGGCGGCCCGTGGCTCCAGCGCGTCGAGCGCGAGAAGGAGGAGCGCTGCCCCGAGCTCCTGAAGGCGCTCCACCTGAAGGAGGGCGACGTCGTCGCCGACGTCGGCTGCGGCAACGGCTTCTACACGTTTCGCATTGCTCCACTGGTCGGAACGACGGGCCGCGTCTACGCGACCGACATCCAGCCCGAGATGCTCGAGATGCTGAAGGCGGAGGGGAAGAAGTTCGAGAAGGTCGCGAACGTGACGCCGGTGCTCGGCACGGTCGTCGACCCGAAGCTGCCGGCGGCCTCGATCGACCTCGCCTTCCTGGTCGACGTCTACCACGAGTTCGACCACCCGGTGGAGATGCTCGCCGCGCTGAAGAGGTGCCTGAAGCCGGCCGGCCGCATCGTCCTGGTCGAGTTCCGGCTCGAGGACCCCAAGGTCCCGATCAAGGTCCTGCACCGGATGAGCAAGGAGCAGATGAACAAGGAGCTCGCCGCCAACGGCTTCGAGGCGGTCGAGGAGTACGACGCCCTGCCGTGGCAGCACGTCGTCTTCTACGCGCCGAAGAAGGAGGAGAAGGCGCCGACGCCCGCGCCCGCCGCTCAGCCGCCGCGCCGCGACCAGTAGAGCGCGAGCGCGGCGCGCCCGATCGGGCTCACCGGCGCCGCGCGGCGCAGCTCCGCTTCCGGGTCGGCGGGGGCGAGCGGGAACGAGACCAGGTCGTCGTGCTCGGCGCGGTGCGGCGCGCCGCGCCACGCGTCGACCAGCCCGGCGTACGTCCGCGCGACGCGCACGTGGAAGATCAGCTCGGGCTGCCAGATCTGCGGCTCGAGGATCACCCCCTCGAGCACTGGCTCGGAGATCTCGCCGGCCGCGACGCCGAGCTCTTCGGTCAATTCGCGCTCGAGTCCCGCGAACGCGTCGACCGCGCCGCTCGTCGCGGGGTCGGCCGCCGCGTCGGACGCCTCGAGCATCCCGCCGAAGGCGTGCACGCAGCCGGCGTAGCCGAGCACGCGCGCGCTGCGCCGGCCAGCGACCAGCACGCCGTCGCTCGTCACGATCACTGCGGAGGTGCCGACCGCGTTCGCGAAGTGCGACCACGGGTGGACCGACGAAGCGAGCTCCGCCGCGGGGTACGGACCGAAGTACGGGCGCAGCTCGGGATCGAGGTTGGTCCCGACGAACTCCCGGTACTTGGCCGGCGCGACGATCATTTCGAGCCGGCGCGGGTCCTGCGTCCCGTGCACGATGCAGCACACCCAGCGCAGCACGTCGCCGTCGAAGAGCTCGTGGCCGTCGCGCGCGGCGCGCTCCACCGCGGAGCGCCACGCCGCCTCGATGTGGGCGTCCAGCGCGGGGGTGGAGGGGCGCTCCTGCGCGACCACTCGCGTCGCCACCGCCCCGGGGAGGAAGGGGCCGCGCGCGAGGAGGCGGCAGCCGGGATCGACGTTCAAGGCGGGCTCCCGATCCCGTAGCCGGACGCGACGGGCATGGACATCATTGCGCGGCGGCCGTCCCAGGCCCATCGGTCTGCCCGGCCTCTCTCCGACTTCGTCGGGCTCTTGGAGCCTCGCATGCGTCCGACCCGCCTGCTCCCGCTCCTGCTCGCGCTCGCCGGCTCGGCGACGGCTTCCGCGCAGGACGACCTCCAGCCGGCCGACGTCGGCGTGCTCGGCGCCGCGCAGCCGCTGCTCCCGGTCGAGTACCAGGTCGAAGTGGTCGGCGAGGGGCCGGTCTACCAGGCGGTCGCCCACCTCCAGTTCCGCAACCCGCGGCTGCGCGTGGTCGAGGGGGTGGCGCTCGTGCCGATGCCGGCGGGCGCGATCCCGCGCGGCGTGCTCGTCGTGAACGGCGCGACCAAGATGCGCGGCGTCGTCCGCTCGCGCACGCGCGCCGTCGACGCCTACCGGCGGATCACGCGCGGAAGCGGGCGCGACCCGGCGGTCGTCGAGCAGCTCGGCGACCGCTGGCTGCGCGCGACGCTCTCGCCGGTCGCCGCCGACGACTCCGTCGAGCTCCAAGTTCGCTACCTCGGCTTCGCCGACCGCGTCGGCGGACGGCGCCTGGT
>DASRRB010000098.1:0-3489 GCA_035695985.1 Planctomycetota bacterium | reverse complement strand
CTCGACGCGCCGGTCGAGTTCGCGATCTACGCGGACATCAAGGGGCGCGCGATCGAGCGCGGCAAGGCGCCGCGCGCGATTCTCGAGGACCTGAAGGTGGTGGGTGTCAACGAGGCCGCGCGCCAGGTGCTGTTGAAGAAGAAAGCGGAGCAGGCGCCGAAGAAGGAGCCGGCCAAGGATCCGGCGAAGGATCCGCCGAGAGACCCTGTGAAGGACCCGGCGAAGAAGGACTCGCCGCCGGCCGCGGCGATGCAGGTCCCTCCCGAGTTCCAGAAGCAGCTCGCCGCCGACGGCATCGAGCTCGACCGCGAGAAGCGCGAGGTCCGCGTGAAGGGCGCCATCCTGCGCCTGCGCCAGTCGCCCGACTACCCGATCGAGTACGCGCTCGTCACGAATGAAGGCGCCAAGCACGAGGCGTTCGGCATGGTGCGCTGCACGCCGAGCCTGCTCAACGCCTGCTTCCTCGCGCTCGGGCTCGAGCCCGGCTCGCCGCGCCACCGGATCGAGCGCGAGCCGATGCCCAAACCCGAGGACCTCGAGGCGGGGCTCGAGGTGCCGTTCACGACGGTGGCGCCGACCGGGCCGCGCGTCTTCATCTACGTGCGCTGGACGGAGGGCGGGAAGACGACGATCCGCCCGTTCGAGGACCTCTTCGTCGACCTGCGCGACGGGAAGCCGCTGCCGATGCGCGGCTACGTCTACCTGGGCTCGCGCTTCGTCGAGATCGAGGAGGGCGGCGCGAAGAAGCGCGTCTTCCTCGCCGACTACGAAGGCAACCTGATCGCGGTCCACCCCGACGTCGCGCGCGACGCCGCCGCCAACCGCGCCGTCTCCGACTGCCTCTTCGACGCCTACACGCTCGACGACGAGCCCTACGCCTGGGCGGACGTCGACGAGGGCAAGCTCCCCGCCGAGCGCGTCCCGGTCGAGTTCGTCTTCGCGCTCGACGCGCGCGCCGACTGCCGGCCCTTCGAGCCCGAGGTGATCGCGCCGCCGATCGAGCTGCCGCCCGCGCGCGCGCTCGCGCAGAAGACGCGCAACCCGGCGTGGGACGGCACGCGCGAGGAGTGGCTCGACCGGATCGGCGCGCGGCCGCTGCAGGAGCTCGCCGCGATCGTCCGCCACTCGCGCCAGCCGCTGCGCGAGGCGGCGCTCGTGCTGCTCGGCGCGAGCGGCCGCGACGAGGCGGTGGAGACGCTCTCGCTCGCGCTCCGCTTCGACCGCTCGTCGGAGGCGCGCCTCGCCGCCGCGTACGCGCTGGCCGAGCTGGGGAGCACGAAGGCGGTCGACGCGCTGATCGACGCGCTCGAGGTGCCGGCGCCACCGATCGTCGACGACGCGGTCTGCGGGCTGCGCCTCTTGTCGGGCGAGGACCTCGGCCGCCGTCCGCTGCCGTGGCGCGAGTGGGCGCGCGCGCGTCCGACGCCGCCCGCGCCGCCGCGCTGACGCGCGCGGCTCGCCTTTCCAAGCGCGCGCGCCAGGGCTACCATCCCTCGCTCTTTTCCGGTCCCCGCGCACGTCCGAGGTCGCCACCGCCATGCGCAAGTTCACGGGCCCCGATTTCTACGTCCTCGACGAGCTGCTCACCGAGGACGAGCGCATGATCCGCGACACGGTGCGGACGTGGGTCGACGAGCGCGTCCTGCCGGTCATCGCCGGCCACTGCCGCGAGGGGACCTTCCCGACGCAGCTGATCCCGGAGGTCGCGGAGCTCGGGCTGCTCGGCGCGAGCCTCACGGGCTACGAGTGCGCCGGGCTCGGCGCCGTCGCCTACGGGCTGATCATGCAGGAGCTCGAGCGCGGCGATTCGGGCCTGCGCTCGTTCGCGTCGGTGCAGGGCAGCCTCGTCATGTACCCGATCCACGCCTACGGGTCGGAGGCGCAGAAGCAGCGCTGGCTGCCGGCGCTCGCCAAGGGCAAGGCGATCGGATGCTTCGGGCTCACCGAGCCCGACCACGGCTCCGACCCGGGCGCCATGGAGACGCGCGCCGTCAAGAAGGGCGGCGACTGGGTGCTGAACGGCGCGAAGATGTGGATCACGAACGGCAGCGTCGCCGACGTCGCGCTGGTCTGGGCCAAGACCGAGGAGGGGGTGCAGGGCTTCCTGGTCGAGAAGGGGGCGAAGGGGTTCAGCGCGCCCGAGACCAAGGGGAAGCTGTCGCTGCGCGCGTCGGTCACCTCCGAGCTCGTGCTGCAGGACGTCGTCGTCCCCGACGCGGCGCGGCTGCCCGGGGTGAAGGGGCTGAAGGGCCCGCTCTCGTGCTTGACGCAAGCGCGTTACGGAATCGTGTGGGGGGCGATCGGCGCCGCCATGGCGTGCTACGACGAGGCGCTGAACTACGCGAAGTCGCGCGTGCAGTTCGACAAGCCGATCGCGTCGTTCCAGCTGGTGCAGGCGAAGTTCGCCGAGATCATCACCGAGATCACCAAGGCGCAGCTGCTCGCGTGGCGGCTCGGCCGGCTGAAGGAGGCGGGCAGCGCGACCCACTTCCAGGTCTCGATGGCGAAGCGCAACAACGTCGGCTGGGCGCTCGACATCGCGCGCACCTGCCGCGACGTCCTCGGCGCGAACGGGATCCTCGACGAGTACCAGACCATGCGCCACATGGTGAACCTCGAGTCGGTCAACACCTACGAGGGGACCTACGACATCCACACCCTCGCGCTCGGCGAGGCGGTCACGGGCATCCCCGCCTACCGATGAGGAAGGTCCGCGCGCTCGCGATCGGCGCGGCCGTGCTCGCCAGCGGATGCACGGCGGGCGCGTGGCGCGACCGCGCGCACGACTTCGCGCAGATCTTCGGCTGCACCGGCTCGATCGGGCCGGGCCTCGCCGTCTCCGCGCGCGCGACCGAGCTCGCGCAGGCCGGCTTCGGCTGGTCGCGCGCGGAGAGCCTCGGGTTGATCGACGGCCGCTTCACCGCCGCGAGCGAGCGGCGCAGCGAGTTCGGCGTCTCGCTCCTCCACGTCTACGAGTACCGGCGCGAGGGGCGCGAGCTCCTCGCGATCCGCCACGCCGGCTTCTCCGACCCGGGCTACGACCCCTACCCGTTCTCGTGGCAGCTCGACGCCGACCGGAGAGCGTTCGACGTCGGGTTCGACGTCCACCTCGCGATCGTCGGCTTCGGCGCGTCGTTCCACCCCGACGAGCTGTGGGACTTCGTCGCGGGCTGCTTCGGCTTCGACCCGCTCGGCGACGACGCGTGGGGGCGGCCGCTCGAAGAGATCCGCCGGCAGTGCGCGTCGCTCGACTCGGTGACGCGCGACCGCGCCTTCGACGCGCTCAAGCGCCGCGGCGAGGCGACGCACGGCTACGCGATCTGGTCCGCGCGCGGCGTGCGACCCGACTTCCAGAGGCGCGCGATCGAGGAGGTCGCGAACGACGCGGCCGACGCGAAGGAGCACTGAATCAGGAGCGGACGTCGAAGGCGGCCGCGGCCGCGGCTGGAGACTGAGCGGACGTCGAGAACGCGGGTGAAGAGGGCGCGG
>DASRRB010000097.1:0-16003 GCA_035695985.1 Planctomycetota bacterium | reverse complement strand
CGCTCGCGTGGCTGGCGCGGCGCGGCGAGCGGCGCGAGAAGGCTAGAGCGCTGCTCGAGCGGGTCGGCCTCGCCGACCGCGCGCACCACCTCCCGCCCAAGCTCTCCGGCGGCGAGCGCCAGCGCGTCGCGATTGCACGCGCTCTCTACCGCGACCCCGGGATCCTCCTCTGCGACGAGCCGACCGGGAACCTCGACGAGACGACCTGCGAGGACGTGGAGAACCTCCTGATCGAGATCCAGAGGGAGCGGCAGACCGCCATGGTGCTGGTGACCCACAACCTGCGCCTGGCCGCCCGCCTCGACCGCATGCACGTCCTGGAAGGCGGACGGCTCCACGCCGTCCAAGCGCGGTCGGGTCCAGACGCGGCGCTGGCCGCGACGATGTAGAGTGCCGGTTCGCGCGGGGGCCTCCCGCGCGAGGGGCGTGCAGGAAGTGGCGAGGTGCGAAATGACGAGCGGCAGGGACGACGGCTCCGATCGAGGCTGGCGCCGCCCGGCGCTCGCCGCCGCGCTCCTCCTGCTCGCGGCCTGCGCCAGCGAGCACCCCGCGCCGATCAACTGCGGCGTCGATCCGAAGCAGCGCCCGCTCGGCGCCAGGACGGGCCCGTTCCTCGAGTGGCTCGGCGACTGGCCGCACCTCGCCGGCAAGGAGGTCGGCGACCGTTCGGCGATGCTCGGCGACGACTGGAAGAGCTACTCCGGCCGGTTCCACGACGACGCCTCGGCCAGCGGCGAGCACGTGCGCAACTTCGGGTCGTTCACGGCGAACGAATGCTCGACGCACGGCACCGAGCTCGAGAACTTCTTCGAGTCGCAGGGCGACCGGATGCGCGAGGACGCGCACTGCTTCTTCGCGCGCGCCTGGCACTCGCTCAAGCTGATCGAGTAGGCCGCCCGTCGACTCCGCCCGGCGCGTCTCAGCGCGGGCCGCGCAGCGCGAGCGGACTCGCGAGGATCTCGCTCGCGATCACCGCGCTCCGCAGCGAGGAGCGGTCGTTCAGGAGCTTGCGCGCGCGCGACGCCAGCGCCTCGTCGTCCGCGCGTCGGATCCGCCGGGCGCGCGCCTGCAGCGACGCCGGCAGGCCGGCGCTTTGCGACCCCGCGGGCCGCGGCGTCGCGATCGGCCGCAGGGCGCCCGACGCCGGCGCGGTCACGAGCTTGACCGGAGCCGGCGCCGTCGCGGGCGCGGTCCGGTTCGACGCCGGCGCCGGCGCCGGCGAGGGAGCGGGCCGGGCGGGGGCGGGGCGGGTGAAATTGGGGCGAGTTAACGTGGGACTGGCGGGAACGGGTGCCGCCGGCGATTCACGCCGCGTCGCGCCGCTGCGGCCTGCGGCGCGCTCCCGCAGCATCTGCTCGAAGCCGGCGCGCACGCGCTCCTGCAGGTCGACGTCGGCGACGCGCCGCTCGGGGGCCCGGGCCGTCTTCGCCTTTCCGGCGTCGCCCTTCACGCCGCGCGTGATGGCGCGCAGGAACGACGCGATCAGGTAGATCGCGACCGCGGCGAGCCACGGGTTCTTCCGGAAGAACGTCAGGAGCGCGTCGAGGTCGAGCTCGCCCACGTCTCAGCCCTTGCTCGGCTTGTTCTCGTTCGCGGAGCCCTGCGCCAGCGACCCGCGCATCGACGTGTCGGACTGGATGTTCTGCATCCGGTAGTAGTCCATCACGCCGAGGTGCCCGGCACGGAACGCCTCGGCCATCGCCATCGGCACCAGCGCCTCGGCCTCGACCAGCTTCGCGCGGTTCTCCATGACCCGCGCCTGCATCTCCTGCTCGGTGGCGACGGCGAGCGTGCGGCGGCTCTCGGCGTGCGCCTGCGCCACGCGCATGTCGGCCTCCGCCTGGTCGGTCTGCAGCTTGGCGCCGACGTTCGCGCCGACGTCGACGTCGGCGATGTCGATCGAGAGGATCTCGAACGCGGTGCGCGCGTCGAGCCCCTTGTTCAGCACCGTCTTGCTGATGATGTCGGGGTTGGAGAGCACGTCCTTGTAGGACTGCGACGAGCCGATGGTCGAGACGATGCCCTCGCCGACGCGGGCGATGATCGTCTCCTCGGTGGCGCCGCCGATCAGGCCGGCGATGTTGGTGCGCACCGTGACGCGCGCCTTGGCGAGGAGCTGGATGCCGTCCTTGGCGACCGCCGCGATGCGCGCGGTCGGGTCCTGTGGACAATCGATGATGCGGGGATTGACGCAGGTCTGCACCGCCTCGAGCACGTTGCGGCCGGCGAGGTCGATGCCGGCCGCCGCCTTGAACGGGAGCTGGATGCTGGCGCGGTCGGCCGCGATCAGCGCGCGCACGACGTTCAGCACGTTGCCGCCGGCGAGGTAGTGCGCCTGCAGGTCGCGTGTCTCGACCGGGATCCCGGCCTGCACCGCCGAGATCTTCGCCTGCGCGATCGTCTCGGGGCTCACCTTGCGCAGCGACATCATCAGCAGCTCGAACAGGCCGATGTTCGCGTTGGAGGTGAGGCAGCGCACGAAGAGGCCGACGTACTTGAAGAGGACCACGAGCAGGATCAGCCCGAGGATCCCGGCTACGACGAACACGATCACCGACGAATCCGCGGCCAAGAGCGACGTCGCCATCCTCGTTTCTCCCTGACTCAGCCCGGCCCGCCGCCGCCCGCCGACGTCGCGGGCCGATCGAGACGGACGATCAAGTGGTTGCCGGCGCCGCGCTGCACGGTGACCGTGCTGCCGGCGTCGATGAACGGTCCCTCGGAAGAGGCGTCGAACTCGCGTCCGTCGACGACGACCTTGCCCGACGGCTTGAGCGCCGTCTTGGCCGTCCCGCGCGCGCCGGCGTTCGGCAGCTGCAGCTCGACGGCGCTCGCCGGGACCGGCCCGAGCGAGCCCTTGAGCACGGCGCGATTGAGGATCGGGATGTTCGGGAAGGCCCACGCGATGACGAGCATCGCCGCGACCACCGCCACCACGACCAGCGAGGCCATGCGCACGTTGCCCCAGTAGACCGCCTCCGCGAGCGGCTTGTCCGACTCGGGCAGCAGCGTCGTCTGGGAAGCGAGCACGAGCCCCGCGACGATCGCGATCAGGCCGACCAGCCCGGGCAGCAGCGTGCCCGGCAGCACGAACACCTCGACCGCGAGCAGCCCGAAGCCGAGCACGACGAGCAGGATCTCGCTCCAGTCGGCCGCGCCGGCGACGTAGTTGCCGGCCAGGAAGACCGCGATGCACGCGATGCCGAGCAGGCCCGGGATGCCGAAGCCCGGCACCTTGAGCTCGACGAAGAGCGAGACGAGGCCGATCCCGATCAGCAGCCAGCCGAAGGTGCGCGTGAACTGGGCGAGGACGTCGGTCCACTCCTTGTTGACCAGCACCACCGGCGCGTCGCCGGCGCGGAGCTGCTCGAGCAGGTCCTCCCGCGTCACCGCGATGCCGTCGATGAAGCCGTACTCCCGCGCCTCCTGCGCCGTGAGGTTCAGCACCTTGCCGAGCGGGCAGATCTCGCGCAGCTTCCTCACCGCCGCCGCGCCGTGCTCGTCGACGCGCTCGCGGTACTCGCGCTCGTTCACGATCGTGCGCGCGCCGTCCTCTTCGATCTCGAAGGCGCCGACGCCCGGGTCGGTCATCGCCTCGGCGAGCGCGGCGTTGCGGCCGCGGTACTGCGCCTTGGAGCGGAAGTGCGCGCGCAGGTGGCTCGAGATCTTCTCGTACTCCGCCGGCAGCTTGCTCGAGAGGAGCAGCGAGCCGCCCGGCCCCTCGTCGCCGAACATCGTGATCAGCAGCGGCACCGCCGAGCCGATGTTGGTGGCCGGCTTCATGTAGAGCCGCTCGCACGAGATCGCGATGAGCGCGCCCGCCGACGCCGCCTTCTGCGTGACGTACGCGACGGTGGGGAGGTCGCTGGCGCGCTCGATCTCGTCGATCAGCCGGTCCATCAGGCCGATGTTCCCGCCCTCCGAGTCGATCTCGAAGACGAGCGAGCGCGCCTGCCGTTCGCGCGCCACGCGGATCGCCCGCATGGTGAGCGTGACCATCGCCTCGTCGAGCTCGCCCTGGATCGGGACGACCACGACCGGGCCGTCGCCGCGCGCCGCGCTCGGGGCCGCGGAATGCTGGCGGGCGGCCGGGCAGAGGGCCGCGGCCAGGATCGCAAGGAAGCTCGGGATGAAGCGCATCGAGGTTCCGAAACCGGACGCAATGCCGACCCGTTCACGGCGGCGCCGGAGCGAGTCGAATTCGGGCGACCGATGATAGGGGGCCGGCGCGCGCGGCCAAACGCGCCGATTCGCGCGAACCGTCACTTCGCGAGGTCGAGCGGCCGTCCGTCGAGGTCCGGCGGTAGCGGCGCGCCGACCGCGGTCGCGAGCGTCGGCGCGACGTCGACCGTCCACGCGCGCCCCGCGACGCGCCCCGGCTTCACCGACGCGCCCCAGAAGACGAGCGGGACGGCCGTGTCGTAGGGGTGCGGCGTGCCGTGGCTCGTCGCGGCGGCGAGCGCCATCTGCGCGTCGCTGCCGGTCATCGCGTAGTAGATGGAGCCGGACGGCAGGACGAAGTAGACGTCGCCGGCGCGCGGGCCGTCGGAGCTGTCGTGCAGGAGCTCGCCGATCCGGTCGCCGGCCGCGAGCGGCCGCTCGAGCTCGAAGCGGCTGCGCACGTCGACGAACGTCGGGTCCGGACGCAGCTTCGCGGCGAGCCCGTCGGCGACCTCCTCGAGGCTCTTGCCCGACTCGGCCACCTTCTTCGCGTCGAGACGGAGCGCGTACTCGGGCATCGGCAGCGCCGCTTCCGCGAGCGCCGGCGAGAGCGCAGCGAGCGCCGCGGAGACCTTGGGCTTCAGACTCCCCCAGTCGACGCGCGCGCCGGGCTGGCCGTGCGCCGCAGCCACCTCGGGCAGCGGCGCGACGCCGTGGTCCGACGTGAGCGCGACCAGGAGGCGCCCGTCGCTCTTCGACTCGGCGAAGTCGACGAATCCGGCGAGCAGGTGGTCGAGGTGGACGAGCTGCTCGGCGATCTCCCACGAGTCGGGCCCGCAGCGGTGGCCGATGTAGTCGGTGGCCGAGAGTCCGAGCACGAGCAGGTCGGGCGCGTCGTCCTCGCCGAGGTGCTCGCCCTCGACCGCCGCGCGCGCGAACTCGAGCAGCAGGTCGTCGGCGAACGGCGAGAAGAGGACGTACTGCGTGCGCACCGCGACTTTCGGCGACGCGAGCGAGTGGGGAAAGGTGCGCGAGTGGTTGGCGCCGATCAGCGCCTCGCCCGCCTGGTCGTCGCCGGTGCAGCCGAGCGCCGCGTAGGCCGCGGCGTCGCCGAGCGTCGCGTCCCACTGCTGCGGCAGCTTCGCGAGCGGGTCGTCCGCCTCGAACGCGACCGCCCACGGCGCCGGCTCCTTGCGGTAGTACGCGCTCGTGACCATGCGGCCGGTCGCCTCGTCGATCCAGTACGCCGCGTCGCCGCCCTTGCCCATCGGGAAGATCGCGGAGCGCGGCTTCACCGAGACGCCGATCGCCTTGCCCTCGGGCCAGCGCTGCTTCCACCAGTCGGCGAGCCCGTCACAGTGGAGGCGATGCGGCGAGAATCCGCCGCCCTCTCCGCCGACTTTCCCGGCGCTGCGGTCGTTCGCGGCGCCGACCATGCGCCCCTCCTCCGGATCGAAGAAGTCGTTGCCGACGATCCCGTTGCGGCGAGGAAACCGGCCGGTTCCGACCGCGGCGTGTCCCGCCGCGGTCACCGTGATCGCGTGGTGCTGCTCCGCCTCGGGGTACCAGCGCCCCTCGTCCCGCAGCCGCGCGAGGAATCCGTCGAGGCGCGGCGCGAAGCGCTCGAAGTAGTCGGGCCGGCACTGGTCGACGACGATCAGGACGACGAGGCGCGGCGGGGCGGCGGCGGGGGCCTTCGCGGCGGCCGGCGCGGGCGCGGGCGCGATCGGGGGCGGTGGCGGCGGCGATTCCTGGGCGTGGAGCGCGAGCGACGCGAAGGACGCGAACAACGCGAAGCCGGCGAACGACGCGACGGGACGGCGCGACGGACCGACCATCCGGGGCTCCTGGCTGCGGCTCGTGGAGAGACGGGCCGCGGAGCATACGGCGACGCGGACGGCGACTACTTCTTGTGGTCCTTGTCGGGATCGGCGCCGTCCGGATCTTTCGGAGGATCGGGATCGGGGGGCGGCGGGGGCGGCGCGCCCGCCGCATTGCCGGTGTATCCGAGCCGCTTCAGCGTCTCGCTGGTCTTCTCGTCGAGGTCGACCTCGTCGAGCTGGGACGAACGGCGCTTGATCAACTCCGGCCGAAGTGCCCGGTAGTGGTCGAGGATCGCCTGCAGCTCGACCTTCATGGTGCCGGCGAGGTTCTTCCGCAGGTCCTGCCACGGGTTCTTCGTCCAATCGAACAGGAACGTGGCGCCGGCGGCATTGCCCTTCGGGAAGTAGGCGATGGCCGCGAGGTCGCCGCGATCGAGGCGGTGGGCGACCTGGATGTGCTCGTCTTCGCGCGGCGTCTGCGTCTTGTCGACGGGCGATGGCTTGAACAGCGCGGAGAGCACCGGCTCCTCACGCATCCCGTTCGGATCGGAGAAGAGCGGCGTGAGGGAATGGCCCTGGGGAGCCCATTCGCTGCCCGGTTCCGCGCGCGCGAGGTCGAGGAGGGTCGGTCCGATCTCGAGGTTCGCCACGGGACTGACGACGCGCGCCGCCGCGACGCCCGGCACGCGCAGGATCAGCGGCACGTGCACCTCCTCGTTGAAGAGCGAGTGGCCGTGTCCGAGGAACTTTTCGGGTTCGTCGCCGTGCTCGAAGAACTGGTCGCCGTGGTCGGCGCAGACGACGACGATCGTGTCGTCCCAGAGCCCGAGCTCGCGCACGTGGTCGAGGAGCTTGCCGATCCACTGGTCCGTGAAGGCGATCTCTCCCTCGTAGAGCGCGCGCAGCTTGTCGGTCGCTTCGTCGCCCGCCTCCCTCGGATTCGGGAAGTCGGCGCCGACCTTGCGCGGCGGGAACTTCTCGCTGATCCCGGGATGCTCGAGGAAGTCCTCGTGCGGGTCGAAGAAGTGGGCGACGAGGCAGAAGCGTCGGTCGCGGTGGGCGTCGAGCCAGTGCATCGCCTTCCCGACCACCTCGGGCGACGTGATGCGCTGGTGGGCCGCCTCCTTCATCGGACCCGGCGCCGCCGGGTCGAGGCCGTGCTTCGCGTGCGTCCCGGTGAGGTCGGTCTCGTCGACCACCATGCCGAGGTCGTCGTAGTCGTCGAAGCCCTGGTCGAAGCCCCAGTAGGCGTCGGTGAACGTCCCCGACACGATCGCGCCGGTCGCGTAGCCCGCCAGCGCCAGCTCCTCGACGAACGTCACGTTCGAGAAGCCGAGCTTGTGGGTACGCCGCACCACGCCGTGGCTCTCGCAGACGAGGCCCGTGAAGATCGAGCTGTAGCTCGGCAGCGTCCACGGAGCCTGGCTCACGCAGCGCTCGAACACGACGCCCTCCTTCGCGACGGCGTCGATGTTGGGCGAAGTCGGCCGGTCGTGGCCGTAGCAGGAGAGGTAGTCGGCGCGCAGCGTGTCGACGGTGACGAAGAGGATGTTCTTGCGCGGCGTCGCGTCGACGACGTCGAGCACCCGCGGGATCGAGGCGAGGAATCCGCTGGCCGGGCCGACCGGCTTCCCGCCGACCGTGAGGACGAGCTGCCCGGCTCCCTTCACCTTCGAAGCGTCGGCGCGGAAGCGCCTCCAGGCACGCGCCCCCGGGGTCGTCGCCGGCAGCGCGTAGACCTGCAGCGGCGTCGCGACGCCGTCGGCCTCGAAGCGCACTTCGACGTGGTCGGGGGGCGTGAGGCCCGGCAGCGTCTTCTCGTCGCCGGCGCTCGCGAGCTCGAATTCGATCCCCGAACCGGGCGCGCCGGAGAGCGAGACGTCGCAGTTCCCGTTCGCGCCCCACAGCGGCCGCGAGACGTCCTCGACGGAGATGCGCTGCTCCGCCGCGGTCGGGTCGAGGTCGTGCAGCCGCCGCGTCACGAAGGGACCCTCTTTCGCCTTGGGGATGAGGAAGTCGCGCGTCGTGCGCAGCTCGGGGGAGGGAGGACCGGCCTTCACGTCGCGCGGCGCGTCGCCGCCCGCGCCGTGGCCGTTCCCGGCCTGCGCCACGGCCTTCGCCGTCGCCGCGCGCTCCTCGCGGGCGAGGTTCGCCGCCTCGTCGCGCGTGAGCACGCCGCGTCCCTTCCAGCCGGCGAGCGCGTCGCGGCGCGCCCAGAACCAGAGGAAGCGCGGCTCGTCGTCGAGCCCCCGCACGCGCAGCGCGCGCAGGTCGTAGTCGGGCGTCGGCGGGAAGGTGGGGACGAACCGCTCGACCGTCTCGATCATCGGGTGCCAGAAGATCGCGGCCGGCTTGAGCTCCGCGAGGTGCTTGCGCGTCGCCTGCTTCATGTGGCCGACGCGGTCGAGGAACCACGGATCGGAGTCTTCCTTGGCCGTGTAGCGGTCGCACAGCCCCGACTGGTCGATGCAGCGCTGTCCCGCGAAATAGGGGAGCGCGCCCGCGGCGGTCGTCGCGATCGTGACGTCGGCGGGCAGCGCGTCGTGCACCGACCGGCCCGCCTGCACCCACTGCTGCGAGTTGCGCCGCATGCCCTTCACGGTCTGCAGCCGCTTCGCCGATTCGACGCCGTCGACGCTGCGCTGCGACGGCAGCCAGAGCGCGTAGCCGCCGCCCGCGAGCAGGACGAGCGCGCCCGCCGCGAGCGCGACGCGGCCGAAACCTCCGGCGAAAGACCGCGGGACGAACGACTCGACGCGCCGGTACGCCTCGAGGAGCGCCGCGGCGCCGAGCAGCGCGGCGAGCGGCAGGACCGGCATCACGAAGCGGAAGAGCGCCATGTAGTCGCCGCCGGCCCAGCCGACGTAGCTCGCGAACAGGACGAGCGCGAGCGCCAGGTGAAAGAACGCGCCGCGCACCGGCCGCCAGCGCTTCAGGGTCGCCGTCGCGACGAGTCCGAGCGCCGCGAGCGCGGCGGTCAGCGGATAGTCCTGCAGCCACGCCGCGAAGTAGGCGACGCCGAGCTCGGCGTTCACGAGGCCGCCCGCCTTCACGTAGAAGGTGTTGGGCAGCCAGTCGCCGTAGTAGGAGTGGCGCCAGAGCATGAACGGCCCGAACACGGCGACGAAGCCGAGCAGGAGCGACGCGGCGCGCAGCACGAGCCCGTGCCGGTCGACCGGCCGCGCGAAGAGCTCGCGCAGCACGAGCGCGAGCCCGGCCGCCGCGCCGAACACGACGCCGTCGGGCCGGACCATGGTCGAGAGCGCGTAGAGGGCGCCCGCTCCCAGCATCGACGTCCAGCGGCGCCGCTCGAGCGCGCGCTCGAAGACGACCAGCGCCGCGAGCGTCATCGCCACGAAGCAGCTCGACTCGAGCCCGCTGATCGACCAGAGGACCATCGGGCCCTGGCAGACGAGCAGCGCGACCGCCGCCAGCGCGAACGGCCACGAGCCGAGCAGGCGGCGCCCCTCGATCGCCGTGAGCACGAGCGCCGCGACCAGGAACGCGACCCCGAGCGCGAGCGACGCCGCCTCCGCCGCGAAGCCGAGCTTGAGCGCGCCGCCGAGCATCACGACCCAGAGGAAGTTGGTGTAGCCCTCGACGCGATCGCCGACATTGTAGACCAGTCCGTGGCCGTCGGCGAAGTTCTGCGAGAAGCGATACGAGATGTAGGAGTCGTCGCAGAAGAACTGGAGCTGCCGCGCGTGCCACCAAAGCATCGCGACCGAGCTGGCGAGCAGCAGCGCGATCGCGAGGCGGCGCGGCCACGCGGGTGGGGCGGCGGAGAGGGACGCGGCGGATTCGGTCTGCGCGTTCATGGACTCGCGGGGGTCGGGGGGAGGGGGCGGAGCGACGCTACTTCGAGGCGTAGCCGGTCGCCTCCAGTTTCTTGCGGAACGCCTCGAGCGCCTCGATCGAGATCGGGTCGGCGTCGCGGCGGGCGCGGGCGCGCAGGTCGGCGAGGACCGCGGCGAGCCGCTCCTTCATCGCCGCGACGCGCGCCTTCGTCTCGGGGTTTTCCTGGGCGAGGTCGCGCTGCTCGTGCGGGTCGGCGGCGAGGTCGTAGAGCTCGCACCCGCCCTCGATCTCGTCGACGATCAGCTTCCAGCTCCCGTCGATCAGCGCTCTCCGCCGCGTCATCGCCTGCGCGTGGCGGTCGCGGTCCTTCAGGCGCTGCTCGTAGAGCTGCTCGCGCCGGGCCACCAGCTCCTTCACGACCTCGGGGTAGTCGGCCGGGTCCTTCTTCCGCTTCCCCTTCGGCTCGTCCATCTTGAAGATGCGGTAGCTGTCGACCCCCAACGCGTCGGTGTCGACGAGCAGCTTCCACGGCTCCGACTTCACCGCCTTGGGCCGCTTCACCTCGGCCGGCTCGTCGATGCCCACCGTGTCGACCGAGATCAGCATCTCCTCCTCGCCCAGGAGGCCGCGCGGGTGCTCCTCCGTCTTCAGGCCGAGCCGCGCCAGCAGGTCGCGCTCGGCCTGGTCGCCCTGCCGCGGCTTCGCCGCCGGCACCACCTCGGACGCGACGCCCGGCCCGGCGACGATCAGCGGGACGCGCACGGACTCCTCGTAGAGCTGGAGCGTGTGGCCGATCCAGCCGTGCTCGGCGAGCGCCTCGCCGTGGTCGGCCGTGACGACGATCAGCGTCTTCCCGGTCAGGCCGAGCTCGTCGAGCTTCGCGAAGACGCGGCCGAGGTGGTGGTCGGTGAAGGCGACCTCGCTGTCGTAGAGGGAGCTCAGCCGGAAGCGGTCGGCGTCGGTGAACTGCTTCTCGCCCTCGCGCAGGTCGTAGATGTCGGCGCCGCTGTAGACGCGGTCGCTGTCCTCGCCCCCGAACGTGAAGCCCTCGTGCTCGATGTAGTTGTAGTGGGGGTCGAAGTAGTGGAGGTAGAGGAAGAAGGGCTTCTCCCTCTTCTGCGCGAGCCACGTGAGGGCGCCGTCGCTGATCTTGTCGGAGTTCACGCCGGTGCGGTCGACCGAGCAGTCGCCGTTGCAGGCGGCGAACCCCTTCGCGAGGCCGAAGATCGGCTGGACGAAGTAGTTGCCGACGAAGGCGGCGCTGTCGTAGCCGGCCGCGGCGAGTCGCTCCGCGAGCAGCTCGGCGTCGGGCGAGACGGGCGCGGCGAAGTTCGTGGCGCGGTGGAGCTCGGGCAGGAGCCCGGTGAGCAGCGAGGCCGTCGACGGCAGCGTCCAGGGCGCGGTGCCGTACGCCCGCTCGAAACGCTGCCCGCGCGCGGCGAGGCGGTCGAGGTTCGGCGACGTCTTGCGCGCGTAGCCGTAGCAGCCGAGCCGGTCGGCGCGCAGCGTGTCGATGCAGACGAAGAGGACGTTGGGCGGTGCGGCGGCGGCCTGCGGCGCGACGCCGCCGCCGAGGCCTCGGCCAAGGCCGAGGAGGGCGGGCACCGGATGGAGCGAGAGCCCCGCGGCCAAAGCCGCGGGGGCGATCGCGAGCCATCGGATCGTTCGAGCGTCGCTCAACCGTGGACCACTCCGGGACGGTTATTCTGTCCGCTTTCCGGCGGCGCGCGCGCCGCATTCGTCCACCTGCGAACGGACTTCCCGAGCCGGACCTTGCGCCACCCGTCGTCCCGATCCCCGCTCGAGCCGCTTCGACGGTTCCTCCTCGTCGCGGGGTTCCTCGCCGCGGGTGCGGGCGCCGGGCCCGCCTTCCAGGCCGCGCCGGTCCGGGTTTTCCACCAGATCGAGCCGCTCCTCGACCGGATCGGCGCGGCGCAGGTGACCTCGCCGATCCTCGACGCGCCGCGGCTCGACCGGCTCGACCTCGACCTCGACGCCGTCCCGCCCGAGCTCACCTCCGAGGACGGCACGCGCCGCCAGTGGCGACTGCCGCTCGCGATCCGGCGCGACGAGACGGCCGAGGCGGGTCCGCCGCAGCTCGTCGACGCCGCCGGGGCGCCGGCCGGCCCCGACGCGAAGCTCGAGATCGTTCCGGTGCGTCAGGACTTTCCCCTCACGAGCGTGCCGGAGATCGCGGCGCTGCCGCGCTTCCGCACGCCCGACGGCAGTCGCTTCCCGGTCGTGAACCGGCCCATGACGATCGCCTTCGACGTGCCGCGCGGCGGCGTCGGGCTCAAGTGCACGGTCGAGGCGCGCGTCTACGGCGAGGAGGCGGAGGGCGAGGAGCCGCCCTCGCCGACGCTCACGATCAAGGTCGACGGAGAAGAGGCGGGCGACGTCGTGCTCGCGGTCGACGACCGCGTCGCGTTCACGCTGCCGCCGCGCTCGGGCACCAGCCGCTTCTCCTTCGAGTTCGCCGGCGCGTCGAAGCAGCCGCGCGGCAGCGTGATGGTGCGGTCGCTCGTGCTCGAGGCGGAAGACCGGGTCGATCGCGCGGTCGTGGTCGCGCCCAAGGAGCGGCGCGGACTGAAGCTCCGCTACCTGCCGGCGCCGCCGTCCGGCTCGCAGCTCCTGGTCGACGCCGGCAGCGCGAACGACGTACGCCGGAAGGAACTCGTCCTCGATCCGGTGCTGCTCGCCGGCAAGGCGTACCTGGTGGCCGGACTGCCGCAGGAATTCGAAGTCGAGCTCGACGGCGGCGCGCCGCGCCGCACCGCAGGCCGCCGCCAGGAGCTCGAGTTCGACGTCCCCGCCGACGGCTTTCACCGACTCGCCGTGCGCTGCCGCGCGCCCGCCTTCGCCGGCAAGCTCTGGCTGGTGCAGCCGCGCGCGCTGCTGCTCCCGATCCGCCAGCCGGAGCTCACGCGGATCGACGAGGAGTCGCCGGTGCGCGGCTTCGAGTCGCGCGACGGCTCGCCGCTCGTCCGTCACGTCATGATCGACGACGCGACGCGTCGAGCGCTGCTCGCGCCGGCGCCGACCACCTTCGCGCTCCCGATCGAGGCGGGAGCCGGCGCCGCGCTCGAGTTCTCGGTCGGCGTGGTCGGCCTGGTCCGCTCGATGCCCCACGCGCCGGTCGAGGTCGCGGTCTCGGTCGAGGAGGGCGAGGGGAAGACGCGCGAGCTCTTCGCCGAGCGGTTCCGCGAAGGCGTCGCCTGGCTCGACCGCCGCGTCGCGCTGCCCGCCGACCTCGCGGTCCGCGCGACGCTGCGCATCTCGACGCGCGCGCCGGTGCAGGGCGGCCCGGCGGCGCGCGACGCGATCGTCGCGATCGGCGAGCCGACGCTCGTGCGCGGCGGCGCGGCGCGCCGCCCCAACCTGATCGTCTACCTGGTCGACACGCTGCGCGCCGACCACTGCACGCCGTACGGCTACGCGCGCGCGACGACGCCGCAGCTCGGGCGGCTCGCCTCCGAGGGGCTCCTCTTCGAGAACGCCTTCGCCCAGGCGCCCTGGACGCGCCCGTCGGTCGCCACGCTCCTCACGAGCCGCCTCTACTCGTTCCACGGCGCCGGCAAGACGACCGGGCTCGCGCCCGAGCTCACGACGCTCGCCGAGTGCCTGCGCGGCGCCGGCTTCGCCACCGCCGGTTTCATCGCGAACGCCCACGTGCACGGCAGCAGCCTCAACTTCGAGCAGGGCTTCTCGCGCTTCGAGGCGATGGAGAAGGGGCGCCGGCGCGGGCTCACGCGCGCCGGAGCGGTGCAGACGGCCGCGCTGCAGTGGATCGCCGCGCAGCGCGACCGGCCCTTCTTCGCCTACGTCCACACCATCGACCCGCACGCGCCCTACGACCCGCCGCCCGAGACGCTCGGCGCGTTCGGCCCCGACTACCAGGGTCCGATCACGCCGGCGCTGACCGCGGCGCGCACGCTGGTGCGCCGCTCGCCGATGCCGCCGGCCGACCTGCAGCACGTCGTCGACCTCTACGACGAGGAGATCCTGTCGAACGACCGCGCGCTCGGCGACTTCATCGACCAGCTCCACGAGCTCGGCGTCTGGGACGACACGATCGTGGTCTTCCTCTCCGACCACGGCGAGGAGTTCTACGACCACGGCAGCTTCGGCCACGGCATGTGGCTCTGGAACGAGCTCCTGCGCGTGCCGCTGGTCGTCAAGCCCGACCGCCGGCCCGGCGCGGGCGCGCAAGCGCGGCGGTTCGCGGAGCGCGTGCGCGTGCTCGACCTCATGCCGACGCTGCTCGCGCGGCTCGGCGTGCCGGCCCCCGCGGAGGGGCTGATGGGCGTCGACCTGCGCACCGCCTTCGAGGGGGGCGAGCTGCCCGAGCTGCCGGTCCTCGCGGAGGAGGAGTACGACAAGAGCTGCCTGCTCGCGGGGCCGCTCAAGTACATCGTCTTCGGTCCGAAGTCGCTGACGCCGTGCCGCCACCTTTTCGACCTCCGCTCCGACCCGCGCGAGCTCGCCGATCTCGCCGCCGAGCGCCCCGAGCTCGCGAGCCGCATGGACGCGCAGCTGCGCGCGCTCCTCGCCGAGTACGAGGCGCGCGGCTTCACGCACGTGCGCGACGCGGCCAAGGAGCAGCTCGGCGCGGCCGACCGCCGCGCGCTGAACCGCCTCGGCTACGTCGGGGGCGACGGCGACGCCGGCGCCCCCGAGCCCGAAGACGGCGCGCGCAAGAAGCCGCCGAGCGACGGCGACGGCGACCGCTGAGCGGGCGAGCGGGCGAGCGGGCGGCGTCAGTTCCCTTTCGCCGCTCCGCCCGCGCCGGTGTTCGCCGGCGTCCCCGACGCGTTCCAGATGCCGCTGAACTTGAGCCTCAGCTCCTTCATCTGCGGATGGTCGGAGCGGATCACCAGCTCGCCGTTGAAGGCGCGGCCGGGCGGCGCCGACACGACGGAGAACTTGATCTCGTACTTCTTCCCCGCCTCGATCGGCACCAGCTCCGCCTTGAACGGCTCGGCGCCGACGCGCGACTCGACCGTGACCGAGGTCGGAACGTAGGGGATCGTCGGGTTCTTGTTCTCGAGGAAGATCGAGCGCGTGTCGTTCAGCCCCGGCCGCACCAGCCCGAGGTTGATCGTCTCGGGCGAGTGGTTCGTCCCGTCGATCCAGTCGACGTCGGGGAGCACGCGCACGCGCCAGTTGAGGTCGGTGCCGTGGATGCGCGGGTGGTCGAGGTCGAGCTTGAGCTTGCCGAAGACCTCCTTGCAGGGCGTGTCGTCGCGCACGGCCAGCGCGATCTCCCACGCGCACACCTCGTTCTTGCGCGGCTTCACCTTGCGGTACTCGACGTCGAAGACGGGCGGCTGCGGCAGCTCGTAGCCGTTGATGGCGAACGCGCCGACCTCGGCGGTCGCGGACATGCGCACGACGCGCTTCTCGTCGGTGCCGTGGCGGGCCGCGTCGATGTTGACGCTCTGCGGAGAGAACTCGAACGGGTTGTCGATGTCGAGCTCGAGCGAGATCGAGAAGGGGTTGTTGGCGAGGTCGTTGGTGAAGACCTGCACGATCTTGTGCCCGTGGCCGCCCATGCCGGCGGTGTTGACCTCGACCTCGAGCGTCGCCTCCTCGCCCGTCTTGAGCGTGCCGACCATCTCGTCCTGCTGCAGCGTCTTCTTCGGGACGACGCCGCCGTCGCCCGGGAGGATCAGGCGCGGCAGCGTGCAGTGGCACTGCTTGCCGATCTTCTGGAGGATCAGGTCGCCTTCGCCCTTGTTGCGGAGCTTGAACGACGTCTTGACCCGCTCGCCCTTCATCACGCGCCCGAAGTCGAAGTAGTTCGGCTCGACGTCGAGGCGGGGCGGCGGCCCCTTCGTGTGGAGCTCCTTCAGCGGGTCGCTGCGGCGCGGGAGGGGCTTCTCTTCCTTGTCGTTCTCCTCGACCTGCGGCTCGACGATCTCCCAGTCGACGGGGAGCACGAGCGGCTTGCCGCCGTTCCCGTCGGTCTCGAGCTCGACGACGGCGGCGTGGTCGCCGACCTTGAGACCGACCGGGTCGAGCCGGAGGTCGAGGCGGACCGCGTTGCCGCTCGGGACCTCGACGGCGGGCTCGATCGGCTGGCCCGACTCGATGGGCTTGCCGACCTTCTTGCGCACGAGCGTGACGGAGAGCCCTTCGCCGCGGATCGTCACCTTCGAGACGTGCGCCGTCTGGGAGCCGACGCTCTCGGCGCGCACGATCACCGTGTGCGCGTTGCCCTG
>DASRRB010000096.1:0-6301 GCA_035695985.1 Planctomycetota bacterium | reverse complement strand
GCCGCTCACCGCGCTGCGGGTGCTGCTGGCGCTGGCGCTCCCGGCGGCGGCCGATGCGCGGCAGGGCGCGGGCGGTCGTCCCAAGCCGTTCGTCGCGACGCCGCTGCGCGTCGCGCTGCAGAAGATGCCGGTCGCGAAGGGCGGCGTGCTCCCCGGCTACGGCGTCACCGCGGCGATCCCGGCCGAGGCGTTCCGCGCGAAGGTCGGCGCGAACGTGGTGCGCTTCTTCGACCTCGACGCGGACGGAAAGCTCTCCGTCGGGACCGACGGGATGGCGATCGACGACGCGCCGTTCGTGGTGCCGATCGTCGCCGAGCTCCTGCTGCACGACGGGCAGTTCCAGGTCGCGTTCGACGGGACGGCAACGGTCGTGCTGGCGCCCGAGGACCTCGGTCCGGTGCGCGACCTCGTGTCCGAGGCGGCGGTGCTGACCGAGATGCGGATGCGCGCCGGGCTCAAGCCGTTTGCTCTCGACCTGAACTGCTCGGCCGCGTGCCGCAGCCACTGCGACTACGTCGTGGGCAACGGGCTGCTCGAGGGCACGATCGGCATCTCGATCCACGACGAGGATCCGGCGCGGTCGGGCTGGACGAAGGAGGGGGCCGCGGCGGGTACCACGAGCGACCTCTGGCCGTTCGCGACGTCGCTGCAGGAGGCGCTGCTCGTCTTCTACGCCACGGTCTGGCACGCCGTCCCGATCTTCGATCCGACGATCGAGCGGGTCGGCGTCGCGATCGTCCCGAAGAAGCTCGCGATGCTCGGATTCGTCGGCATCGCGCCGGGCAAGATCGACTTCGCCCACCCGGCCGACGGCGCGACCGGCATCCCCTGCGAGTTCAATCGCAACGGAGAGGTCCCCAGTCCGGTGCCCGGCCGCGGGAATGCGTCGGGCTGCGGCTTCCCGGTGCTCATGCGCCTGTCGGGCAGGCTCGGCGAGCTCGAGTCGGCGCAGCTCCTCGATCCGAAGGGGCGCGCGGTCGGCGGCACGAGCTCGTCGCCGGAGAATCCGGCCAACCGCGAGTGGCCGACCAACAGCAAGTGCGCCGCGTTCGTCCCCTCGATGCCGCTGCTGGCCGGCACGACCTACCACGCCGTGTTCAAGTTCAAGGGCGCGGCGGAGCCGGTCCGCTGGAGCTTCACGACGCGGAAGGCGAAATGACGCGGCGCCGGAGCCGGCTCGTCGTCGTGCTGCTCGGCGCGTGCGGCGCGCTCGCGTCGGCGTTCGCGCGCGGCGGCGGCGACGACAAGACGCCGCTCTGGCAGCTCGTCGAGAAGGTCGCGGAGAAGCGCGGCTTCGCGAAGGAGCTCGCGGCGCTGGTCGAACACCAGCAGACGATGGTGAGCGCGAGCGCGGTGACGCTCCATCCGTACCGACGTGTGACGACGGCGCTCTCGAAGCCGTGGACGGTGCCGGAGATCGCGCGGGAGCTGCAAAGCGGATTGCGGGGGGGATTCGATGCACGCGTCATGACCGCGGCCCGGTTCCTCGACCTCGACCTCGTCCTCGTTCCGAATCCCCAGACCGTCGTCGACGAGGGGCTCACGAAGGTCGATCAAATCTGGTGGAAGATCGTCGGGATGGCCACCGACGGCCCTTCCATGTTCCCTCCACCCGAAGGGCGTGAGCTCCTCGACTTCCTCTCCGGCTACCTGCGAGACTGCGGAAAGGCGCTCGATGGCGCGCTCGAGCGGCTCGACGACGACGAGCGCAAGGTCCTCCGCGAGCGCTTCCCGGAGTTCGCGGCGCTCTGGGCCGCGTACAACGACCCGAAGTCGCACGTGAGCCAGGAGCAGTGGGTCTTCGGCGAGAAGTACAAGGCGCTCTCGCGCAAGGTCGACCGCGCGCGCGTGCTCGCCGTCGCCGCGCGCGTCGCGCGGCTCACCGACCCGAAGTTCCTCAAGACGCTGCCGGAGCGGCTCGCGAAGACGCCGCGCAGCACGGATCCCGTCGACGGCTTCTCCGGTGACGTGGTCACGTCGGTCGGCGCCGAGCCGGGGGAAGCGCGCGTCGTCCTGCTCGGTCGCGGAAAGACGACGATCACGGGCTCCGCCGCCCTCGTGATCGACCTAGGAGGTGACGACGTCTGGAAACGCGCCGCCGTGGCCACTGACGCGACGACACCGATCAGCGTGGTGATCGATCTGGGCGGCGACGACCGCTACGAGAGCGAAGGTCCCGGGCCGTGCTGCTCTGCCGCCGGGATCGCGCTGCTGCACGATGCGAAGGGCAAGGACCGCTACACGAGCCGCCGCTTCGGACAGGCGGCGACGGCGGTCGGATTCGCCGAGCTCTCCGATCGCGACGGCGACGACGTCTATTCGGCGGAGGACTACGCGCAGGGCTTCTCGTTCTGCGGCACGGCGCTGCTCCTGGACGGGAACGGCAACGACTCCTACGACGCGTGGGCCTTCGCGCAGGGCGCGGGGCTAGGCAACGGCTTCGCCGCGTGCGTCGACGGCGGCGGCAACGACAAGTACGTCGCGAACGGCCACTGGCCCGACGTCTACGGCGATTCGGGGCCCGGCTCGTTCCAGGGTGTTTCGCAGGGCTACAGCACGGGCATCCGGCAGCTGCGCAGCGACAACGTCGCCGAAGTGGAGATTCCCGGCGGGTTCGCCGCGCTGGTCGATCTCGGCGACGGCAAGGACTTCTACGACTCGGGCAACTTCAGCCAGGGCGGCGCCTACTTCTTCGGCTTCGGGCTGATGTACGACGGCGGCGGCGACGACGTGAACCACGGGTACCGCTACTCGCAGGGCTTCGGCGTCCACCAGGCGGCCGGGATGCGCTGGGACGCGGGCGGCAACGACGTCTACGTCACGAAGTGCGCGGCCAACTGCGGCGCGGCGTGGGACGAGGGCGTCGGCTTCTTCGTCGACGATTCGGGGAACGACCAGTACGACGTCGGCGGGCTCGCGCTCGGCGGCGCGGCGGAGACGGCGATCGCCATCTTCATCGATGGCGGCGGCAACGATCGCTACGGCGGGGGGGGCGGCAACGACTCGCAAGGCGGGAGCGGCGCCGGCGACTACCACGAGAAGGAGGGCGTGCCGCAGTCGCTGGGCGTCCTGATCGACCTCGGCGGCGGCGTGGACACGTTCACGCGTCCCGATCGGGACGTCGCGACGATCGCGACCGGCGACCACTACGGCATCTTCGTCCACGCGAAGGAGAAGGATCTCGCCGCGCTGCTCTCGGGGTCGGCGTTGCAGAAGGCGCTCGACGCGAAGCCGGTCCCGAAGAGCGACAAGCCGGCGAAGCCGAAACACTGAACCGGTCCGCGTTAGGATCGGCCGCTTCGCCCCCCTCGGAAGGACGTCGCATGGCTGTTCTCTGCGCAGTGGGTCTCGTCGCGGCGCTCGCGCAGCAGGCTCCGCCGCCTGCGCCCGTCGACTGGTCGAAGATCCCGCCGCCGACGCACGCGGTGCGGCCCGCCAGCCTGCTGATCCGCGACGTCATGGTCGTGCGCGGCAACGGGACGCCGGCGCTCGGGCCGACGGACGTCCTCGTGCGCGGCAACAAGATCGAGTCGATCGAGAAGTGGAAAGGCGGCGACGCGCCCGCGACGGTGATCGACGGCAAGGGCAAGTACCTCCTGCCCGGCTTCGTCAACATGCACGGCCACATCCAGGAAGAGCGCGGCGGGCTGGCGATCGAGAACGACTACCAGTTCGGGCTCTGGCTCGCCTGCGGCATCACGACGATTCGCGACCTCGGCAGCGACTTCAAACGCTCGCTCCAGATCCGCGAGCAGAGCGCGAAGGGCGAGCTCGCCGGCCCGCGCGTGGTCCTCTACCCCTTCCTCACCTCGTCCACGCCCGAGACGCTGCGCGTGCAGGTGAAGGAGCTCAAGAGCCGCGGCGCCGACGGGCTCAAGATCTTCACCATGGACCGCGACTGCCTCGAGGCGGTGATGGCGACGGCGAAGGAGCTCGGCCTGCGCTGCACCACCCACATGGGCGTGGAAGAGACGAACGCCTGGGACTGCTGCCGGCTCGGCATGACCAGCATCGAGCACTGGTACGGCATCCCCGACGCCGCGCTGAACGGCGTGCAGCACTTCCCTCCCGAGTTCTCCTACAGCAACGAGGTCGACCGCTTCCGATACGCCGGCCGCCTCTGGCGCGAGGCCGACCCGGAGAAGCTCGAGAAGGTGCTGCAGGCGATGGTCGACGCCCACGTCGCGTGGGACCCGACGCTCGCGATCTACGAGGCGTCACGCGACCTGACGCGCGCGCAGCGCCAGCCGTGGTTCGCCGACCTCCTCCATCCCGGCCTCGAGCGCTTCTTCGCGCCCAACCTCGAGAACCACGGCAGCTACTTCATCGGCTGGACCAGCACCGACGAGGCGTACTGGAAGGAGAACTACCGCATCTGGATGAAGGCGGTGAAGCGCTTCGCCGACCTCGGCGGCACGGTCACCTGCGGGGAGGACGCCGGCTTCATCTACGAGATGTACGGCTTCGGCTACCTGCGCGAGCTCGAGCTGCATGAAGAAGCGGGCTTCCAGCCGCTCGAAGTGATCGCGCAGGCGACCGGGAACGCGGCGCGCGTGCTCGGCAAGGAGAACGAGATCGGGCGCATCCGCGCCGGCTTCCTCGCTGATCTCGTGCTCGTGAACGGAAATCCCCTCTCGAACCTGCGGCTGCTCTATCCGACGGGCGCCGACGTCAACGTCGACGGGAAGCCGGTGCACTCGGGCGGGATCGAATGGACCGTGAAGGACGGCATCCCCTACCACGGCCCGACCCTGATGAACCGCGTGCGCGAGATCGTCCAGCGCGACCGCGCCCAGCCGCCGCCTGCCGCGCCGTCGGCCGGCGGCGCCGCGGCCTCCTGCTGCGCCGGCGCGGCGGGCGGGGGCTGAGACGACGTTGGACCCGAATCGGGCGACGCGCGTCGCGCTGGTCGGCGCCGGCTTCATCGCCGACTTCCACCTCGAGATCCTGAAGCGCCTCGACGGCGTCGAGGTCGTCGCGGTCGGCGACGTCGACGGCGGGCGCGCGGCGGGGCTCGCGAGGCGGCACGACATCCCGCGGTGGTTCGGCTCGACGGCCGAGCTGGTCGAGAAGGCGAAGCCCGACGTCGCGCACGTCCTCGTCCCCCCCGACTTGCACGCGTCGGTCGCGCGCGAGCTGCTCGAAGCGGGCGTCGGTGTCTTCCTCGAGAAGCCGATGGCGACCGCGGCGGCCGACGCGCGCGCGCTGGTCGAGCTGGCGCGCACGAAGAACCTCCCGCTCGGCGTGAACCAGAACCAGACGTTCCACCCCGGCTTCGTCGCGCTGAAGCGCCTCGTCGAGCAAGGGAAGCTCGGGAAGATCGACCACGTCTTTTCCTGCCTCTCGGTCCCGCTGCGCCAGCTCCAGAGCCGCGACTTCTCCCACTGGATGTTCCGCACGCCGCAGAACATCGTCTTCGAGCAGGCGACGCACCCGCTGTCGCAGCTCGTCCAGCTGCTCGGGCCGTGCCGCGACGTCACGGCGGTGCCGGCGCCGGCGGTCGAGCTCGCGCCGGGCGTCCTCTTCCACGACCGCTGGCAGCTCGCGCTCACCCACGAGCGCGGGACGGCGACGCTCCTCCTCTCCTTCGGGCGCGACTTCGCGGAGAGCTTCCTGCGCGTGCTCGGCCAGGACGGGAGCGTCCACGTCGACCTCTTGCGCGGCCACGTGACGCGCAGCCGCAAGACCCCGTGGCCCGATTTCGCCGACCAGTTCTGGAACGCGGGTGCCGGCGCCTGGGCGCTGCGGGGCGCGGCCTGGAGGAACGCGTTCGACTACGTCCTCTCCACCCTGAAGCTGAAGGAGCGGAGCGACCTCTTCTACGTCGGCCTGCGCGCGTCGATCGCGGCGTTCCATGCGGCGGCGCGCGGCGGTGCGACGCTCCAGCCGTCGGCCGCCGAAGCGCTCGAGGTCGTCGCGTGCTGCGAGGCTGCGACCGCGGCGGTCGCGCGTAACGACGCGCCGCGGCCCGCGAGCGCGGCGCCGACCGTCCCGGCGGTCGCCGGCCCGGCCACCTCCGACGACGTCGTCGTCACGGGAGCGGCCGGCTTCCTCGGCCGCCACATGACGGGGCGCCTGCTAACTTCGGGGCGGCGCGTGCGCGCGCTCGTGCGCCGGCCGCAGTTCGCGCCGGCGGAGCTGCGCCGCGACGGCGTGACCCTATTCGCGGGCGACGCGCTCGACCCGGTCGCGGTCGAGCGCGCGACGGCCGGCGCCGCCGCCGTCGTCCACCTCGCGACCGCCGCCGGCTCCGATCCGGCGCAGGTCGTCGCGAGCATGGTCCGCGGCGCGCGTGTCGTCG
>DASRRB010000095.1:0-7035 GCA_035695985.1 Planctomycetota bacterium | reverse complement strand
GGGCCGCGGCGACGACCGCCGGCCGTCGCGCCGCGGCCGCGAGGCGTCGCGTTATTTCCGCGGCCACCAGTGTGCTCCGGCCCAGACCGCGAACGCGATCACCGCGAGCAGGACCACCCACCGGACCCACGAGCGGCCAGGCTGCGGGCCGACCAGCTCGATCACGTCGGCCTGGGCGCGCAGCTTCGACCACGCCTCGGGCTCGACCACGCCGGCCGTGACCGCCAGCTCCGCGAGCGAGCGGCCGCTCGAGCGCACCATCGACTGCAGGCTCTCCATCTGGCCGGGCGGCACGACGCCGCGGTGCACGAGGAGGCGCGCGACCTGCGCGGCCGCCTGCTCTTCCTGCGCCTCGGTCCCCTCGGGGGGCCGCGTCAGGAAGAGGCAGGAGACCGTCCCGAAGCGGACCGTCTGGTTCGACTTGAGCGGCGCGGCGGCGCCGACCACCGCGCTCCCCTCGACGAACGTGCCGTTCACCGTGCCGAGGTCGCGGACGTAGAAGGTCCCGTCCAGCAGGCGCACTTCGGCGTGGCGCTTCGAGACGGTGCCGTGGTCGATGACGACGTCGCTCGCCGGGTCGCGCCCGACGATCGCCTCGGGCTTCACGATCTCGAAGACGGCTCGACGCTCCTTGGTCGCCATGACCAGGCGCGGCTGCGCGTGCTTCAGCCGGGCGAGGTTGGCGAGCGGGCTCTGGATGCGGGCGCCGACGGCGATCGTCATCTCGACGGCGGCCGGCTCGGCCTTCGGCGGGTCGCGCGGCAGGTCCTTGGTCTCGGGCTCGACCGGGCTGTTGGCCTCGACGACCTCGATCTCGAAGACGGAGATCGTGACCTTGTCGCCCTTCACCAGCAGCCGCTCGACGCCCGTCTCGAGCTTCTTGCCGTTGACCGACGTGCCGTTGGTGCTGCCGAGGTCCTTGACGTAGAGCAGCGGCCCCTTGAGCTCGAGCTGCGCGTGGCGGCTGCTCACCGTGCTCTTGTCGAGGCGCAGCCCGCTGCCCTCGACGCGGCCGATCGTGACGGGCTGCTCGACGACGAGCTCGCTCAGCGGGCGCCCTTCCTGGGTGACCTTGACGCGAACCATCGTCCCCCCGTTCCGAATCGCGGGGATAGTATGTTCCCCCCGCCGCGAGGCAAAGTCCGCGTCCGCGCGAGTGCCCATGACCGCCGCTTCGACGCCACGCTGCCGACTGACCTACGTGATCCGCGGTACGCGCGAGCAGGTCGTGCTGCAGGGCCCGCGCGTCGTGATCGGCCGGTCGTCACGCTGCGACCTCACGATCGCCGACGACAGCATCTCCCGCAACCACGCCGAGCTGATCCTCGGCCCCGACGGCTGGACGCTGCGCGACCTCGACAGCCGCAACGGCATCGAGGTGAACGGCCGGCGCGTGAGCCAGCGCGCGCTGCGCGACGGCGACCAGCTGAAGATCGGCAGCGTCGCGATGCAGTGCGAGATCACCGGCGGCGCAGCCGCCGCGCCGGACGTCGTCATCGACGACACGAAGACCGAGCCGCCGCCTCGAGCGGTGATCGAGATGGACACGATGCTCCCGCTGCTGGCGCAGATCGCGCCGGCGCCGGAGCGCGCGCCCGAACCCGAGAAGGGCGCGAAGCCGCGGCCCCCGCCGCTCGAGAGCGAGGCGTCGAAGCAGCTGCGCAAGCGGCTCGGCGTCGCGGCGCCGCTGCGGCAGGCGGCCGAGGCGCTGCTCGGCGCCACCGACCTCCCGAGCCTGCTCGAGCGCTTCCTCACGATCGTCGCGACGCACCTGCGCGCGCAGCGCGGCTTCGTCGGGCTCAAGGACGAGAAGTCGGGCGAGCTGGTCGCGAAGGCGACCTGGTCGCACAAGAAGGAGCAGGCCGGCCCGATCGTGATCAGCCGCACCATCGCCGACGCCGCCATGAACGCGCACCAGTCGATCCTGGTCGGCGACGCCGACGACGACTCGCGCTTCGGCGCGGTCGAGAGCATCCGGCAGATGCAGATCCGCTCGGCGATGTGCGCGCCGCTGCTGCGCAACGGCCAGGTCGGCGGCCTGATCTACGTCGACACGCTGAGCCTCGCTTCGCCGTTCGGGCGCGACGACCTCGAGGTGCTCTCGCTCTTCGCGACGCTGGCCGCGGTCGCGGTCGAGGAGACGGCGCTGCGCGCGACGATCGCCCGCGAGCAGCGCATCCGCGAGCGCCTCGCGCGGTTCAGCTCGGGCTCGGTCGTGAACCACATCGTCGAGCAGCTCAAGAGCGGCGACGCGCCGGGCGACGGCGCGGTCGAAGTCGCCATGCGCTCGATGGAGCGCGAGGTCTCCGTCCTCTTCTGCGACTTCGCCGGCTTCACCGGCTTCGCCGAGACGCTCGCGCCGTCCGAGGTGACGCAGGTGCTCAATCGCGCGTTCGAGCGGCTGACCGCGGCGGTCTTCGCGGAGGAGGGCACGCTCGACAAGTTCACGGGCGACGGAATGATGGTGTTCTTCGGAGCGCCGCTCGAGCAGCCCGACCACGCCCTGCGCGCCGTGCGGACGGCCGTGCGCATGCAGCGGGCGCTCGCGGAGCCGGTCGCGGACGGCGTCCCGCTCCCCCCGCTCGCGCTGCGCATCGGCGTGAACTCGGGGCCCGCGATCGTCGGCGACATCGGGACGCCGGCGCGCAGCGACTACACGGCGATCGGCGCCACCGTGAACACGGCGAGCCGCCTCGAGTCGACCGTCGCGAAACCGGGCCAGATCGTCGTCGGGCCGGCGACCTACGAGGCGGTGAAGGGTCGCTTCCACTGCCAGCCGCTGCAGGAGCAGGCGCTGCGCGGCATGACGCGTCCGATCCAGCCCTACCTCGTGCTCGGCGACCGGGAGTCCGCGGCCGAGGGCGGCAGCGCGACGCCCGCGAAGGCGGCGCCGGCGGAGTCCGCCGCGCCCGACCCCGCCACGCCGACGCCGATCCCGCCGAAGTAGACCTCCGCCACGCGGCAAGCCGCGGGAACGAAGTGAACGCGCGACGGGCGGGAGCGGCTAGACCTCGATCCCGCGCCCGACGGTGAGGCGGACCATCGCGCGGCGCAGCGCCGCCTCCGCGCGCGCGTGGTCGACGTTCTCCGCGCGCGTCTTGAGCCGCTCGCGCGCCCGCTTCTCCGACTCGGCGGCGCGCGCGACGTCGATCTGCGGCTTCGCGTTGCAGAAGTCGGCGAGGACGCGCACCTTCCCCTTGGCGACCTCGACGAAGCCCTCGCCGAGCGCGAGCTGCTCGCGGGAGCCCGACTCGAGCTCGATGCGGCCGATGCCCGTCTCGAGCGCCGCCACGAGCGGCGCGTGGCGCGCGAGGATGCCGAAGTTCCCGTCCTTGCCCTGCAGGCGCACCGAGACGGCGCGGCCGCGGAAGGAGGCGCCGTCGGGCGTGATCACCTCGAGATCGAAGGCGGGATGGCTGCTGGACATGAGTGGGACCTGGGTTCAGGCCTGCGGCGGAGCCGTCAGTGCGCCGCCTTGGCCGCGGGCTTGGCGTCGGGGGCGGGCTTCGCGTCGGGGGCCGGCTTCGCCGTGGTGGCGGGCTTCGCGTCGGCGGGCTTGCCGGTGGCGGCGAGCTTCTTCGCGTTCTCGTGCACCTCCTCGATCGCGCCCGCCATGTAGAAGGCCTGCTCGGGGAGCGCGTCGCACTTGCCGTCGATGATCTCCTTGAAGGAGCGGACGGTGTCCTCGCGCTTGACGTAGCGGCCCGGCGCGCCGGTGAACTGCTCGGCCACGAAGAACGGCTGCGACATGAAGCGCTGGATCTTGCGCGCGCGCTGGACGGTCAGGCGGTCGTCGTCCGACAGCTCCTCCATGCCGAGGATCGCGATGATGTCCTTCAGGTCGTTGTAACGCTGCAGCGTCTCCTGCACCTTGCGCGCGAGCTCGTAGTGCTCCTGGCCGACGTACTGCGGGTCGAGCATGCGCGAGGTCGAGCGCAGCGGGTCGACGGCGGGGTAGATGCCGAGCTCGGCGATGGAACGTTCGAGCCGGATCGTCGAGTCGAGGTGGGTGAAGGTCGCGACCGGCGCCGGGTCGGTGTAGTCGTCGGCCGGGACGTAGATCGCCTGCATCGAGGTGACCGAGCCCTTCTTGGTCGACGTGATCCGTTCCTGCAGGGCGCCCATCTCCGACGCCATCGTCGGCTGGTAGCCGACGGCGCTCGGCATGCGGCCGAGGAGGGCGGAGACCTCGGAGCCCGCCTGCACGAAGCGGAAGATGTTGTCGATGAAGAGCAGCACGTCCTGGCCCTTCACGTCGCGGAAGTACTCGCACATGGTGAGGGCCGTCAGCGCGACGCGCAGGCGCGCTCCCGGCGGCTCGTTCATCTGCCCGAAGATGAGGCAGGTCTTCGCGAGCACGCCCGACTCGGACATCTCGAGGTAGAGGTCGTTGCCCTCGCGGGTGCGCTCGCCGACGCCGGCGAAGGCCGAGTAGCCGCCGTGCTCGGTCGCGATGGCGTGGATCAGCTCCTGGATCAGCACGGTCTTGCCGACGCCGGCGCCGCCGAAGAGGCCGATCTTGCCGCCCTTCGCGAACGGGCAGAGCAGGTCGATGACCTTGATCCCGGTCTCGAAGATCTGCGAGACCGGCATCTGGTCCTCGAAGGTCGGCGCGGGGCGGTGGATCGGCATCTTCTCGGTCGCGGCGAGCGGGCCCTTGCCGTCGATCGCCTCGCCGAGCAGGTTGAAGAGGCGGCCGAGGCACGCTTCGCCGACCGGCACCGAGATCGGCGCGCCGGTGTCGAGCACGTCCATGCCGCGCACCAGCCCGTCGGTCGACGCCATCGAGATGCAGCGCACGACCTCGTCGCCGAGGTGGCCCGCGACCTCGAGGGTGAGGTGGAGGTTGCGCGCGTCGTCGTCGATCTTGAGCGCGTTGTAGATCGGCGGCAGGCTGCCGGCGCCGAACTTCACGTCGACGACGGGGCCGACGACCTCGAGCACGGAACCCTTGTTCATCTGCATCTCCGGATCTGCGTTCGATTCACTGGAGCGCCTCGGCGCCGCCGACGATGTCGAGCAGCTCCTTCGTGATGGTTTCCTGGCGCGCGCGGTTGTACTTGCGCGAAAGGCTCGTGATCATGTCGCCCGCCGCGTCGGTCGCCGCCTTCATCGCGATGCGCCGCGCCGCCTGCTCGGAGGCCATCGAGTCGAGCAGCGCCGCGAACACCCGCATCGCGAGGCTCTTCGGCATCAGGACGTCGAACAGCTCCTGCGGCGACGGCTCGAGCAGGATCATCCCCGGCGCGGGCGCGGCGACCTTCGCGGCGTCGCCGGCATTGGCCGTCGCGGTGCCCGCGACGTGGGCCGCCGGCGCGCCGCTCACGATCGGCAGCAGCCGGTCGACGGTGACGACCTGCTTGCCGGCCGAGACGAAGCGCGTGTAGGCGACCCACACCTCGTCGACGCCGGCCGCCTTCGCCTCGCCCTTCTTCGCGACCTTCGGGGCGGCGCCGCCTTCGGAGCCGCGCAGGAACTCCTCGGTGAGCTGGCGCGCGATCTCGCGCGCGCGCCGGAAGTCGAGCTTCTCGACCTCGTCGGGGTAGGCGACCTTCACCGGGAGTCGCCGCGCGTAGTGCTGGCGCCCCTTCTTGCCGACCACGTAGAGGTCGGGCTCGATGCCCCTCTTCTCGCCGAGGAACGCCGCCACCTTGCGGTAGAGGTTGGCGTTGTAGGCGCCGCACAGGCCGCGGTCGGAGGTGACCACGAGCAGCGCGAGGCGCTTGACGGTCGCGCGCTCCTGCGTGAGCGGGGAGACGAGGTTCGCGCCCGCGCCCGCGAGCAGCTTGCTGAAGCCCGCGAGACCGTCGGCGTAGGGCCGCGCCCCCTCGGCGCGCGCCTGCATGCGGCGCAGCCGGGTCGACGCGACCATCTCCATCGCGCGCGTGATCTTCTGGATCGAAGTCACGCTGCGGATGCGTCGCCGCAGCTCTTTCATGCCCTGGGCCATCGGATCGCCTCGTCAGACTCGCGGTGCGGTCACTTGGCCTGGAAGCCCTGCTTGAACTCGGCGATGGCGGCGTCGAGCAGCGCCTTCACGTCGTCGGCGATCTTCTTCTCGTCGCGGATGCGCTGGAGCACGGTCGGCTGGCGGTCCTCGAGGAAGCGGTGCAGCCCCTTCTCGAACGCGCCGACCGAGGAGGTCGGGAATCCGTCGAGCGCGCCGCTCGAGCCGGCGTAGACCGACACGACCTGCTTCTCCATCGCCATCGGCTGGTACTGCCCCTGCTTCAGGAGCTCGGTCAGCCGCTCGCCGCGCGTGAGCTGCGCCTGCGTCGCGGCGTCGAGGTCGGAGCCGAACTGCGCGAAGGCCGCGAGCGCGCGGTACTGCGCCAGCCCGAGGCGGAGCCCGCCGGCCACCTTCTTCATCGCCGCCGTCTGCGCCGAGCCGCCGACGCGCGACACGGAGATGCCGACGTTCACGGCGGGCCGGATGCCCGAGTTGAAGAGGTCGGTCTCCAGGAAGATCTGGCCGTCGGTGATCGAGATGACGTTGGTCGGGATGTAGGCCGACACGTCGCCGTCCTGCGTCTCGACGATCGGCAGCGCCGTGAGCGAGCCGCCGCCCTTCTTGAACTGCTTCGGGTTGATCTTGGGCGCGTCGACGTTGATCTTCGCGGCGCGCTCGAGCAGGCGGCTGTGCAGGTTGAAGATGTCGCCCGGGAACGCCTCGCGGCCCGGCGGCCGGCGCAGCAGCAGGGAGACCTGGCGCCACGCGGTCGCGTGCTTGTAGAGGTCGTCGTAGATGATGAGGACGTGGCCGCCCTCGTTCATGAAGCGCTCGCCCATCGCGGCGCCCGAGAAAGGCGCCAGGAACTGCATCGACGCCTGGTCGGAGGCGGGCGCGTTGAC
Source organism: Planctomycetota bacterium (assembly GCA_035695985.1). Lineage (GTDB taxonomy): Bacteria > Planctomycetota > B15-G4 > B15-G4 > SIAN01 > DASRRB01. Next base: position 183 of record DASRRB010000095.1, on the reverse strand, counting down.
GACGATGCACTTGTCCATCACGCCGCCCTGCTCGAGCGAGCGGACCACCGACTTCACCGTCGACATCTTCTGGCCGATCGCGACGTAGATGCAGACGACGTCGGTGTCCTTCTGGTTCAGCATCGCGTCGACGCAGATCGCGGTCTTGCCGGTCTGGCGGTCGCCGATGATGAGCTCGCGCTG
>DASRRB010000094.1:0-4180 GCA_035695985.1 Planctomycetota bacterium | reverse complement strand
ACGTCGCCGCGCGCCGGCGTGCCGGCGCGCGGCGAACCGTTCACGGCAGCCAGGGAGTCGGCGGCGGCTCGAGCAGCGCGGGATCGAGCCGCGTGTCGGTGAGCGCGACGAGGAACGCGCGCAGCGACGCGAGCGCGTCGGCGGAGAGGTTCACCGGCTGCAGGGTCCGCTCCGGCGAGTGCGTCGGGACGGCGCGCTCGAGCGTGTTGTAGTACGCCAGCACCTCGTCGAGCGTCGCGAGCTGACCCTGGTGCATGTAGGGCGCGGTCCGGGCCACGTTGCGCAGCGTCGGCGTCTTGAACTCGCTCCAGTTGTCGCCCGCGACCGGCAGGAAGTGGAGCTTGTCCTGCGCCGCGCCCTCGGGCGCGTCGGAGAACGCCCCCGCGCCGTTGAACGGGTCGGCCTGCACGTCGGGGATCCCGCGGTGGCGCCCCGCGTCGCGGCGCGGCTCGCCGCCGAGCGTCGGGACGCGGTTGTCGTGGAACTCGCGGTCGGAGAAGGTCGGTCCGCTGTGGCAGAGGACGCAGCGCGCCGCGCCGACGAAGAGGCGCAGGCCTTCGCGCGCCGCGGGGTCGAGCGCGCGCTGCCGCTCGACGTCGCCCGCGCGCACGCCCGCGACGAACTCGTCGAACGGCGCGGCGCGCGACAGGAGGCGCCGCTCGTAGGCGGCGAGCGCCTTGCCGAAGTTCGCGAAGACGCGGGAGACGGCGACCTGGTCGGCGGCGGCCATGGCCTCCCACGCCGCGTCGCCCGGCTTGCCCTTCGCGGGAAAGCGCTTCGGATCGGAGAGATCCGGCAGCGCGCCGAAGGTCTCCTCGAAGGCGCGCGTCAGCCCCGCGTCGGCGCGCAGCGCGTGCACGATCTCGAGACGAGTGGTCGCGTGCTCGCGCGGCTCCTCGAGCGGGCGCAGCGGCTGCGCCCAGAGCGAATCGGCGCGCCCGTCCCAGAACCACCAGCGCTGGTACGCGACGTTCCAGAGCGACGGCGTGTGGCGATCGAGGAGCGGCGACGCCTCTCCGGCCTGCCCGAAGTGCTTCCCGTCCGCGAAGCCGAGCGCCGGCTGGTGGCAGGTCGCGCACGCGACGTCGCCGGACGCCGAGAAACGCTTGTCGAAGAAGAGGTACTGCCCGAGTCGCGCGGCGCGCGGATCGTCGGCGTGGCGATTCGTCGGATCGGGCGGAGGGGCGGGCAGCGGAGAGAGGTGGAGGAACGCGCGGACCTCGTCCGGCGTGAAGCCCTCGACGGCGAGCGGCGCACCGTCCCGGACGTCGAGCGGGAACTCGACCCGCTCCGACTTGCTTGCGGTCATCACGTCGATGAAGAGCTGCCAGGAGCCCTCCATGTGCAGCAGCATGCCGCGCACGAGGTAGCGGCCGGGCGCCGACTCGACCACCTGCGGGCGGCGGCTCATGCCGTGCATGTGCTCCGGCATCCAGGCGCTCGCGGAGACCCTGGCGCCGGCCAACGGCTTCTGCGTCTCGTCGCCCGCTCCGCGCCCTTCGTACAGCCGGACTTCGAGATCGAAGAGCTCGTTCACGGGCACGGCCGGCGCGAGCGGGCGCCACGCCGCGGTGAACGCTCCGCTCGGGCTCGCCACGGTCACGAACGCGGCTTCGGCGACCGGCTCCGTCTTCGGCGCGGCGACCTCCGCGACGGCGTGCAACTCCGAGCCGTTCGGGACGACCGCGCTCTCGCACGCCGCGCACGCCGCGCCGAGCAGCAGCCACGCGACGCGCCCATGAACTCTCCGAAGCGTTGACATCGCGCCCATTTCACCCGTTGCCACGTCTTGCCGCACGGGACCCTCCGCTCGCTTCAGCAGCGCCTCACGGGTCGAGCGCCTTCGCCGGTCGCACGCCGAGGTCGTTGTCGCGCGAATCCTGGAGGAATCGCGCCCGGAACGCCGAGCGCGTCGAGGCGGCGCGCGTCGAGAAGCCGCCCCCGCGCTGGCAGCGGTCGGCCTGCAGCTTCGGCCGCTCCGTGCCGCGCAGGCCGTCGCCCGGCCGCGCCGGGTGCTCGTATCCGACGTACTCGTCCTCGCACCACTCCCAGACGTTGCCGATCACGTCGTGGAGCCCGAACGGGTTGGCGGCGAAGGTGCCGACCGCCGACGGCGCCGACTCGCCGTCGTCCCAGCTCTCCGCGCTCGCGGCGTCGCGATTCCCGCGGAGGTAGGCGGCGTCCGCGATGTTGGCCGCGGTCCGCAGCGACGCCGGCTCCGTCCCCGACCACCACGTCGTCCCCGTCCCGCCGCGCGCCGCGTACTCCCACTGCGCCTCGGTCGGCAGCTTCATCCCGACGCGTCCGAGGATCGAACGGCACTCCTCCCACGTGACCTGCTCGACCGGATGCATCGGCAGGTCGGCGCCCGCCGCGCGCACCGGACCGAAGAAGCTCGGGTTCACGCTCGCGAGCCGCTGCCATTGGCCCTGCGTCATCTCGTACTTGGAGAGGAAGAACGGCGCGAGCGCGACCTCGTGGACCGTCTCGTCGACCTGCGCGCCGGGGTCGTAGTTGGGCCGCGCCGCGTCGGCGCGCTGCGCCCCCATCCGGAACTTCCCGCCGGGCAGCAGCACGAGGACGACGCCGGTCTGCGGCGTGATCGTGAGCTTGCCGGTCGCGTCGTTGCGCACCGGCCGCTCACCGGTCTCGACCTGCCAGAACTCCCACAGCCCCGACTCGGCGTCGGGGCCGAGGGGGACGAGCCCGATCTGCGGCGCGAGCGCGAGGTTGCCGTAGGTCGCGCTCTCGCCGACGAACGCGCGCGCCTCGTCCCACTCCGCGGCGGGGTCGACGAGGCTGCGCTGACCGAGCGTGCGTGCGGACGCGAGCCGCTCCGCGACGCTCGCTCTCGTTCCGACCCGTGGATCGTCGTCGAGGAAGCGGCGCAGGTTGCGGACGAGCGAGTCGAGCGTCTCGATCCACCACGACCGCTCCTCGCCCGTGACGCGCGGGCCGGCGCCGGACGCGTCCGCCGGCGACTCGCGCTCGGCCGTGCGCAGCCGCGCGAGCGACGCCTCGTGCTGCGGGAGGTTCTTCGCCAGGACGTCGGCGTCGGCGAGCCACTGCTCGAGGGCCTCGGAGCGCTCGGGGTGGGCCGGCCAGAGCGCGGCGGCGCGCGTCTCGAGCGAGCGCAGCAGCTTGTCGTCGGAGAGGCGCAGCAGCTCGTGCGCACGCTCCTCGGCGTCGGCGCGCGCCAGCGTCGCCCGCCCCTCGCTCTTCCGGGCCGCCTGCGCGTTCGTGTCGGACTCCTTCTTGGCGGCGATCGTCTGCGCGAGCAGGAGGGAGATCACGATCAGCGCCGCCGCCCCGAGCCCGATCGACGCGGCCGCCGTCGGGTGGCGCAACGTCCACTTCTGCGCGCGCCGCAGCGCGCCGGTCGGCCGGGCGAGGATCGGCTCGTGGGCGAGGAAGCGGCGCAGGTCGGCGGCGAACTCCTCCATCGTCGCGTAGCGCAGCTCGCGCCGCTTCTCGAGCGCCTTCATGCAGATCACGGAGAGGTCGGCCGGCACGCGCGAGCGCAGCCGCGCCGGCGCCACCGGGTCCTCGTGCAGCACGCGCTCGAGCACCTGCTCGGGCGTGTCGCCCTCGAACGGACGCTGCAGCGTGAGCATCTCGTAGAGCACGACGCCGAGGCTGAAGACGTCGGCGCGCCGGTCGAGCCCCGCGCGCGTCGCCGACGCCTGCTCGGGACTCATGTAGAGCACGCTGCCGACGATCCCGCTCTGGCCGGTAAGCGACTGCTCGTCGACCATGTGCGCGAGCCCGAAGTCGGAGACCTTCGGCCGCCCCTCGGCGTCGATCAGGACGTTGTGGGGCTTCACGTCGCGGTGGACCACCCCCGCCTCGTGCGCGACGTGCAGCGCGTCGGCCACCGCCGCGATGAACTGCGCGGCCTCGGCGTGGTAGCCCGGCGGGAGCGGATCGATGCCGCGCAGCTCGGCGAGCGCGGCGGCGAGCGAATGGCCCCCCTCGACGAGCTCCTGCGCGATGAAGTGCATGCCGTCGGCGTCGCCGGTCGCGAGCACCATCACGATGCCGGGATGGCTGAGCTTCCCGCCGGCGCGCGCCTCGCGACGGAAGAGCTCGATCATCTGCGCGTCGATCTGCTCGGGATGGATCAGCTTGAGGGCGACGCGCCGCTGCAGCGACTGCTGCACCGCCTCCCACACCGTCCCCA
>DASRRB010000093.1:0-3820 GCA_035695985.1 Planctomycetota bacterium | reverse complement strand
AGGGCGAGCGTCTCGCCTCGTCCGGCTTCATTGCCGACGTACCGTGGGCGAGTTTCGAATGGCCACGAGCCGTATTGGCGTACGAGGCTCGACGCCGACCATCACGCGAGCGGTGCGTCCAGCTCGTCGCGCGAAGCCATTTCGGTCTCGAACGCCGTCTCCACCACCCTCTGGAGACTCAGCACGCCCCGATGACGTCACGCGCCCGCAGGTTCGGCTCCACGTCCGAAGGTGCAGCAATGACGTCGGACGTCGTGCAAGGACCGTGGCCGCCACCGAGGCGTGAATTTCATGCGCAGACCTGGGGCGAAGCGCCGAGGCCGCAGATGCGAGGAGGCTCGTCCCGAAGTCTGGCTCCGAAAGGAGCCAACGAGGGCGAGCCGACGAAGCAGATGCGGCCTCGCCGCGAGCCGCGCTTCAGTTCTTGAAGTGCTTCCGCATGCGCTTGGAGCGGCGCGGATTCGCGGGGCGCTTGCCGTGGTTGGCGCGCTTGGTCCGGCGGCGGGGCTTGGCCATGTCTCTCGATCCCTCCCGGTCTCGTCCCGTGGTCGTGGCGCGGCGCGCGGCGCGGCTCAGGCCGTCTCGTCCGCCGCGAACGCGTCGAGCATCTTGTGCACCATTTCGAGGCACGCCGCCTGGCGCGCCTCGAGCGACAGGATCCGGTCGGCGATCTTGCCGACGACCGGAGGCAGCAGCGCCTCGTGGCAGAAGTCGTAGATCAGGTCGAGCGTCGCGGCGTTCGTCGCGTCGACCTTCTGGTGGAGGTGGAAGCGCGACTTCTCGTCGAGGATCTGCGCGACCACCTTGTGCACCTGGGACTTCCGCTGCTCGACCAGCTTGGGGTCGTGCTCGATCTCGAAGACGCGCTTCTTGTAGTCGTGCAGGAACGACCGGATCTGGGCCTTGAGCACTTTGGGCATGGGGCCTCTCCGTGGAAAAGCGTCGCCGCCGAAAAACGGGCGCGGGAGGTTAGCGCGCGCCTCGAGGCGGATAAAGACTCGGCGCAGAGAACCTCGATCGCCCAGTCTCCGCGTCGTCGGCGAGCGGCGCAATGGCTTGCGGGAAGGTCCGGTGGCGCCTCGCCTATTTCGACGGCGACCCGACGGTACGAGGCACGAGGGCGAGGACGCGCAGCGGCGCCGACCCCTTGGCGTCGAGCGGGGCTCCCACGAAGGCGAGAGCGCGCCCCCCGACGACCTGTTCGAGCCCGGCGAGCCCCGTCACCACGAAGCGGCCGGCGCGCAGCGCGGCGGCATGCGCGATCGGAGCCGCCGCGGAGGTCGGGTCGAGCGCGGGCGCGTCGCTGCCGAAGCCGACCGCCCCCCGCTGGCGCGCCAGCAGGTCGACGACCGCCGCGCTGAATCCGGGATGGCGGTGCGCCTCCTCGGGCCCGCCCGCCTTCGCCGGCGCGCCGGCGCCGGTGCGCAGCACGACGAACGAGCCGGCGGGGATCGGCCGCTCGCGCCCCTCGTATTCGGCGAGGTCATCGGCCGAGAAGGCGAACTCGGCGGACTCCTTGCGGCGCAGCACGACGTCGATCACGACGAGCGGCGCGACGAGGCGGCCCGGTTCGAGCTGCGCGACGGAACCCGGCGTGGCGATCGTCGTCGTCGCGCCCTCGCTCGCGCGGCTCAGGTCGACGATGCGCCCTTCGTCGGGGACCCAGAAGCCGCCTTCGTGCGTGGTCGGCGTCGGGCCGCCGCAGCCCGCGCAAAGCGCCGCGAGCGCGACGCCGAGCCCTCCGATCGTGCGAGCCATGGCTGCTCCTGCTCCCCGCCGGACCGTCCGGTCCGCGCCGGCGCCGATGTTATGGTGCCGCGCCCCGATCCCTGGGTGCGCCACCCCTCCCATGCTCGCCGTGGTCTTCGCCGCCGTCCTGGCGCTCTCCGCCGCGCACGCCGACACCGTCTCGGTGGCGACCCTCACGATCGGGCGCGACGGCGTGCGCCTCTCTCTCGCGGTCGACGCCGACCGGCTGATGGAGGCCTGCGGCTCGCCGCCGCCGCTCGGCGAGGAGTGGACGCGCGCCGAGATCGAGGCGGTGGCGGCGCGCGCCTACGCCTACGTCGCCGGGCGCTGGCGGCTGCGCTCCGAGGGGCGCGCCGTCGCGCTCGCCCCCGAATCGATCGAGCCGGCGCCGGCAAAGGACCCCGTCACCGGCTTCGAAGCGACGCGGCGCGTCGAGCTGCGCTTCCGCTTCGAGGCGCCGCGCGACGCCGCCCTCGAGCTGACCGAGACGCTCTTCGAGGAACTCGAGCCGTCGCACCGCCACTTCGTCGTGCTGAGCGACGGGAGCGAGCCGCCGCTCGCCGACTTCGGCGTGCTCGGCGCCGTGCCGTGCCGCTTCGTCCTGCCCGACTCGGGCGAGGGGGCGGCCGCGCGGCGGCTGCGTGCGCGCTTCGCGGCGGGGGCGCGCGCGGCGGTCGCGGAGCCGTGGCTGCTCGCGTTCCTGGTCGCGCTCGCCGCGGCGCCGGCGGCGGCGCGCGCGCGCGCGCTGTCCGTGGGCGCCGCCCTCGGCGCGGCGGCGCTCGCCTTCGCGGCGGCGCGCGCCGGCTGGATCGAGCCGGCGCCGTGGGCCGCGCGCGCCGCGGCGGCGTTCGCGCCGGTCTACCTCGCCGTCGAAAACCGGCGCAGCCTCCGGCTCGACCTGCGCGTCGCGACGGCACTCCTCTTCGGGCTCGTGCACGGGATGGCGCTCGCCCCCGAGATGGAGGCGGTCGGCCGCATCGGCGGCGCGCTCGCAGCGGGCGCCTTCGCGGCGGGGAAGCTCGCGACGGCGGCCGCGCTCGCTGCGCTGCTCGCGGCGGCGCTCCACCGATGGCGGCGCGGTCCGCTCGCGCTCGACGTCGCCGCGCTCGCGACCGGCGCGACGGGCGTCGCGCTCGCCGTCCTTCCTTCGAACCTGTTCCAGTAGGCCGGGCGGAGTCGTTCGGAGAATCGAACCGCGGCTGGAAACTGGAGCGGACGTCGAGGACGGGAGTGAAGAGGCCGCGGGGAGCAAGGCTTCGTGGTTGAACGCGCGACGGGCGAGAGCGGGTCGAGAGGGCGGAGGGGACGAAGGTCGAGGGACGGGACACGCTCGCCCCAGACCCAAGATGGACGGGGGGGCTCGCTGCATTCGGCGCATTCGGAGCACGACTCGACGACGCACGGTGGTCGACCGCCGAACGCGGCGTCCCGTCCCTCGACCTTCGTCCCCTCCGCCCTTTCAGCAACGTTCGAGACCGTCGCGCGACGACGGGAAACCTGCTCCCCGCGACCGATTCGCAACGTCGTCGAACGACGTCCTGACATCGTTGCTGCGCCACGGGAGATGGACGGTGCGCGCACGATCGACATCGGGCGAAACTGAACGCTGGGAGCCACGGCACTGTCCTGAACGAGAGAGCGCGCGTCTCGCCTTTCTCGCTTACAAATCACGACGCACCGTGGTCGGGCAGCGGCCTGGCACGAGCGATGTCGGCGTACGAGATGCCAAGTCGACCCGGCACGCGAGCGGCCCCGTCTCGATGAAGCGCGGTCGAATCCCGTGGCGCGCGCGACGTCCGACGCCATTCGCCGTGCTTCACTGTTCCGCGTGAAGCGGCCTCACGCCCCGTCGCGCGCCGAACCTCTCCCGTGGCGCAGCAACGATGTCAGGACGTCGTGCGAAGTCGATTCGAGAAGGCCGCGGGGAGCCGGTTTCCCGTCGTCGCGCGACGGTCTGGAACGTTGCTGAAAGGGCGGAGGGGAAGAAGGTCGAGGGACGGGACGCCGCGTTCGGCGGTCGACCACCGTGCGTCGTCGAGTCGTGCTCCGAATGCGCCGAATGCAGCGAGCC
>DASRRB010000092.1:0-4346 GCA_035695985.1 Planctomycetota bacterium | reverse complement strand
GGCTCCACAAGCCGGTGCGCGCGCACGCGCTGCGCGACGCGCTGCGCCACGCGCTGTGCACCGACGCACCGCGCGCCGCCGAGCCCGCGCGCACGGCGCCGGCGCGCGCGAAGGTCCGCTTCCGCGGCCGCGTGCTTCTCGCCGAGGACAACCCGGTCAACCAGAAGCTCGCGATCCGGCTGCTGCAGCAGCTCGGGCTCCAGGTCGAGGTCGCCGGCCACGGCGTCGAGGCGGTCGCACGCGCGCTCGCGACGCGCTACGACGCGATCTTCATGGACTGCCAGATGCCCGAGATGGACGGCTACGACGCGACGCGCGAGCTGCGCCGGCGCGAGCCGGCCGGGCGGCGCACTCCGATCGTCGCCATGACCGCCAACGTGATGGACGGCGACCGCGAGCGCTGCCTCGCGGCCGGCATGGACGACCACGTCGCCAAGCCGGTCACGCGCCAGGCGCTCGTCGCGGCGCTGGAGCGCTGGGTCGGTCCGCCGGTCTGCGCGACGGGTCCGGCGGAGACGGAGCCGGCGTCGAACCGCTGATCGGGACGCCGCGCTCGGCCACGACGTAGACGGCGAGCGTCGCCGCCCACGCCCCCACCACGTCGATCGTGTAGTGGATGTGGGCGAGGAAGACGGTCGCCGTGACGAAGAGGTGGCTCGCCAGCGCGATCGGCGCGAGGACGCCGCGACCGCGGCAGTAGAGCCAGAGCAGGAACGTGCTCGCCACGTGGCCCGAGAAGAAGTAGTCCTTGGTGAGCCCGACCTGCGCCGCGTCGGTGGTGAGCGCGGAGACGGGGTTCACGATCGCGAGCCACGCCCGGCGCAGCGTCTCGAAGCTCGCGCCGGCGTTCGCGTCGGGACCGTGGATCGGGCCGAGCCCGGTGAGCGGGATCGTGAGCCCGCGCAGCAGGCTCAGCCACCCGCCGATCCAAAGCATCCGGATCCCGGCGGCGCGGTCGCGCACGAGCAGCGCGATCCCGACCGGCACGTAGGCGGCGAGCCAGAGCTGGTAGTTGTGCCGCTCGACCCAGTCGACGTGCGGCACCCACGAGAGGACGAGGTCGGGGAGCGGCGGCGCGGCGCGCCGCTCGTTCCACAGCGCGAGCGCGACCATGGCGGCGTGCGCCGCGTAGCGCCACGCGAGCGCGACCCCGAACGACTCGCGCCAGCGGAACTTCATCTCGCTCCGCCGGCGGCGGCGGCGGCGCGCGGGCGCGCGGTCGGGAAGCGGACCGGGCTCTCGCGACCGTCGCGCCCCACCGTCGACACCGCGAACTGCCAGTCGTCGACCGAGACGCCGGGCAGGTCGAGCTTTTTCGCGCCTCGCTCCACGAAGACCTCGTCGTGCCAGGTGGCCGCGGCGGCGGTGCGGCGCCAGACGCGGTAGCCGGCGACCCCCTCGCCCGCGACCTCGCTCCAGTCGACCGTCGCGTCGGGCTTGACCGCGCCGTCGAGGTGGACGGCCGCCGGCGGCGGCGGCGCGCCCGCGCCTTCGGAGACGAGCGCGAGGTTCAGCCGTGCGACGTTCGCGAGGTAGTCGAAGTCGACGAACTCGGGCAGGTCGCCGTACTGGACGCCGCCGTCGGTGCGCACGTCCTCGTGCTGGTGGCGGTAGTCCTCGCACTTCTCGGTGAAGCGGACCGCGGGATAGCCGCGCTTGGTGAACGAGGCGTGGTCGCCGCCGCGCCCGAAACGGTCGGAGCGCGCCATCACCTCGACGTCGAAGCCGGTCAGGTGGCGCTGCGCGACGAGCTGCGCGTAGCGCGCGAGCTGGCGCGACGGCCCGTCGCTCTCGCCGCCGACGATGCGGAAGAAGGCGTCGTCCTCCGCGCCCGCCGCGAACGCCTCGGAGAAACAGCGGATCGTCCGCGCCGGCGGCGCGGAGCGGTCGGAACCGCGGCTCGCGCCGACGATGTCGTCGGCGACCATCCCCTCGACGACGCGCCCCTCGCGCTTCAGGAGTCCCGCGAGCTCGTCGCTGCCGAAGAGGCCGCGCTCCTCGCCGTCGAAGGCGCACAGCACGATCGTCGCCGCCGGCTTCTCGCCGGCAAGGCAGCGCGCGAGCTCGAGCGCGACGGCGGTCCCGCTCGCGTCGTCGTCGGCGCCGGGCGCGTCCTTCCCGCCGTCGTTCTCGTCCTTGTTGCGCGAGTCGTAGTGGCCGCCCACGATCCAGAGGCCGCGCGCGGGGTCGCTGCCGGCGAATTCGAAGAGGAAGTTCTCGAAGCGGGCGACCGTCGCGTTGTTGCGCGCCATGCGCTGGTCGAACGCCTGCACGCGCACGCTCGCGGGCGTCTTCCCCTTCTCGGCCGCGGCGTTCGCGGCGTCCGCCGCCGCCGTGAACTCCGCCAGCAGCCAGCGGCGCGCCGCCCCGACGCCGCGCGCCGGGTCGTCGCGCGACGACAACGGGTGGCGCGTGGCGAATCCGGCGAGCGTGCGCACGTCGCGTTCGAGGCGCGCGCGATCGACCTTCGCGAGCAGGGCGGAGAGGTCGGCGGGCTCCGGACCGTCGGGCGTCGCTCGCGCGAGTGCGAGCAGGAGGAGCGGCGCGGCGGGGAGGCTCATGCCGGAACCATATTCGATCTCGCTAGCGTGCGATCCCGGAGACCCTCCGCGATGGCTCGACCCCGGGACCGCTTCGTCACCCTCGCCGACCTGCACGAGGAGCTCCTCGCCGAGTTCGAGCGCCACCAGTTCGCGCTGCTCCACCGCGACTTCCCGGGCGCCCGCGCGCAGCTCGCCGCCTTCACCGCGCGCCTCGAGCGCCACATGGCCGTCGAGGAGGAGCTCTTCGACACCGTGTTCGCCCACGCCACCGACGTGACGCGCAACGACCCGACCATGGGCCGCGCGCCGGTCGACCTCTTCACCGGCGAGCACAAGCACTTCCGCGCCATGCTGCGCGAGTTCGAGCGCGACGCCGCCCGGCTCGACACCGCCGACCCCGAAGTCGACGCGCGCGTGCTGCAGCTGCTCGACGAGCAGACGACCTTCAAGGAGTTCTTCCGCCACCACGACGAGCGCGAGAGGAACCTGCTCTATCCCGCCCTCGACGAGCGCGTCCCGGCGGCGCAGCGCGACGCGCTGCTGCGCCGCTTGCGCGAGAGCGCCGACGGTTGAGCGCACCGGTTGGCGCCACCCGGGAGCTCCGCTAGGAGCGGGCCCCTCCGTCCCGCCCCGGGACGGTGAACGAGGGAGCGCCATGACTTCCGGATCGGACGACGGCCCGCTGCTCGACGCCTACTCGCAGGCGGTGTCGGGCGTGGTCGCGCGCGTGAGCCCGTCGGTGCTGAAGCTGCAGGTGCGCCACGCCGGCGGCCGGCGCGGCGAGGCGGTCGGCTCGGGCTCGTGCTTCGTCTTCACGCCCGACGGCTTCGTCCTCACCAACAGCCACGTCGTGCACGGCGCGAGCGACCTCGCGGCGATGTCCGACGACGGTGAGCCGATCCCGTGCGAGCTCGTGGGCGACGACCCGGCGACCGACCTCGCGGTGGTCCGACTTGCGCACCCGGTCGCGCAGCCGGTCGAGCTCGGCGACGCGAGCCGGCTCGTGGTCGGACAGCTCGCGGTCGCGATCGGCAACCCGCTCGGCTTCCAGTGCACCGTGACGGCCGGCGTGGTGAGCGCGCTCGGGCGGAGCCTGCGCTCGCAGTCGGGCCGGCTGATCGACAGCGTGATCCAGACCGACGCGGCGCTCAACCCCGGCAACTCCGGCGGCCCGCTCGTCGCGAGCGACGGCCGCGTGATCGGCGTGAACACCGCGGTGATCCAGCCGGCACAGGGGATCGCGTTCGCGATCTCGGTCGACACGGCGAAGCTCGTCGCCGGGCTCCTGATCAAGGACGGCCGCGTTCGGCGCGGCTTCCTCGGCATCTCCGGCCAGGACGTCGTTCTGCGGCCGGCGATCGTCGAGTCGCTGCAATTGAAGGTGAAGAGCGGCCTGCTCGTGCTGGGCGTCGAGCCGGGCAGCCCGGCGTCACGCGCATCCCTGCAGGAAGGCGACGTCGTGGTCGGCCTCGACGGCCGCCCGATCCGCGGCATCGACGACCTCCACCGCGAGCTCACGCTGGCTCGCGTCGGCGCGCGCTCGACGTTCACGCTGCTGCGGCGCGGAGAGAAGCTCGACGTCGAGATCTGGCCGATCGAAGCGACCGCACGCGCGGCCTAGCGGGGCCGAATCGTGTTCGGGTGAGAACGCGCGACAGGCGAGAGGTGGTGGAGAGGGCGGAGAGGAAAAAGGTCGAGGGACGGAACACGCTCGCCCCCACCAAAGGGATGAACGGCTGAGGCTCGCGCAGGCATTCGGCGCATTCGGAGCACGACTCGACGATGCACGGTGGTCGACCGCCG
>DASRRB010000091.1:0-10724 GCA_035695985.1 Planctomycetota bacterium | reverse complement strand
GTGCTCCGAATGCGCCGAATGCAGCGAGCCCCCCGTCCATCTTGGGTCTGGGGCGAGCGGGTCCCGTCCCTCGACCTTCTTCCCCTCCGCCCCTCGACCCGCCCGCGCCCGTCGCGCGTTCGCGCACGAATCCCTCTCCCCGCGCCCTCTTCACCCCTTCCCTCGACGTCCGCTCTAGTTCCTAAGCATCCAGCGCAGTTCGACCCGCTGGCGCTGCGCGCGGCTCTCGCCGCTCACGGCGGCGAAGTCGGCGTCGCCGATGCCCGACGGGACGAGCCGCTCGGGCGGCATTCCGTGCGCCGCGAGATAGTCGGAGACGGCGCGCGCACGGGCGAAGGAGAGCTCGAGCGCGTCGCGCATCGTGCCGACCTCGTCGTCGGCGCAGGAGCCGACCACCTCGACCAGGTCCTTTCGGGAGCGCAGGCTCGGCAGGATCATCTCGAGCTCCTCCTTCTGGCGCGCGTCGAGGCGCGACACGCCGCCCTGGAAGAGGAGCTGGACCGGGATGCTGAAGCGGCGGCCCGGGTCGGTGACGTCGGAGGTCGAGCGCGTGATGCGGTCGAACTCCTCGTTCAGCGTCTTCAGCGTGTGCTCGACCCAGTCCTTGCCCGACAGGGGCTTCAACTGCGGCGCCTGGAAGCGGACCTGCGGGTTGCTCTTCTGGATCAGCGTCGTCTGCGCCGGCATCAGCCCCGGCATCCCCTGCGACAGCACGCTGTCGGCGTACTCGCCGTGGCCGGCGCCGAGGTACCCGCACTCCTGCGACGTCGCCATGCTGTTCAGCAGGATGAAGAAGCACATCAGGTTCACGATCATGTCGGAGAACGACACCATCCAGCCCGGGACGATGAACTTCTCCTCCTTGTGCTTCTTCAGCGGCATCGCCGTCACTGCTCCGGGTAGAGGACGATCTCGACGCGGCGGTTCGCGGCGGCCTCCTCGGCGGAGTGCGAGATCTCGAGCGGCTGGCTCGCGCCGACGCCGCCGACGCCGATGCGGCTGCGGCCGAGGTGCCCGACCTGCTCGAGGTAGAGCGCGACCTCGAGCGCGCGCTGCTGCGACAGCGAGATCAGGTCGCCGATCGTGCGCGCCGTCTCGCCCTCGTCCCAGGCGTTGCCGACCACGACGAAGCGGTGGCGCGTGAGGCGCAGCAGGTCGGCGACCTCGCGCAGGACGTCGCGGTCCTCGTCGGTCAGGCGCGTCGAGCCGGGCGCGAAGGTGGTGTGCGTGACGAGCTTCACGCGGTAGCCGTCGCTCATGCGCTCGAGCTGGACGCGCTCGCCCGTGGGCTTGCGCACCATGACGCCCTTCTTGTCCTTCACCTTCTCGAGCTCGTTGTGCTCGGAGCGCAGGCCGTTGTCGCGGTACTTGTCGCTCAGGAGGTCCTTGGGCGGGACGATCGCCTGGAAGTCGTTGTCCTTGGGGTCGGCGATGACGCCGAACGAGCCCTGCAGCGCGCCGGCGAGCTTGTGGAACTCGGCTTTGCTCTTGGTGCTGTAGCTCAGCAGCATGATGAAGAAGCTGGTGAGCAGCCCGATCATGTCGGAGAAGGTGACGATCCAGGGGGGAGCGCTGAACGGCTCCTCTTCCTCGCGCTTGATCCCCACGTCACTTCTCCGCGCCGGCGGCCTTTTCCTTGCCCGACGCGATCGCCTCGCGCTCGCGCGGCGAGAGGAAGCTCTTCAGCTTCTCCTCGACCAGCTGCGGCTTGTCGCCGGCCTGGATCGCGAGCACGCCCTCGATGATCATCATGCGCACCATCGTCTCTTCCTTGCCGCGCTCGCCGAGCTTGCAAGCGAGCGGGATGCAGATGACGTTGGCGACGAACGAGCCGTAGAAGGTCGCGATGAGGGCGAGGGCCATGCCGGTGCCGATGCCCGACGGGTCGGACATGTTGCGGAGCATCGTGACGAGACCCATCAGCGTCGCGAGCATCCCGAACGCCGGGGCGAACTCGGAGCCGCGCTCGACCATCTTCTTGCCGGTCGTGTGGCGCTCGAGCTGGAAGTTGACCTCGGTCTCGAGGACGTTGCGGATCTGCTCGGCGGGGAGGCCGTCGACGACCATGCGCAGGCCCTTGGCCTCGAACTCGTCGGCCACCTCCTCGAGCTTCTCTTCGAGCGCAAGCAGCCCCTCGCGACGCGCGAGGTTCGCGAACGAGACCAGCCGCTCGATCTCCTTCTCCGGCGAGGGCATCGGGTAGATGAATGCGCGCAGGAGCGTCCGGCCGAGCGACTTGAGTTGCGTGCCGGTGTAGCTTGCCACCATCGCGAAGACGGTCCCGCCGACCACGACGAGGCTCGCGTGCTCGTTCAGGAACGACGTGACCGTCGCGCCGCCGAGGCGGATCGCCATCGCGACCATGCCGAGGTTGAGGACCATCCCGATGAGGGTCGCGAAGTCCACCGTCTGCTCTCCTCGCTTCCGGCACGGAGGATCCGGCCGGAGGCCGTCCGCGGGAGCGGTCGGCTCGATGCGGTCCCGCCCGGGGCGGGCCGGTTCGTCGGAGGTGTGATCGGCGGCGCACGGGGGCGCGGTTGAGAAGGGATTTCTCTCCGGGGGCGGAGACCCCGGGGGGAGCAGCAAGGACGGCAGGCAGGAGCGGCGGCGAGGACCCGTCGGGAAAGACCGCGGGTCTCCCCGGTCGATGATCCGGCCGGACGCGCTATCGGGGAGCGCGTTCCGGCGCAGGAGTGGTGGCATGCGCGAGATCGTGTGGAGCGATTGGAGCGACGACGCCTTCGCGTCCGCCCGCGCCTCCGGCAAGCCGATCCTGCTCCTGCTCGGCGCGTCGTGGTGCCGCTTCTGCCGCGAGCTCGAGTCGAGCGTCCTGCGCGAGGCCGCGGTCGTCGAGAACGTGGAGAAGTTCTACGTCCCGATCCGCGTCGACAAGGACCGCCGCCCCGACGTCAACCAGCGCTACTTCCTCGGCGGCTGGCCGACGCTCGCCTTCCTCACGCCCGACGGCGGCGTGATCACCGGCGGCAGCGCGCTCACCGACGAGGAAGTGCGCCTGCTGGTCGCGAAGACCGCCGACTGGTGGCGCGCCAACCAGGAGCAGGTGCAGGACGGGCTCGACGGGATCGTCGCCGAGCAGGCGGCCGCCGACGCCGAGCGTCGAGCGCGGACCGCCGACTTCTCGCCCGCGATCGTCGAGCGCGTCGCCGCCGCGATCCTCGACGCCTTCGACGCCAAGCACGGCGGCTTCGGGACCGGGCAGAAGTTCCCGCACCCGGAGATCATCGACTTCGCGCTGCTCTACGCCGAGAAGACGCGCAACCCGGCCTTCCGCGAGATCGCGCAGAAGTCGCTGACCGAGATGGCGGCCGGCGGGCTCGCCGACGCCGCGGGCGGCGGCTTCTTCCGCTACTGCGCGACGCGCGACTGGCGCCAGCCGCATACCGAGAAGCTGCTCGAGACGCAGGCCGGGCTGCTGCGCAACTTCCTCGAGGGCTGGCAGCTCTTCGACCGGCCCGACTTCCGCAAGGTGGCGCAGAAGACGCTGTCCTACCTCGAGCACACCCTGCGCGACCCCGAGAGCGGCGCGTGGTTCGGCAGCCAGGCCGCCGACGACGAGTACTACGGGCTCGCCGAGCAGGCGCGCGCCGACCGCAAGCCGCCGCACGTCGAGCACACGATCTACGCGCCCTCGCTGGCGCAGACGATCTCGTCGCTGCTGAAGGCGGGCGTCGTGCTGCGCGACGAGAGCGCGACGAAGCGGGCGATCGAGGCGACGCGCTTCCTGACGGAGAACCTCTACAGCCCGGGCCGCGGCGTCTACCACTACTTCAGCGACGGCACGCGCCGGATCCTCGGCCTGCTGGTCGACCAGATCTGGACGGCGCGCGCCCTGCTGCACGTCGTCCAGTACACCGGCGACAACTCGTGGCTCGAGGTGGTCGACGACCTGATCGCGATCATCGTGAAGAAGCAGTCGGCGACGCACGGTGGCTTCTACGACATCGCCGAGGACGATTCGAAGTTCGGCGCGATGAAGCGGCGCAGCCAGTCGCTGATCGACAACGGCGTGATGGCCGAGGTGCTGGTGCGCGCGCACTGCCTGACGGCGCGCCAGGAGTACCTCGACCTCGCCGAGCGGACGCTGCGCGCGTTCGCCGCCGACTGGCCGCAGTACGGCTACTTCACCGCCGGCTACGCGCGCGCGGTCGAGCTCTTCTTCCATCCGCCGGTCCGCGTCGTCGTGGTCGGGCCCGAAGGCGACCCGCGCCGCGCCGCGCTCGCCGAGGCGGCGCACCGGACGTACATCCCGAGCAAGCTCGTGTTGTCGCTCGACCCCGACAAGGACGCCGCGCTGCTCAAGCGCCACGAGTTCCCGCCCGCGCGCGACCCCGTCGCCTACGTCTGCATCGCGCGCGCGTGCACCGGCCAGATCACCGACCCCGCCGCACTCCCCGCCGTGATGCAGACCGCCGAAAAGCAGCGGGAGTCGCACGGACCGCGCACGAAGCGCTGACGCGCGCCTGGCGCCGACGCTCGCTACCTTGTCGCCCCGGCGACGAGGAGTTCCGCGATGGTCGGGAAGCTGTTTCGCTCGGGGGTCCTCGCGGGGCTCGCGCTGGTCGGCGCGGGCGGCGGCGCGTCCGCGCAACGCACGGAGCGGGAGAGCGTCGACTCGGCGGGGGCGCAGGCGACGGGCTCGAGCTCGGGCGTGTCGCTCTCCGCGGACGGGCGCTTCGTCGTCTTCTCGAGCGACGCCACCAACCTCGTCGCGAACGATCGCAACCTGTCGAGCGACGTCTTCGTGCACGACCGCCTCACCGGCGTGACCGCGCTCGTCAGCACCGACGCCAACGGGAACCAGGCCGACGACGCCAGCTTCTTCTTCTCGTGCGACGCGATCTCGGACGACGGCCGCTTCGTCGGGTTCACGAGCGACGCGTCGAATCTCGTCCCCGGGACGATCGGCTTCGGCGACCGGGTCTACGTCAAGGACCTCCAGACCGGGGCGATCGAACTCGTGAGCGTCGACTCCGCGGGCAACGAAGCGAATCTCGCCGCGGACTTCAACGCGATCTCGGCGGACGGCCGCTTCGCCGTGTTCGACTCGCTGGCATCGAACCTGGTCGCGGGCGACACGAACGGCGCCTTCGACGTGTTCGTCCACGACCGGCAGACGGGGACGACGGAGTGCGCGAGCCTCGACGCGACGGGGGTCCCGGGCGATTCGGACAGCGAGTTCGGCGCCGTCTCCGCGGACGGCCGCTTCGTGGCGTTCCGCAGCTTCGCCGACGACCTCGTGAGCGGCGACGTCAACGGAGCGTGGGACGTCTTCGTCCGCGACCGCCAGTCCGGGACGACCGAGCGCGTGAGCGTCGACGCGTCGGGCGCGGCGGCGAACGGCGACAGCAACCACCCGTCGATCTCCGCGGACGGCCGCTTCGTCGCGTTCGAGAGCGCCGCCACCAACCTGGTCGCGGGCGACACGAACGGCGCCCTCGACGTCTTCGTCCACGACCGTCAGACCGGCGCGACCGAGCGGATGAGCGTCGCTACGGGCGGGGCCGAGAGCGACGACGACTCGGAGCGTCCGTGCATCTCCGCGGACGGCGTGCACGTCGCGTTCACGGGCTTCGCCGACGACCTCGTGGCCGGCGACGGCAACGGGTGGCCCGACGTCTTCGTGCACGACCGGTCGACGGGGGCCACCGAACGGATGAGCGTCGACGCGGCCGGCGGCGACGCGGACGCCCCGAGCTTCGACTGCGCGATCACGGCCGACGGCCGTTTCGTCGGCTTCGCCAGCTTCGCGGACGACCTCGTGAGCAGCGACACGAACGCCGACGAGGACGTCTTCGAGCGCGGTCCATGGCTCACGCTCGAGGTCGACCCCGCGATCGTGCTCTCCGGGAACCCGCTGACGTTCAAGACGTGGTCCGGTCAGCCGCTCGGCGCCACGCTGCTCGTGACGACCGCGCTCAACGGGTCGCCGCTGTTCGGGCCGCTGATTCCCGGATCGTTCGACGCCGCCGGAAAGTGGGTCTTCTCGGCGACGGTACCGGGCGGTCTCGCCGGCAACGTCGTGACGTTCGCGACGTTCGGCATCGTCCCGCCCGGGAAGGTCGCGATCTCGGGTCCGCGGAACGTCTCGTTCCAGTAGGCGCGTCGGACGCTGGCGGCGTCGACCGTCCCGGCCGCGACACGGACGCGGCCCGATTCCGATTCCTCTCCCGCGGGCGGATCCACCGTCCGCGAGGAGAGGATCATGGTGCGCCGCTGGAATCCCGTTGTCCGAGCCGTGGCGTTCGCCGCCGGCCTGCCCTTCGTCGCATCGGTCGCGCGGGCGCAGGTGTTCGAGTACGACCTCACGGGCAACCAGGACTCGTGCTACGGATGGGCGGTGAGCCGGGTCGGGGACGTCGACCAGGACGGGTACGAGGACTTCATCGTCGGCGCTCCGACCGAGAGCACCACGGACATCGGCGCGGCCGACGTCATCAGCGGTCGGACCGGACAGCAGATCGTCCACCTCACCGGCAACGTCGGCTTCGATTATTTCGGCGGCGCGGTCGAGGGGCGGATCGACCTCGACGGCGACGGATATCCGGACGTCCTGATCGGGGCGCCGCTCGACGCGCCGGTGAACGCGGGCAGCGTCCTCGCCTACAGCCCGCACCGGATGCTCGCGCTCTACACGGTGGGCGGACCGAAGAACGGCGCCGGCTTCGGGACCTCGATCCGGACGCTGCTCGACGACCTCGACGGCGACGGCATCGACGACTTCGTGGTCGGCGCGCCGGGCGTCTCTTCGGCGATCACGCCGACGGCCTACGTCTGTTCCGGCGCGACGGGGGCGGTGATCTGGAAGAAGAGCGGACAGCTCGGCTCGCACTTCGGACAGGCCGTCGCCCGCGCGGGAGACGTGGACGGCGACGGCGTGTGCGATTTCCTGGTCGGCAGTCCCGACTTCGACGACGCCACGCTCGGAGCGATCGGGCGCGTGGCCGCCTTCTCGGGCGCGACGGGCGCGAAGCTCTGGTCGGTCGACGGCGCGAGCGCCGGCTCGCAGTTCGGCTTCTCGATCGCGCAGCCGGGCGACCTCGACGGCGACGGCGTCGCCGACTGCATCGTGGGCGCGCCGCTCGACCTCGACGCGAACGGCAACTCGACCGGCACGGTGACCGCCCTCTCGGGAGCGACCGGAGCGCCGCTCTACGTGCTCGCCGGCGACTTCGTGGACGACCGCTTCGGGTTCGACGTGCGCAGCGTCGCCGGCGACATCGACGGCGACGGGACGAACGACTTCATCGTCGGCGCGCCGGCCAACTTCGGCTCGCCCGGCTTCGCGCGCACCTTCTCGGGGGCGACCGGTTCCGTCCTGAACACCTTCACCGAGCACACGAGCGACCCGTCGGGCTTCTACGCCATGTACGGCAACGCGGTCGCGGGCGGCGACTTCGACGGCGACGGCCGGACCGACGTCCTGGTCTGCGACTACCACTTCGACGGGACGCACGGCCTGATCGAGATCTTCGACACCGCCGTCGCCCTCTGGACGGGCTACGGCAAGGGCTGGGCGGGCACGAACGGCGTCCCGGGTCTCACCGCGAGCAACGCGCCGGTGATCGGCGCGCCGATCGACCTCACGATCGAGAACTCGGCGAACGCCGCCACCGTGGGGCTCCTCCTGATCGGCAGCGGCGAGACGGCGATCCCGACCAAGAAAGGGGGCACGCTGCTCGTCGACCCGCTGCTTCTCGTGTCGCTCCCGCTGCCGATCGGCTCGCTCGTCCTGAACGACTCGATCCCGAACGATCCGTCGCTTGCCGGCGTGCACGCCGACCTGCAGGTGCTCGAGCTCGACGCGGGGGCGTCGAACGGGCTGTCGTTCACGCCGGGGCTCGACCTCCTGATCGGGTTCCCGTGAGAGCGCCGGCGCCGGCTCACTTCGCGAGGCGCTCCGCGAGGAGCCGCGCCGCCGCGGCGTGCGCGCGGGCGTCGGGGTGGGCGTCGAGCGGCGTGATCCAGTAGCGCGTCAGGTCCTCGTCCTTCTCGAAGGCGTCGACGAGGGCGACGACGTCGATGCCGCGGCGGGCGCAGCGCGCGAGCGCGTCGGCCTCGATCGGCGCCAGGGGATTGCGGCTCGGCTTCACCATGAAGGGGTAGACGGCGACGGTGAGGCGGGCGCCGGCGGCGGTGCATGCGGCGGCGAGCTCGGCGAGCGACGCGTCGAGCCGCTCGCCGCCGCCGCCCTTCCACTCGGCGAGGATCTTCTCGACGTAGCCGCCGCGGCGCAGGCCGGTCGCGCGCAGGAACCCGGTCGCCTCGATGCCGAGCCACTGCAGCAGCGCCGAATGCAGCGGGAACTCGGCGAACGGGTCGATCACCGCGTCGGGCGGGATCGGGCCGGGCTTCACCGAGGCGTCGACGTCGTTGGCGACCAGCACGTAGACGACGCGCTGCGGGCGCAGCGCCAGCACGCGCCCCTTCGTCAACGCCACCACGTCCTGCGCGTTGAACGCCGGCACGCCGCAGTTCACGACCTGCGCCGCTCTCCCGTGGGCGGCGAGCTCGCGTTCGAGCGCCGCCGTGAGCGTCTCCTCCTCCCGGCAGCCGTTTCCGAAGGTGAAGGAGTCGCCGACCAGCGCGACGCGCTCGGTGCCGTCCGGCGGCGGCGCGAGCTCGGGCCCGCGAAAGCCGAGCGAGTTCACGCGCACCGCGACGCCCTTGTAGGTGGTCGCGCGGCCGGGCGCGAGCTCGTGCGGGAGGCCTGCGAGCGTCGCGTCGCGGAACGGCGTGCGCCCGCAGGCGCCGACGCTGCGCCGCAGCCACAGCTCGGCGAGCCCGAGCCAGAGCGCCGCGCTGCACGTGAGCAGCAGGAGCCGGCCGATCCAGCGGCGCATGCGCATGGGACGGTACGCTACCGGGATGGCAGAGCGGCCGGATGGTCCGACGCGCGGTCCGGAATGGCGCGCGGCGCTCGCTTGGTTCGCGGTCGCGCTCGCGCTGCGGCTCCTCTTCCTCGGCCGCTTCAGCCTGTGGGGCGACGAGGACTACAGCCTCGACGACGCGCTGCGGTGGGGGACGACCCACCTGCGCCCGAACCAGCTGCTCTACCCGCTCTTCTTCCTGCTGGAGCGCGGCGCGCTCGAGGTCGGCGGTTTCGTCGACGTCGCCCACCCCGACCTGCGGCGGATGCAGTGGTGGCTGCGCATCGTGCCGGCGCTCGCGGGCGCGGCGGCGGCGGCGGCGATCTTCGTCGGGCCGCGCGGCCTCGTCGACCGGCGCGCGCGCCACGTGATGGCGGCGATCGTCACCTTCTCGCCGTGGCTCCTCTTCTTCTCGCAGTTCGCGCGCTTCTACACGCTGCTGCTCGCGCTCGCGACGCCGGCGTGCTTCGGGATGGTCCGCGCGTGGCGCGACGCCGACCTGCGCGCGGGCGTGAACGCCGCGGCGTGGTTCCTGTTCGCGGTGCTGACCCATCCGACGGCGCTGCTGCTGCTCGCCGGCCACCTCGCGGGCGTCGCGGCGGTGGCGCTGCTGGTGCGGCCGCGCGCCGCCGAACCGCCGCCGGCGCTCGACGAGCGGCCGGCGTTCGAGCGGCTCACCGGGCTCGCGCGCTGGCGCGGGCTCTTCGGCCCGCTCGCGCTGCTCCTGCTCCTCGCGATCCCGGCGCTCGTCCGCACCGACCTGGTCAACAAGGTGCTCGTCTACCGATTCACCGCGCAGGACGCGGCGGAGTCGTCGGTCGTCGGCCTGCTGCGCGGCATCGGCTACAACGTCGGCCCCTTGATCGGCGCGCTCGCGCTGCTCGGGCTCGTGCTCCTCTGGCGGCGCGACCGCGCGCTCTGCGTCCACGTGGCCGTCGCGATCGCGGTCCCGCTCGTGGGATTGACCGTCATGGCGGCGCTCCACAAGAGCGTCGACGAGCGCTACATGATGGCGCTCCTCCCGCTGGCGATCCTGCCGGCGGGACTGCTCGTCTCCGACCTGGCCGGGCGCGTCGCCGCGCGGCGCGCCGGCGCCATCCTGGTGCCGCTCGCCGCGCTCGCGCCCTTCGCGCCGGGCGTCCTCTCGAACTACTTCGACGGCGACCGGCCCGACATGGGGCAGGCCGCCGACTGGGTCGCGGCGCGCCTCGCGCCGGGCGACGGGATCATCTCCGACACGCACCGGCTGATGCGCCGCTACCTGCCGGAGAGCTTCTCCGACGACCTCCTGCTCGAGGCGCCGCCGCCGCCGATGCCCGAGGACGTCGCCAAGCACGACCGCATGTGGAGCGGCTGCCCGCGCCTGTGGGTCGTCGTGCCGGCCACCTTCGAGGACCAGAGCGCGGAGACGCGCCGCTTCCAGGAGTGGGCGTGGCGCGAGGGGCGGCTGCAGGCGCAGATCGGGATGCCGCGCCTCGACTACCACCAGAACCAGTTGCGCGTCTTCCTGGTCGAGCCGAAGCACGCGGCGCGCTGGCCGGGCGACGCGTCGGCGCGCTGACGCGCGCGTGCCGTCACTCCGGCGGCGTCGGGATCGCGATGCGTCCGCCGCGCGAGGTCGTGCGCGCGCTGAGCGAGCGGACCAGCGCGAGGTCGCACCCGCCGTCCGGCCGCTCGGCGATCTCGAGCAGGTGGTCGACCGTCGTCGCGACCGCCGTCTCGCCGCCCGCCGTCGCGTCGGGCGTCGCCGGCCCGCCGCCGTTCGCCGGCTTGGCCGCCACGACGAAGAGCGACGTGATGCGCTACTGCCGGAAGAACGCCGCCATCCACGGCCGC
>DASRRB010000090.1:0-3111 GCA_035695985.1 Planctomycetota bacterium | reverse complement strand
GACGTCCTCGGGCCGCGCTGGACGCCGCGCGAGGGGGGCAGCGGGCCGAAGTACCGCCGGATGTAGCCAGGCGCGGCGCGGCGCGGCGAGTCATCGACGGCGCGCGCCGGCGCCGGCATCATGCTCCGTCCCTACTTCGTCGTCGCCGCTGCGGCCCCACCTTCGAAGCGGCACGCTCTCGGGTCTCGCGCTCTCTCGGGAAGGAGAAGCCATGTCGTCTGCAGCCTCGTTCCGTGTCCTCGCCCTCGCCGCGCTCGCGGTCGCGGCCGCCTGCCAAGGCGGCGCGTCCGACGCGAGCACGCAGGTCCAGCCCGCCGGCCCCGCCGGCGCCGCCGCGCCCGCGCGCCACTCGCCGGAGAAGAAGGGCGCCGCCGACGACGTCGACATCCCGTTCACGAAGTTCACGCTGGGCAACGGCCTCACGGTGATCGTGCACGAGGACCACAAGGCGCCGATCGTCGCCTTCAACGTCTGGTACCACGTCGGCAGCAAGAACGAGAAGACCGGCAAGACCGGCTTCGCCCACCTCTTCGAGCACCTGATGTTCCAGGGCTCGGAGAACTTCCACGGCGAGTGGTTCGACCCGCTCGAGAAGGCCGGCGCGACCGGCATGAACGGGACGACCAACGTCGACCGCACCAACTACTTCGAGAACGTCCCGAAGAACGCGCTCGACATGGTGCTCTGGCTCGAGAGCGACCGCATGGGCCACCTGGTCGGCGCCATCGACCAGGGCAAGCTCGACGAGCAGCGCGGCGTCGTCCAGAACGAGAAGCGGCAGGGCGAGAACCAGCCGTACGGCCAGAGCCAGTTGCTGATCGCCGCGGCGACCGCGCCCGCCGGCCATCCCTACTCCTGGACGACGATCGGCTCGATGGAGGACCTGAACGCCGCGAGCCTCGACGACGTGAAGGAGTGGTTCAAGGCGTACTACGGCGCCGCCAACGCGACCATCGTGATCGCGGGCGACGTCGACCCGGCCGACGTGAAGGCGAAGGTCGAGAAGTACTTCGGCGACATCCCCTCGGGTCCTCCCATCGCCCGCTGGACCGAGTCGGTCCCGCCGCTCGTCGGCACGACGCGCCAGGTCATGGAGGACCGCGTCGCCCAGCCGCGCCTCACGATGGTCTGGAACGTGGCGCGCTGGGGCGACCCGTCGCTCGACTCGCTGTCGCTCTTCGGCGACGTGCTCGCCGGCAGCAAGACGTCGCGCCTCTACCAGCGCCTCGTCGTGAAGGAGAAGCTCGCGACCGACTGCCGCGCCGGGATCAACTCGCGCGAGCTCGGCAGCCAGTTCAGCCTGAGCGTCACCGCGAACCCGGGCGTCGACCTCGCGAAGATCGAGGCGATCTGCGACGAGGAGCTCGGCCGCCTCGTGAACGAGGGGCCGCACCAGGACGAGCTCGAGCGCGTGAAGTCGCAGACGCTCGCCGGCTACGTGCGCCGGCTCGAGCGGATCGGCGGCTTCGGCGGCAAGTCCGACCTGCTCGCCGAGTCGCAGAGCTACGGCGGCGACCCGGGCCTCTACAAGAAGCGCGTCGCCAACACGGCGGGCGCGACCGTCGACGCGCTGAAGGGCGCGAGCAAGCAGCTCCTGACCGACGGCCGCTACATCCTGAGCGTCGTCCCGTTCCCGCCGTGGCGCGCCGCCGCCAAGGGCGCCGACCGCAGCGCGCTGCCCGACTCCGGCGCGACCGCCGAGGCGGTCTTCCCGAAGTTCACGCGCGCGAAGCTCAGCAACGGGCTCGAGGTGATCGTCGCGGAGCGCCACTTCGCGCCGACCGTCGAGCTCTCGCTCTCGGTCGACTGCGGCAGCGCGGCCGACCCCGCCGACGCGAGCGGGCTCGCGAGCCTCGCGCTCGACCTGATGGACGAGGGGACGAAGTCGAAGTCGAGCATCCAGATCGTCCAGGAGCAGGAGCGGCTCGGCGCGCGCGTCGGCACCGGCTCCGACTCCGACGCGGCGTTCGTCTCGCTCTCCGCGCTCAAGGCGAACCTCGCCGCGAGCCTCGACCTGTGGGCCGACGTGCTGCTGCACCCGTCCTTCCCGAAGGAGGACTTCGAGAGGATCCAGCGCGACTCGATCACGCGCCTCAAGTCGGCCAAGCTCCAGCCCAACGCGATGGGGCGGCGCGTGCTGCCGCTGCTCGCGTACGGCGCGAGCCACCCCTACGGCCGGCTCGGCGGCGGGGGCGGGACCGAGGCGACGCTCGCCGCGATCACGACCGACAAGATCGCGTCGTACTGGTCGACCTGGTTCAAGCCGAACAACGCGAAGCTGATCGTGGTCGGCGACACGACCGCGGCCGAGATCGTCGCGCTGCTCGAGCCGCGCCTGAAGGAGTGGAAGGCGGGCGACGTGCCGAAGCGGGAGATCGGCCCGCCCGCGGCCGGCGCCGGCAAGCACGTGGTCTACCTGATCGACAAGCCGCAGGCGGCGCAGTCGATCATCCTCGCCGCGCTGCCGCTGTCGCCGACCGGCGACCCGGCCGACCTCGCCATCGACGCGATGAATGGCGTGCTGGGCGGGCCATTCACGGCGCGCATCAACATGAACCTGCGCGAGGACAAGCACTGGAGCTACGGCGCGCGCGCGTCGATCGCCGACGCCAAGGGGCCGCGCCTCTTCGTGGTCAGCGCGCCGGTGCAGACCGACAAGACCAAGGAGTCGATGATCGAGGTGCAGAAGGAGCTGAGCGAGATCCTCGGCGCGCGCCCCGCCTCCGAGAAGGAGCTCGACCTGGTGAAGAAGCAGTCGACGCTCTCGCTCTCCGGCTCGTGGGAGACCAACTCGGCGGTGCTGGGCAACCTGGCGCAGATCGTGCGCTACGGCCTCGCCGACGACTACTGGGCCACCTACGCCGGCAAGGTGCGCGCGCTCACGCTCGACCAGGTGAACGCCGCGGCGAAGCAGGTGGTCGATCCGGCGAAGGCTACGTGGATCGTCGTCGGCGACCGCGCGAAGGTGGAGCAGGGCATCAAGGAGGCCGGCATCGCCGACGTCGTCGTGATCGACGCCGACGGGCAGCCGATCGGCCCGAAGTCCTGACCGCCCGCACCCTCCGCAGAACCAAGGGAAGTTTCCGGCGCGCGCCGCGATCCGTCGCGGCG
>DASRRB010000089.1:0-5724 GCA_035695985.1 Planctomycetota bacterium | reverse complement strand
GAGCTGGAAGGAGACGTCGGCCCTGCCGCTTCCGCCGCCCCGCGACGGCAAGGCGTGACGCTCCCGGTCGGAGTGGAATCGATGTCGAATCGGAAGTTCTGCGTGCGCGTCTCCTGGGTGGCGATCGCGGCGATCGCGGCGCTCGCGATGTTCCCGTCGCTCATGCCGGTCTGCGCCGCGGGCGCGCCGCAGGAGGCGGCGAAGCCGGCGAATGCGGCGCCGGCGCGCGTCGCGGCCGCGCCCGTCCCGTGGACGATCCTGATCTACGGCGCCGCCGACAACAACGCCGACGGCCCGATCTTCGAGTGGCTCGCCGACGTGCGCCACGCGGTCGCCGACGACCCGGGACTCAACCTCGTCCTCTTCGTCGACCGGGCGAAGGGCTACTCGACCAGCGCCGAGCCGCTCGGCGAGGAGTTCACCGGCGGCCGCCTCTACCTCGTGCACGAGAAGAGCGCGGAGCGCCTCGCCGGCGGCGACGAATTCCCCGAGATGAAGCTCGACGCCGAGTGCGAGACCGATTCGGCCGATCCGGCGACGCTGCGCAAGTTCCTGCGCTTCGGCAAGGCGCACTTTCCCGCGAAACACACCGGCCTGATCATCTACAGCCACGCGAGCGGCATCACCATGTGCCCCGACGTCGAATCGGGCCGCGACATGGGCATCGCCGAGCTCACCGCGGCGACCGAGGACGAGGACACGGTCGCCTGGACCGCGCTCGAGCTCTGCAACATGGGCGGCATCGAGATCGCCTACCAGTGGCGGCCGGGCAACGGCGGCTTCTCGACCGAGGTGCTCGTCGCCATCCCCAACGCCGGCCCGCCGCTCGACTGGGACCGCGTCTTCGGTCGCGTGCACACGCCCGGCTCCGCCGCCGCGAAGGGGCGCGGCGACGTCGTCGATCCGGCGCAGCTCTCGCCGCGCGAGTTCGGCCGGATCGCGGTCGAGGAAGGCGAGAAGGGGCGGCGCGCAGCGTTCGAGCGCCGGCCCCAGGCGCGCGACCACCTCGCGCACGAGGCCGCCGCCGCCTACGACCTGACCGCCGTCGAGTCGGTGAAGCAGGCGGTCGACGCCTTCGCGGTCGAGCTCGCGCGCGGCGGTGCCGCCGCCCGCGACGCGCTGCTCGCGCTGCGCGGGACGGTGCCGCCGGCCGCGGGCACGACGCCCCTCATGAACTACGTCGGCGAGGAGCTCGACCGCGGGCGGCCCTTCGTCGACCTCCAAGACCTCTTGAAGCGTGCCGGCGACTGCGACGCGCTCGACGCCGCGACGCGCGCGACGACGAAGCCCGCCATGGCGGCGCTCGCGAAGTTCATGATCGCGTCATTCGGCATGGACGGCTACGCCGGTTTCGAGCCGGGCCGGAACGGCGTCTTCGTCGTCTTCCCGCGCTGCGACGGGTCGAAGGTCGCGGCGCTCTCCGCCGGCCCGCGCGCGTGGTCTTCCTACGCGTGGTACTCGCCGAACCCGTTCCGCGACGGCAAGACGCTCGAGGGCGACCTCTCCTGGTGCCGCGACGGCGCGACCGCCGGCGACGGGAAGGTCGAGAACTGGTTCGAGCTGCTCGACGCGTGGTACGACCCCGAGAACGGCGGCGACGGCGGGGCGAACGGCTGGCGCTGGTAGCGGTTTGCGGCCCGCGCGCGAAGCGGGCGATGGATTCGGTCCTCGCCGCCCTAGATTCGGGCGCGGGAGGACTCGCTCGATGTCGTCGCCGGATCGTCCGAGCTCGCGCACGGCTCCTCTCACCGTCGTCCTCGCGCTCGCCGCGTGCGCGAGCCCTCCGCAGTCTGCGCCCCCCCTCGATCTCGGGGCCGCGCCGCTGCCGTCCGACCGCCTCGCGCACGCGTTCCGCTTCGTCGAGAACGCGGACGACGGATCGCAGCGCCTGATCGACCCGGGCCGCCAGCTCGCGCAGGTCGACTACCGCAGCCGGCTCGACGTGGTGCCCGATCGGATGGCGCTGCTCGCGATGCGCGGCGATTCCGACGACCTCCTGCCGCAGCTCGGGCCGGAGGAGAAGCGGCGCCTCGACCTGCTCAAGGCGGCGGCGGGCCTCGCCGACCAGCTCCACGCGCTCGCGGCCGACCTCGACGCCCGCCGCACCGAGCTCGACCCGTCGGCGCCGCCGCGCAGCGTGTCGGCGGACGAGGACGCCGCGGCCACGCGCGCCCTCGTCGAGCGCGAACTCGTCATCCGCCAGGAGGTGCTCGCGCAGGTCGACGCCCTGGTCGCGGCCGACGTCGCGTCGCGCCTCGCGCCGGGCACGCCCGCGTCCGACGCCGAGATCGCGACGCGGACCGGAGCGCTGCGCCGCGACGCGGCCGGAGCGCCGATCGTCGTCGACGTCGCGCGCACGCGCGACCTGCTCGAAGAGAGCGTGCGCGACCTCGAGCACTCGCTCGAGCGCGACCGCGGCCTCCTGGCGGCAGACGCGACGTCGCTGCGGCTGCGCGCCCTCCTGCACACGGGCAGCAAGGTCATCCCCGTCCACATCGAGAACTACGACACCCTCGACACGTGGGGCACGAAGGAGCCGAGCGTCGGGCTGGGCACCGTGCGCGACCACGGGCGCACCGACGCGGAGAGCCTCGCGCTGCGCGCGCTGGCGGGCGCCGGCACCGACCGCGACGGCCGGCGCGTGACGGTCGCGTCGCTCTCCGCGGGCGTCGCCGCGGCGCTGCGCGACGAGGCCGCGCGGATCGCGGACGCGTGGCGCGCGCTGGCGCGCGCGAGCGGCGCGGCGACGCTGCCGGCGGCGATCGCGGCCGCGCGCGCGGGGGCGGGCGACGCCGACGCCGCCGCCCTCGACCGGCTCGCGGCGCTGGCCGTGCGACTCGACGTGATCGCGGGCTCGCTCGTCGACGCGCGCGGCGCCGCGACCGGGGACGTCGGCGTGCACGAGCTCCCGCGCGCGATCGAGGCGCTGCGGGCGTGGACCGCCGAAGCGCGGGCGGCCCACCTCGCCGCCGCGGCGACGGCGCTCGCGCGACCCGGGCCGGAGCCGGCGCGCGCCCGCGCCGCGGCGCTCGCCGCCGACTGGCCGGTCGCGCTCGACCGCCTCGAGCTCGCGACGAGCTTCGCGAGCGCGCGCGTGCTGGAGATGCCGATCGTCGGCGCGGCGGCCTCCATCGACCCGCGCACCGTCCCGCGCCCCGAACCGCCGATGGTCCCCGGCTCGATCGACCTCAACGCGACGATCGCCGATCGCGGCGACCAGCTCGAGCTGATCCTCGAGCTGCTGCGCGGCGACGGCGGCGAGGCCGACGCCTTCCCGACCGCGCGGCGCACCTTCGAGGTCGAACGGCTGCGGCTCGTCAACTCGCTGTCGGCGGACGTCGCGTTCGTCCGCCAGTCCTCGGAGGGCCACTTCCGTCCCGCGCCGGCGGCGGCGTGGACGATCCACTACCGCATCCCGAGCGAGCCCGACGATTCGTGGCTCGCGCGCTTCTGGCAGGTGCTCGATCCCGGCATCGGACTCAGCGCGACCGCCATGAGCACCGACCAGGAGAGCTTCCAGGCCGGCATCGGCCCGCACCTGAGCCTCTTCCACGACATCGTGCGCGGCGGCTGGGGCTACAACCTCAGCGCCGACTCCAACCGCGGCTACGTCTTCGTGAGCATCGGCATCTTCGAGACGATCCAGGGCATCGGGACGCTCATGACGGGCCGCTTCGGCGTCTCGGCGCCCGGCTCGAAGAAGTGAGCCGCCCGCGCCGGATCCGGCGTTGATTCGCGCCCGCCTTCGGCGAGACTCCCGGCCGACCGCGCGACGCCTCCGTCGCGCCGCGCAGCACGAGGGATCCCATGTACGCGAACGCGCAGAAGCACTTCGAGAAGGAGCTGCAGGAGATCCGCGACGCCGGCCTCTGGAAGGAGGAGCGCGTCATCCTCTCGCCGCAGGCCGCGAAGATCCGCGTGCAGCAGGGCGAGGTGCTGAACTTCTGCGCGAACAACTACCTCGGCCTCTCCTCCCATCCCGGGCTGGTGAAGGCGGCGCAGGACGCGCTCGGCCGGTACGGGCTGGGCATGTCGTCGGTCCGCTTCATCTGCGGGACGCAGGACATCCACAAGGAGCTCGAGAAGAAGATCGCCCACTTCCTCGGCTTCGACGACGCGATCCTCTACTCGAGCTGCTTCGACGCGAACGGCGGCGTCTTCGAGACCCTCCTGAAGGAGGACTCCGCCGTCATCTCCGACGAGCTGAACCACGCGTCGATCATCGACGGCATCCGCCTCTGCAAGGCGGAGCGGCTGCGATACAAGCACCTCGACCTCGCCGACCTCGAGGCGAAGCTCGTCGCGGCCAAGGGCGCGAAGATCCGCCTCGTCGTGACCGACGGCGTCTTCTCGATGGACGGCGACATCGCGCCGCTCGCCGAGATCGCGAACCTCTGCGAGAAGCACGACGCGCTCCTGATGGTCGACGACTCGCACGCGACCGGCTTCATCGGGAAGACCGGCCGCGGCACGCCCGAGCACTGCGGCGTGCAGGGGCGGGTCGACCTGCTCTCCAGCACGCTCGGCAAGGCGCTCGGCGGCTCGGCCGGCGGATTCGTCGCCGCCAAGGCCGGGATCGTCGCGCTGCTGCGCCAGCGCAGCCGCCCCTACCTCTTCAGCAACACCGTCGCGCCGCCGATCGTCGCCGCGACGATCGCCGTCTTCGACCTGATCGCCGGCTCGACCGCGCTGCGCGACAAGCTCGAGGCCAACACGAAGTGGTTCCGCGAGCAGATGACGAAGGCCGGCTTCCAGATCCGACCCGGCGTCCACCCGATCTGCCCGCTCATGCTCGGCGACGCCAAGCTCGCGCAGACCTTCGCGAAGGAGCTCCTGCCCGAGGGCATCTACGTCATCGGCTTCAGCTTCCCGGTCGTCCCGATGGGCCAGGCGCGCATCCGCGTCCAGATCTCCGCCGGCCACGAACGCGACCACCTCGAGAAGGCGGTCGCGGCGTTCACGAAGGTGGGGAAGAGGCTCGGGGTCGTGAAGTAGGCCGCGCGGCGTCACCGCCACGGCGCGTCCGCGTCCTTCTCCGCGGCGCGTCCGATCGGATCGACGCGCTATGAAGGGCGCCTTGGAGCCAGTCATGATTCGAACGGTCGAAGCGATCGTGGACGAGCACGGCGTCGTGCGCCTGCTCGCGCCGATCCAACTGCACGGGCCCTGCCGCGCGATCCTCGCGGTGGACGACGGCGGCGCCGGCGCCGGTGCCAATGATCTCGCTCGTCTTTCCGAGGCATCCCTCGCCCAGGACTGGAACCGTCCCGAGGAGGATGCGGCGTGGTCCCACTTGCAGCCGGGGCGTTAGCGCTCGTTCCGTTTCCGTTCTCCGATCTCTCCTCGGCCAAGATTCGTCCGGCGATCGACCTCGCCAGGGCGGGTGGAGAAGACTGGATCCTGTGTCAATTGACGAGCCGGCCGTACGGCGACAGGTACGCCGTCGGGATCCAAGACACCGACCTCGCCTCGGGGAGCCTTCGCGTCGAGAGCTTCGCTCGTCCGGGCAAGCTCTTCACGGCATCAACGACGCTCGTCCTGGCGTCGATTGGCCGGCTGCGGCCGGAACGACTGGCGTCGGTCGTGGACGTGGTCATCGCAATCGTTCGCGGCGGTCCATGAGCGGACGCATCTCGTGGCGAGCGAATTCAGGAGCCGATTCGCGATGTCCCGCTTGATCGACCTCTCGCACGAGATCGAGCACGGTCTCGAGACCTACCGCGG
>DASRRB010000088.1:0-2560 GCA_035695985.1 Planctomycetota bacterium | reverse complement strand
GCGGGAGCGCGGGCGCCCCTCGCGTTTCCCGGCGATTTCACGCGCGCCTCGTGAAGCGGCTCCCGACGGCCGATGATTCCCGGAGCGATGCGAACTCGGCGACATCTCCTGGCGTTCGTCGGCCTCGCCGTGGCCTGCGGCGGCGGCGGCTCGGGGGGCGCGGGCGTCGTCCCGCGCGGCGCGCGCAGCTTCGGGCTCGCGGTCGGCGCGGCCGAGGACGGCGACTACGACGGCGCGTTCGGGAAGGCGCGCGCGCTCGGCATGGACGTCACCTCGCTCTCGCTCGGCTGGGACGACGTCGAGGTGTCGCCCGGCGTCTTTTCGAACCCGTTCCTCGCCGTCGCCGAGTCGTACTACCCGCCGAGCGGCACCGGCGTCGTGCTCGCGATCTCCCCCATCGACACCAACGTCCTGCGCGTGCCGGCCGACCTGGTGGGGCTCGCGTTCGACGACCCGGCGGTGATCGCGCGCTTCGACGACATGATCGACTGGGTCTTCACGCAGATCCCGACGCTCGACGTGCCGGTCCTCTCGATCGGCAACGAGGTCGACGTCTGGCTCGGGACGGACGCGACGCTCTGGTCGCAGTACACGAACTTCTTCGCGGCCGTGCGCGCTCACGTCGCGAGCGTGCGGCCGGGACTGCCGGTCGGAGTGAAGGCGACGTGGAACGGGCTCACCGGCGCCGCCAAGGACTTCCTCGCCGGCCTCAACGCCGCGACCGACGCCGTGCTCGCGACCTACTACCCGCTGCAGTCCGGCTTCTTCGTGCTGCCGACGACGACCGTCGCGGACGACTTCGACCTGCTCTGCGCGCTCTATCCCGGCCGCCCGATCGAGTTCCTCGAGTTCGGCGCGCCGTCGAGCGCGCTGCTCGGCAGCTCGGACCTCGTGCAGGCGGCGTTCGTGGACGCGCTCTTCGAAGCGTGGGACGCCCACGCCGACCAGATCCCGCTCGCCTTCGTCGACTGGCAGACCGACGTCTCGCCCGCCCAGCTCTCCCAGCTCGAAGCCTACTACGGCATCAGCGACCCGAACTTCCTCGCCTACCTCGGGACGCTGGGGCTGCGGACCTACCCCGGAAGCGGAACCGACAAGCTCGGATGGACGACGCTCGCGACGCAGCTCGCGATCCGCGGGTGGTGAGCGGCGGGCCGGAGCGGTCCGGGCGTCAGGTCCGATCGACCGCGCGGACGTCGACGCTCCCCCAGAGGAGCGAGCGGTCCTGCGCCGCGCCTTCGTCGCCGCGCGGATCCGTCGGTCCGGAGAAGCTCCGCGTCACCAGCGTGGCGTCCGGCGCGGCCGCCCGTCGCACGGCGGCGAGGAGGCGGCGCGCGTACGAAGGCGGCGCGCCGTCGAGGACGTTCGAGAGCGTGAAGTGGTCGAAGCTCCCGGCGTCGCAGCGCTCGAGGAACTCGGCGGCGTCGGCGCACGCGAGCTCGACGCGACCGGCTGGCGGGAGCGGAACGTCGGGCGCGGTCCCGAGGAGCAGCGCGCGCGCGTAGGGATTGGCGCGATTGGGATGGCGCGCGAGCCCGCGCGCGAGGCGGGCGCGCAACGTCGGGCCGAACGGGCGCGGCAGCGCCGCGAGCAGGTCGCGCGAGTAGACGATCCGGAGCAACGCGGTCGAGCAGAGCGCGTCGAGCACGACGCGCATCCGCCGCGTCGCGAAGCGCTCCTCCCAGCAACGCGCCTGCTCGGCGGGGTCCGACAGCTCGAGGAAGCGCCGCACGCGCGCGGGCGTCCATCCGACCAGCGGAGCGAGCCGGCGCAGCGACGCCATGATCCGATCGACGCGGCCGCGCTCCGGTGGAGCTCCGCCCAGGCGGCGCTGCACGTACTCGATCTGGCGGGGGTTGACGTCCACGGCGACGACGTCGTGCGACTGCGCGAGCGCCATCGCCGTGCACCCCGCGGAGGCGATGCAGAAGACGCGACCGGGCGACTTGAACGCGGCCCGCTCGATCGCGACGTCCTCGAACATGCAGCCGAAGAGGAGCTGTCCCGGCCCGGACCGCGCGTCGAGACGCCCGCGCTCCCACGACGGCGCGGTCCGATCGTCGCTCACCGCGGCAGGCTCGCCGCCACCCACGCCAGCACGAGGAACGCGAGGTTCTTGACGACCATCCCGGCGGGATCGTGGATGAGGCGGCGCGCGAAGCAGATCCCGCAGGAGTTGAGCGTCACCAGGAGCACCGTCTGGGCCGCGGCGCACGCGATCGGCGCGCTCCCGCTCGCGGCCCATGCCGCGAGCGCGACCTCGACCAGTCCGAGCGCGCGGAGCAGCGTCGACGGGGCGAGCGGTCCGATGCGCGGCGCCGCGGCGACGATCTCGAGCTGCCGTCGCTCGCGCCCGAGGAGCTTGCACCAGAGTCCTTCGTAGAGCCACACGGCCGCGACCGCGCCGCGGATGACGACGGGCGGGACGACGAGGCTCGCGATCATGTCGGGCCGGCGTCGACGGACGCGCGGGCCGGAGCCTCGACGGTGCGCCGCATCGCGCGCAGGATGTGCCGGTGGAAGAGGTGGCCGACCGCCGCTTCGACGGGCCGCCAGAGCC
>DASRRB010000087.1:0-13121 GCA_035695985.1 Planctomycetota bacterium | reverse complement strand
GAGGCGATGCAGCGCGATCCCGCGAGCGCCGACGCCCTCTTCTGGGCCGGCCGCGCCGACATCGCGTCGAGCGCCGGCATGTCCTACTCGCGCGCGATCGACGACTTCGAGCGCGCGCTCGCGCTCGAGCCGGCGCGCGTGCAGGCGCACTGGGGGCTCGGCATCGCGCGCTACTCGCTGTCGGACTACGACCGCGCCGAGAAGGAGCTGCGCGCGTTCGTCGCCGGCGCGAGCGACGCCGACCCGGCGGTGATGCGCTCCGAGGCGCACCACTTCCTCGGCCTGATCGCGGGGACGGCCGGCCGCAACGAGGCGGCGCTCGCGGAG
This sequence comes from Planctomycetota bacterium, assembly GCA_035695985.1. GTDB lineage: Bacteria > Planctomycetota > B15-G4 > B15-G4 > SIAN01 > DASRRB01. The sequence goes on along the minus strand of DASRRB010000087.1, from coordinate 12,794 downwards.
TTCGCCGCGGCGGGACAGCTCCAGCCGGCGTGGGCCGACGTCCCCTTCGAGCGCGGCCGCATCCTCGAGGCGCTCGGCCGACCCGACGAGGCGCTCGCCGCCTATCGCGACGCGACGCGCCTCGAGCCCAACCACCTCCCCGCCCACTTCCGCCTCGCGCGCCTGCTGCGCGCGCAGGGACACGACGCGGAGGCGAAGCGCGAGGAGAAGATCCACCACCTGCTCAACGTGCTGACCGACAACCAGACCGGCCGGGACGCGAAGACGGCGGCGCAGCGCCTCGAGCTCTACGGCGAGCTCGCGCAGCTCGACCCGTCGAACCGCGGCGCGCGTCTCGAATACGCGCGCGCCCTCTCCGAATTGCAGCGCACCGCCGAGGCGGAGCTGGCGCTCGACGACCTCCTGAAGGACGCGCCCGACTGGGCGGAGGGCTGCGTGCTGCGCGCGACGCTCGCGCTGCGCGGCGGCAAGAAGGGCGAGGCGGCGCGCATCGTCGCCGCCTACGCCAAGGCGGCGCCCGCCGCGACCGGCGCGCTGCCCGAAGAGCTCCAGGCCCTCCTGCCGAAGCACTGACGAAATCGACGAAGGCGCCATGCAAGAGACGACCGGCGAGCGGGGTACGAAGGCGGTGCGGAGGCCGGCGCGCGCGTTCCGGCGCGCCGCGCGCTGGGTCGCATGCACGCTCGCCGCGGCCGCGGCCGCCGGCTGCGAGCGCGGCACGGGCAGCGCGGGCAAAGCCGGCGGAGTCGACGCCTTCCACGAGGTGCGCGGCTACGTCGACGTCACCGAAGGCTCGGGCCTCGCGTTCCGCCACGTGAACGGCGCGAGCGGCGCCTACTACTTCCTCGAGACCAACGGCTCGGGCTGCGGCCTCTTCGACTACGACAACGACGGCGACCTCGACGCCTACTTCGCGCAGGGCGGCGCGCTCGAGGGCTTCCAGGAGAAGGGCTCCTTCCCGAGCCGCCTCTTCCGCAACGACGGCCGGGGCCCCGACGGACGCCCGCGCTTCTCCGACGTGACCGAGGCGGCGCACGCCGGCGCGCTGCTCTACGCCACCGGCTGCTGCCTCGGCGACTACGACGGCGACGGCTGGCGTGACGTCTTCGTCTACGGCTGGGGCCCGAACGTCCTGCTGCGCAACCGCGGCGACGGCACGTTCGAGGACGTCTCCAGGCGCGCGGGCGTCGCCGATGCGCGCTACGCCGGCACGGCGCTCTACGCCGACTTCGACCGCGACGGCGACCTCGACCTCTTCGTCGGCAACTACGTGAAGTGGAGCTACGCGCTTCACAAGAGCTGCGCCGTCCCGCCGGCGGCGCGCTCCTACTGCCACCCCGACGTCTTCGACGCCGAGACGAGCGTGCTCTACCGCAACAACGGCGACGGCACGTTCGCCGACGTCTCGTTCCCGGCCGGGATCAACCGCCGCGACGGCAAGACGCTCGGCGCGCTCGCGAGCGACGTCGACGACGACGGCGACCTCGACCTCTTCGTCGCGAACGACTCCTCCCCCAACTTCCTCTACCGCAACGACGGCAAACCGGGCGAGCTCGTGTTCGGCGACGCGTCGGAGTCGTCCGCGCTGAGCTACGACCACGACGGCCGCACGCAGGGGTCGATGGGCTGCGACTTCGCCGACGTCGACGGCGACCTGTCGCCGGATCTCGCGGTGACCAACCTCGAGATGGAGGCGACCGCTCTCTACGTGAACGACGGCCACGGCCGCTTCGACGACCAGGCGTTCCAGCGCGGGATCGGGCGGCCGTCGCTGCTCGACTTCGGCTGGGGGCTGCGCTTCCTCGACTTCGACGACGACGCCGACATGGACCTGCTGGTCGTGAACGGCCACCTCCATCCCGGCGTCGTGCAGTACGAGGCGTCGCAGCGCTACGAGCAGGAGCCCAAGCTCTTCTTGAACGACGGCCGCGGCCGCTTCACCGTCGCGTCGGCCGGACCGAACGCCCCGGGCGGGAAGCCCGGCGACGAGGGCGGGCCGTTCCTCTCCGAGCGCCTCGTCGCGCGCGGCCTCGCGATGGGCGACCTCGACGACGACGGCGACCTCGACCTGATCGTCTCGATGAACGACCACGACGCGCGCCTGGTCGTGCGCGCGGGCAGGCCGGAGCGCCGCTGGATCGGCCTCGCGCTCGCGTACGAGGGAAAGAACCCCGAAGCGATCGGCGCCCGCGTCGACGTGACGGCCGGCGGCAAGCGGCAGCGCCAGGAGATCCGCGGCGCGCAGTCGTTCGCTTCGTGGCAGGACCTGCGCCTGCTCTTCGGGCTCGCCGACCAGGCGCAGGCGGAGAGCGTCGTGGTCCGCTGGCCGCGCGGCGAGCTCGAGGAGTTCGGTCCGCTGCCGGCCGGGAGCTACCACCGCCTCGTGCGCGGGAAGGGGAAGCCGGCCCGCTGACGGCGGGCCGCGGCGCGGCGCGACGCCGACCTCTCAGCGGGGCGGGTCGCTCTCGACCTGCGCGGTGATCGTCACGTCGACGAGCTCGAGATCCGGGTCGGCGCCCCCCGCCTCGAGCGTGTACTCGTAGGCGGGCCACGCGACCACTTCGTTGCTCCTGGGCGCCGCGCACCGGTATTCGAGCAGCGTCCGCGCCGGGTCGGCCGGCGACGGCCCCTTCGGCTTCGCTTCGAGCGTCGCGCTGCCGAGCAGGTGGCGCAGCAAGAGGCGCGGCGCCGCGCCGGCGCGCGCGGTCGCGTGCACGATCAGCTGGTCGGGCAGCGGCGGACGCGAGAGCACGATCTCCGCGGCGACGCCGGGCGCGAGCCGTCCGCGCGGGCCGACGCCGAAGAGCGCCTGCGGCGGCGGCTCCTCGCCGAACTCGCAGCGGTTCGTGATCCAGGTTTGGACGAGCGTCATGAGCGAGTTGTCGATGCCGTTGCGCGCGTGGGCCGCCGTGTCGATGCGCTCGGCGGCGGTCACGACGTCGCGCGGCGCGCGCATCGGCTCGGGCACCATCTCGCGGCGCGACAGCACGACCCAGACCTGGTCGGCGAGCTGCGCGTGCACCGCCGCGCAGGCGCGGTCGTCGGGGCCGGTGCGCAGCCGCGGATCGAGCTCGAAGGGGGGCGCGTGCACCACCGGGATCGTGAGGTCGTAGGCGAGCGAGTCGATCCCCAGCGTGAGGATCGGCGGCCCCGAGAGCACCACGACCACGCCGCGCGACTGCATGCGCAGCGTGCCGAGCAGCCGCTTCCACTCGGCGAGGTGGCGCTCGCGCTCGGCGCGGCGCGCGAGGCCGTGCGCCTCGAGGATCAGCGCTCGCAGGAACGCCACCTGCTCCGGCGCCGGCTTGCGCGTGTTCACGGCGACGATGACGTCGTCGAGGCGGCGGCGCGCGCGGTCGGCGGCGCCCGCCACGAAGCCGTCGGTCGCGACGAGCTCGGCGACGGCGTGCTCGGCGAGGTCGTGGTCGCGCGCGGCGCGCCATTCGTCGAGCGCGCGCAGCAGCGCGAGGCCGCCGCGCGGCCGCGCCGCGGCGGGCGCGCGCCGGGCGGGCCCGATCTCGAACGGGCGCGGGTCGGCGCCGAGCGCGTCGCCGCCCGCCTCCAGGACGACGACGTCGGCGCCGCGCTCGTGCGGGACGATCGCCGCGCTGCCGCGGAAGGTCCCGCTGCGCGCGAACGCCGAGAGCGTGGTCAGCACGGGGTCGGCGGGCCGCGCGATCGGCGCGACCGTGAGGACCTCGCTGAAGGCGCCGTCGCCCGTGACGCGGCGCGCGAGACGGGCGGTCCAGCGCTCGTCGTCGCGCAACCCCGGGTCGGCCGAGAGTGCCGACCCGACCACGAGCAGCGGCGCGGCGCGCGGGCGCTCCGGCGACGGGATCGCGGTGGGCGGCGCGCTCCCGAGCGCGCCGTCGGCGAGCTCCGCCCCGCCGGTGCGGAGCCACGCTTCGGCGCCGGCGAGCAGCGCGACGACGGTCAACGGAACGAGCAGCGCCCGCTTCATGGCGCGCGAAGATACCGGCTACGATCGGCGCGCCGATCGGCGGGCGGGAGGAATCGGACCGTGCGCGGCGTCGTCTTCGATCTCGACGGGACCCTGGCCGACACGCTCGCGACGATCGCGGGGGTCGCCAACTTCGCGCTGCGCTCGCTCGACCTGCCGGAGCACCCGCGCGACGCCTACCGGACGATGGTCGGCGACGGGATCGTCGTCCTCTGCCGGCGCGCGCTGCCGCCCGACCGCAAGGAGCTCGAGGCGGAGCTCCTCGCGCGGGTGCGCGCGCGCTACGCGGACCACTACCTCGACGGGGCGCGCCTCTACGACGGGATGCGCGAGCTGCTGCTCGACCTGAAGCAGCGCGGCGCGCGGCTCGGCGTCCTCTCGAACAAGCCCGACGAGCTGACCCGGAAGACGGTCGACGGTCTCGGCGTGGGCGCGCTCTTCGACGTCGTCATGGGGCAGCGCGAGGGCGTCGCGCCCAAGCCCGATCCGGCCGGAGCGGTCGAGATGCGGACCGCGCTCGGCCTCCCGGCGCACGAGATCCTCTACGTCGGCGACACCGCGATCGACATGCAGACGGCGCGCGCCGCGGGCTTCCCGTCGGTCGGCGTGCTGTGGGGCTTCCGGCCGCTGCGCGAGCTCAAGGAGAACGGCGCCGACTTCCTCGCGATGCGTCCCGCGGAGATCCTCCCGATCTATCAATTGCGCGCGGACGCGCGCTGAGGCCGCCGCGCGCGGGAGGTCACTGGGTGATGCCGAATCCGACGTGGCCCAGGGTCGCCTCGACCTCGACCACGATCGACGGGCCGCCCATCCCCCAGTCGGGGCTCGTGTAGCGCTTGTCCCCTTCGCTGCGGAAGTCGCGCGCGGAGAACTCGGCGAAGACCTTGTCCTTCAGGTCGACGCGCACCGCGAGGCCGCGCGGCACGCGGATCTCCACGTTGGCGGCGCCCGAATCGACGTGCACCAGCGCGTCCTCCTTCCACTCTCCGGAGAGGTCGAGCTCGCAGGAGCCGGCGCCGACGTCGACCAGGATCGTGCGCGCGTGCGCGTTGCCGATCCGGCGCGCCACGAGGTTGCCGGCGCCGCAGTCGAACTCGAGCCGCTCGAGGCGCCCCTCCTGCGGCTTCGCGAAGTCGACGACGAGGTGGCCGCCGCCGATCTCGATCTTCGCGCGCCGGAGCAGCAGGCCGCCGAGGTCGAGGTCGGCGTCGCACGCCGCGAGCTCGCAGTCGAGCGCGAGCGGCATCCCCTCGGCCAGCTCGAGATCCCACTCGTTGATCACGGTGGACTTGGGGTCGATCGCGTCGGGAGCGCGCTCCTCGGCCTGCCACGACCGGAAGTTGATCAGGCTGTCGTCGGAGTCGAGCCAGAGGCGGACCTCGAGGTGCTCGCCCGTGCGGCGCGCGTCGGCGTGCGCGTCCACCTCGTCGAGGTTGTCGCGCGTGTGGAGCCGCGCCGCGCGCGCGGCGTCGCCGGGCCGCACGCGCAGGCGGCCGCTCCAGTAGGAGAGGTGGACCGTCGCGTCGAGCGCGTCGTCGCGGTCCATCACGAACTGCTGCTCCTGCAGCGGCCCGATCTTGGCGAGCGGGCGCATCACGCTGCAGCCCGCGGCGATCGAGAGGGCGCCGGCGAGCGCGACGGCGAGCCGGGTCGAGGCGGTGCGGCGCATGCGGAGCTCCGTCGTCGGGGACGAGCGCGGTCCGCGGTTCGTCCCGAGGCGGCGCGGGATGTCGGGCCGCCCGGCGCGGTTGGAGGGGTTTTCCGGGACGGCGCGCCGCGTCACTGCCGGACGCGCAGCGAGACGTTGCCGGTGCCGGCGGTCGCCGTGAGGCGCGGGCCGCCGCCGCCGAGCTTGCCCTCCGCCGCGCCGCCGACGAAGCTCGACGTCCGGCCGAGCGCGGCGCCGTCGCAGCGCACGTTCCCGACGCCGGCGTGGAGCTGCACGTCGGCGGCAAGCGAGGGCGCGACCATCACGTCGACGTTCCCGACGCCGCTGCTGCACTCGAGCGCGTGGCCGAGCGTGCCGCCCGCGATGGCGACGCGCACGTTGCCGGTGCCGGACTTGATCGTGCCGCTCGCCAGCGCTTCGACCTCGACCAGGACGTTGCCCACGCCCGAGGCCGCGCGCGCCGCGCCGACCTTGCCGTGCAGCTCGACGTCGCCGACGCCCGACGTGACGTCGACGTCGTTGCCGCCGCCGGTGACCTCGACGTTGCCGACCCCGACCGCGGCGCGCCAGGCAGAGCGCGCGGGCGCGCGCACCACGAGGTCGATCTGGAAGTCGTCGCGGTGGCCGTCGTCCGCGTGCCCGCTCCCGATCCGCAGCACGTCGCCGACGACCTCGATCTTCAGGTCGCGCGTCGCGTCGGCGGCGGGGAACTGCTCGCGCAGCGACTTGCGCACGGAGATCTTCGCCGTGACGGAGACGGTGTCGTCCGGCGAAGGCGCGACGTCGACCGAGCCGATCGGGTCGTCGACGTCGAGGCGCGCGACCCCCGCGGCGGGACGGCTCGCGTCGCAGCTCCCGATCGAGACGAACGGCTCCGAGGAGCCGGTCGTGCAGCAGGCGACGAGCAGCAGCGCTCCCACCGCGAGAGCGGCGAGCCGGCCCTCGATTCGGCGCACGGACGAAACGGCGGAGCGTCCCATGGTCTCTTCTCCCGTCACGCCTTCGGCGCGCCCTTCCCCTCGATGAAGCCCTCGATGATCTCGACCTCCTGCCGACTACCGATGTACAGCGCGGTCCGTTCGTGCAATTGCCGCGGCTTCTTCTCGAGGATGCGCGTCGACCCGTCGATGGCGCGCCCCCCCGCCTGCTCGGCGAGGAAGGCCATCGGGTTCGCCTCGTACATGAGGCGCAGCTTGCCCTGCGGGGACTTCGCGGTGGGCGGGTAGAGGAAGACGCCGCCCTGCATCAGGATGCGGTGGAAGTCGGCGACGAAGCTGCCGACGTAGCGCGAGCTGTAGTTCGAGTCCGGTTGCTTGGTCCAGTCGAGGTACTGCCGCACCGGCGCCGGGTAGGAGAGCGAGTTGGCCTCGTTGGTCGAGTAGACGCGCTTGCGGTCGGGCATCTTGAGCCGCTCGGAGACGAGCACGTAGGCGCCGATCTCCGGGTCGAGCACGAACTGGTGGACGCCGTCGCCCGTCGTGTAGACGAAGGTCGTCGCCGAGCTGTAGAGGACGTAGCCGGCCGCGACCTGCTTCAGCCCCGGCTGCAGCACCTCCGCCTGGATGTCGGCCTGCCCCTCCCACTCGGTGGGGTCGGGCCGGATCAGGATCGAGAAGATCGTCCCGGTCGGGATGTTCACGTCGATGTTCGAGCTGCCGTCGAGCGGGTCGAACAGCACGATGTACTTGCCGCTGCGGCCCGTCTCGGTCAGGTCGACCGCGCCTTCGACCTCCTCGCTCGCCAGCACCGCGACGCTGCGCCGGTAGCCGATGCAGTGCATCATCAGGTCGTTGGCCATCCGGTCGAGCTTCTGGACCGTCTCCCCCTGCACATTGGTGCAGCCCGTCGAGCCGAGCACGTCGACCAGCCCCGCCTTGCGCACGCGCGACGCGAGGACCTTGGTCGCGATCGTGATGCCCGACAGCAGGAAGGAGAACTCGCCGGTCGCCTCGGAGTGGCGCCGCTGGTTGGCGATGATGTGCTGCTGGATCGTGATGAAGCCCGGCAGCAGCTCCGGATGCGACGGCCGCTTTTCCATGTCGGACCCTCTCCGGCGCGGTCGCCGGAAAACGGCGGGCGCGGCCCCGGCCTCGCCGGCGCCGCGCCCCGCGGTTCGACCCGCTCGCGCGGGCCCGTGTCAGTGCGCCGAGGGCTTCGTGCCCAGCGGCTTCATGTCGAGCAGCTCGACGCCCTTCGGCAGCGCGGCGAGCATCCCGCCCGCGGGCGCGGTCGTCCCCTTCGCGACGTAGAGCGCCGCGACGTGCGTCGTCTCCTTCGGGAGCTCGCCCGCGTCGACGGCGAAGGCGCCGTCGGCCGCGAACGCGATCGGCGGCGTCGCGAGCACGCGGAACTGGCCGTTGCCCAGGCGCGCGGCGAGGCGCGCCTCGCCCGCGGCGAGGCGGCCGTGCCCCGTGACCCGGCCGCCGGCCGCGACGCCCTCGAGCGTCACGCCCTCGAGCTCGGGGAAGGCGAGGCCCTTGCGCTCGGCGTCGGGCAGCCGGATCAGCTTCTCCGGGTCGAGCCGTTCGAGCATCTTCGTCCGCGTGCGCTCGTCGGTGTTGTAGATCACCTGCATCACGTGCTCGCTGCGCAGCAGCGCGGGGTCGAAGAAGGCGTACGACAGCGTGGCGAAGCCGTCGGCGCTGCCGCGCTCGTACCGCGTGAGCGGGACGTCGTCGACCCACAGGATCGGGTCGAGCGCGCGCACCGGGAAGTCGTCGCCCTTGATCACGATCTTCCAGCCGAACGTCTCGAGCTTGACCGTGCCGTCCTGCTGCGGGATGCGGAAGGGCGGGTCGAAGCGCGCCTCGCGCAGCTCGTAGCCGCGCAACGGGAGCGTCCCGAACTGGATGCGCGGCACCGCGTCCTGCGCCGTCGAGCGGCCGGCGGCCGCGACGAGCAGGAGGCCCGGGACGAGCGCGAACGCGGCGGCACCGAGGAGGGAGAGTCGGGCGCGATTCATCGGCTTCGTCCTCATCGGGTGAACTGGATGTCGTCGATCGCGAGCAGGCCCGTCGACGCGAAGGTGACCACGATCTTGGTGATCTTGGTCAGGTCGAGCCCCGAGTCGTCCGCCGTGAACGCACGCAGCGGCACCCGGATCGACGAGAGCATCGACTTGCGGCCGTTGGGATGGGCGTAGCCGACCGGGATCGCCGCGAAGCCGGCCGACGAGACGTCGACCGTCTGGCTCACGCCGTTGGCGTCCTCGAGGTTGACGAGGAAGGACTGCTGCTGGCCCGGCGGGTTGAGCACGCCGCCGTCGACGATCAGCGCGGCGCGGACGTGCAGGTGGGAGAAGGCGCTGACGTCCTGGTTGGCGGTCGGGATCTCGCTCGTGTAGGTCGTCGTCTGGTTCCAGCCGACGATCAGCCCGTTGGTGTCCTGGAAGAAGCTGTTGTCGTAGTCGCCCGGACGCAGCCCGTTCTCCTTGTAGGTCACGGGCGCCGGCGAGACGGTCACCGTCCCTCCGAGCGTGTTGAGCGTCGGGTCGGTCGGCTTGTCCTGGAAGCCGTCGACGAGCAGGCGGTTGTCGTCCTCGAAGTTCCAGTAGGTCTTCACGCCCGAGAGTTTGGGCGAATCGAGGCGGCCGCGGTGGAAAGCGAGCATCTCGTGGCGGTCCTGCAGGAACGCCATCCAGAACGAAGTCATGTAGACGCGCGCGGTGTCCTGCTGCTCCTGGTGGGAGATCGCCCCCGGTCCGCCCGCCGCGTCATCGAAGCCGCCCCACGCGGGATCAATCCAGACGGTGTTCCACGGATTGTGGGACGCGCCGTAGATGAACGCCTGCGACTTGACCGCCTTGTGGCTGCCCAGCCCGGCGCGGTCGAAGATCCGCGCGCCCTCGACGTCCCACACGTCGCCGTCGTTCGCGCCCATGATGTTGAAGAACGGCGTGTCGTTCACGACGAACGACGCGGGACCGCCGCCCGGCGGGTTGGCGGAGTTGAAGTCGGTCGGCGCGATCGTGATGCACGCCTTGATGTTGTGGCCGAGCGCGAGGTCATGGTTGATCTGGACCGCCGCCGCCGCGCCCTCGCCGCCGCGCGAGTGGCCGGCGATCCCGACGCGGCCGACGTCGATGCGATTCCAGAAGCGGCCGTTGAACGTTCCGTCGGGGAGCACCGGGTTGTTCCAGTCCTCCCAGTACCGGATGTGCTCGAGGATCAGCGCGGCGCGCTCGATGAAGCGGTCCTGCGGGCACCCGGTCAGGTCGAAGCCGTCGATCGAGACACCGATGAACCCGTGGCTCGCCCAGAGGTCGAGCAGGTAGTCGTAGCCCTTGTGGTTGGGGATGCGGCTGCCCAACGGGCAGTTGAAGTCGCACGGGTTGCCCAGGCAGATCCCGTGGTTCCCGTGCAGGATGAAGACGATCGGGTACTGCTGCGTGTTGCCGAACACCGGCACGTCCGTGCCGGCCGACTGGCCGGGGTAGGCGACCACCGCGCGCACGTCGACGTTCGGGTCGGCGTACTGGCCCCACGGGACGTCGTAGGCGTCGGGGAAGTCGTACTCGGTGCGGCCGACCGGGAAGGGCCCCGGTTCGGACGGATCGTCGACGACGTAGAAGCCGTCGGCCTGGAGCTTGTCGATCGGGTCGGTGCCGGGCGTGTAGACGTTGTCGAAGAGCGCCTGCGCCGGCGTCGCGGGGGGCGGGCCGCCGCCGCCGCCGGTGGTGCCACCGCCCTTGATGCCGTTCGGCGCATGGAGGCCGAGGTCGACCACGATGTCGAAGGGGATCTTCTCGATGCCGGTCGGGTCGGCGTCGCCCCAGATCTGGCCGATCGAGAGCTCGAGCGTCCCCGCCTTCACGATGCGCCCGTCGACCGCTTCGGTCACGTCGTGCAGCGTCGGATTCGCCTGCCACTCGCTCTTGCTCTTGGCGGCGACGACGTAGATGCGCGCGTAGACGGCGCTGTTGCTGCCCGGAATGTCGCTCGGGTCGAGCGCAGCCAGGACCGAGTCGTGGCGCAGGAAGGTGTTCGAGTACTCGAAGCCGGGATAGAGGCGCTTCTTGGTGCGCCGCCCCGCGAGGTCGGCGTTGAGGTCGTGCGGCGGGCCGGCCGGCATCATCACGGCGGGCGGCACGACGTGCACGCCGGTCTCGAGCCCGTGCGCGAGCAGGTCGCCCGGCGAGAGCTCCGCCTTCGTCGCGCCGCCGCCCGAGATGCGCGCGACCACGTCGAAGCGGCCGTTGCGCTGCAGCTGCGCCGGCCAGACCGGGACGGTGAAGGAGGTCTCCGTCGGGCCGAGAAGCACGGAATGTCGGTGGGGCCGCGCCTGGTAGCCGGAGACGTCGACGAGCGGGTCGCCGTCGCTCCACTGGCTGCGGTCGGCCACGAAGTAGAGCTCGACCGTGCTCCCGGCCGGGAAGCCCGCGCCGCTGACGCAGAGCGGCTCCTTGCCGTTCTCGAAGGAGTTGCGGTGGCTCCCCTGCAGGTCGGTGCATTCGATCCAGGGCGCGCTGCGCGGCGCCTGGACGGCGAGCGGCGCGGTCGCGACCAGCGGTCCGCCGCCGGGCACCGCGGCGTCGGCCTCCCGCACCTCGACGTGGAGCGGATGGTTCTGGAGGTAGCTCTCCGCCGCGCGCAGGTCGGAGAAGCCGTCGCCCCATTTGCCGGTGCCCGCGGGATCGGGACCGGTGATGCCCGAGTCGTACCAGAGGACGAGCGGCTCGATCTCTCCGTCCTTGTCGGCGGCCGCGGTCGCGAGGCCGACCATGTCGGTCGGACCGGCGAAGAGCGCGAGGTCGTAGCCCTTGCGGGGATCGAGTCCCTTCACGCGCACGATCACCGAGTCGCCCGCCTGCAGCAGCGTCGAGGCGTCGCCGCGCGCGTCGATCAACTGGACTTTGACGCGCGCGGGCGTTCCGGTCGACGGTGCCGCACGCGAGAGCGGCGCGAAGACGAGGAGCGCGAGTCCGGGCAACACGAGGCCGCGCGGAACGGAGACGTTCGTCATGGCTGCAGCCGCTCCCGAGGACGGGACCCACATTCGCGGCGTCGGAGACGCGGGCGAGGGCGGCCGGTTCTAGCTCGCCGGGGAAAAACGGGCAACAGAGCGGTGCCTCGACGCGCTCCGTTTCGGCCTCCTGCGCCGTCCGCGCCGCCGGGCGGCCGTTCGTCGAGCATTCGCTTCCTGCCGCGTCCGCGTCTCCATGATGAGGCGCGGGAGCTCCCGTGAACCTCGTCCTGCTCTTCGACGAAGATTTCGTCGCGCCGCGCCGCGTCGTGCTGCGGGGCCGCCGCCGCGACCACGTGCACGCCGTTCACCGCGCGGCGGCGGGCCGCTCGCTCGCCGTCGGCCGGCTCGGCGGCGGGGTCGGCCGCGCGACCGTCGTCCGGCTCGACGAGGAGGAACTCGAGCTCGCGCTCGAAGACGACTTGCAATCCGCGCCGCCGCCGAAGCTGCCGCTCACGCTCGTCCTCGCGCTCCCGCGCCCCAAGACGCTGCGGCGCGTGCTGCAGGCGGCGGCCACGCTCGGCGTCGCGCGCCTCTTCCTCGTGAACGGCTGGCGCGTCGAGAAGAGCTTCTGGAAGAGCCCCGCGCTCGCCCTCGCCGCGCTCCGCCGCGAGCTCTGCCTCGGCCTCGAGCAGGCGCGCGACACCGTGCTGCCCTTGGTCGAGACGCGCCGGCTCCTCAAGCCCTTCTGCGACAAAGAGCTCGACCTGCTCTCCGCCGGCTCGCGCAAGCTCGTCGCCGACCCGCGCGCGACGACGCTTTGTCCGCGCGCCGTCGAGGGGGCGGTGACGCTGCTGCTCGGCCCCGAGGGCGGCTTCATCGAGCTCGAGCTCGACCTCTTCGCGCGCCACGGCTTCGAGTCGGTGACGCTCGGCCCGCGTCCGCTGCGGGTCGAGCAGGCGCTGCCGGCGCTGGTGGCGCGGCTGACCTAGGGCCGATCGCGATGGGACGGCGAGAGGCGTTCCGAACGCCGCGCCGCGGCTTGGAACTGGAGCGGACGTCGAGGGCGGGGGTGAAGCGGGCGCGGGGAGCAGGGGGCGTGGTTGAACGCGCGACGGGCGAGGGCGGGTCGAGGGGCGGAGGGGAAGAAGGTCGAGGGACGGGACACGCTCGCCCCAGACCAAAGATGGACGGGGGGCTCGCTGCATTCGGCGCATTCGGAGCACGACTCGACGATGCACGGTGGTCGACCGCCGAACGCGG
>DASRRB010000086.1:0-2769 GCA_035695985.1 Planctomycetota bacterium | reverse complement strand
CCGACCTTGAGCTCGAAGTCCTTCGAGCCGGCGCCGCCGCCCGGCGTGAGCGCCAGGATCAGGTGGTCCTCCACGTCGTGGCCGCCCTTGAGCTCGAGCGGGACGTCGATCGCCGTCTCGCCCTTCTTCCATTCGAGGAAGAACTTCGAGGTGTCGTCGCCGGGGACCTTGATCGAGACGGTCCAGTCGCCGGCCGCGATCGCCTTGCCGCCGAGCGTGATGTCCTCGCCGACCTTGGCCGCGCCTATCTTGCGGTACCAGGCGTTGGGCTTGAAGTACTGCACGGTCCCGCCCGACTTCACGGCGCCGAACAGGTCCTCGCGCCAGTGGATCGCGTTGCTCGAGATCGAGATCGGCTTGCCGGCGTCGAGCTCGAGCGCCGTCGTCGCGACGTTGGGCGCCGTGTCGTAGTTGCCGAAGTCGTGGAACAGGGCGAAGCCCGCGGGGATGGCGGCCGCGAGCAGAAGCTTGCGAAGCAGCATGGTCTCTCCTTGATCCTTCACTTCACGAAAGGGCTCTGAATCTCGCGCCGGTGAACGCGGCGACGCGCCGGGTCCCGAGATGGACGCGAGGCGGAGGACGTTAGCGACTGCGCTCCGGGCGGCGAAGGCGTCCGCGCAGCGCCGCGACCACCGCGTCCTGCGGCTGCAGCGCGCCCTCCCCGTGCCATTCCCGCGTGAGGTCCATCCAGAGCACCAGCCCGCGGTGCTCGTCGAATCCGGCGTAGGCGCGCTCGATGGCGCGGTCGGGTGGCGGGCGGCGCCGGCCGGTCTGCTGCGCGATCTTCGCGCGGCACCACGAGTCGAGCGCGAGGTCGTCGTGCCGCCCGAGCAGGCGCAGCGCCTGCCCCGCGGCGTAGGGCCCGAAGCCGTGGAGCGCAAGGAGGCGCCGGCGCACCTCCTCGGTCGGGAGCCCGCGCTCCGCGTAACGCTCCTCGGCGAGGCGCCCCGACGCGAAGCCGGCGGCGAGCTCCCGGCACGCGCGCGCGCGATAGCCCGCGCGCACCACGTCGCGCCAGAAGGGCTCGCGCTGCGCCGCGCACGCGGCGGCGTCGGGGAAGGCGCGCGCGCCCGACGGCGCCGCGGCTCCCAGCGCGTCGACGAGACGCCGCGCCATGAGCCGGGTCGCTGCCCACGAACAATTGGTCGTGAAGAGCAGCTTCATCAAGTCCTCGAACAGCGTCGCACCGGCGAGCAGCCGGCCGGCGCCGCGCCGCGCGACCCAGCGCAACCGCGCCTGCGCGCGGCAGCGCCGCCAGAACGGCTCGTAGTCGTGCGCGAGGCGCAGCATGCGCGTGAGCTGATCTTGGAGAGAAGCGCGTGCGATCGCCGGCCGCATCGGCGTCTTTCCGAAGTCGGCGGCGACCGCGAGCGCGCGGCCCTCCTGCCGCACGACGACGTCGGCGGCGCGCCGTCCCGCCGCCAGCACCGTTCGCAGCGTGCGCGTCTCCTCGTCCCAGACGTTCGGAGCGAGGTCGATCCAGCCGTGGCCGAAGAGGGCGACGCGCAGGTCGAAGGGCGCGGCGACGCGCAGCCGGAAGCGCAGCGGCGGCACGGGTCGGGACTACTTCTTGGGGGGCCCGGCCGTCGGCGTCGTCGGCGGCGTCGGCGCCGGCTTCGCGGCCGGCTCGAGACGCGGGAAGTCGCTCCCCTCCGCCATCTGCTTCTCGATCTCGTCGATCTCGCGCGGCGCGCCGGCCGAGAGGACCACGCACCCCTCCTCGGTGATCAGCACGTCGTCCTCGATCCGGACGCCGACGTCCCAGAACTTCTCGGCGACGCCGGCGGTTCCCGCGGGGATGTAGCAGCCCGGCTCGACCGTCGTCACCATGCCGGGCGCGAGCGTGGTGTCGCCGAGACACTCGTCGTGCGTGTCGAGGCCGAGCCAGTGGCAGGTCCCGTGCGGCAGGAGCGAGGCGGCGAGGTTCTCCTGGCCCTTCGCGACGACGCCCTCCAGGACGAGACAGCGCACCAGCTCCTTGCGCGCCGCCGCCTCGATCGCGCGCAGCGTCGCGCCCGGCTTCGCCGCGGCGATGCCCGCCTTCTGCGACGCGAGCACGGCGCGGTAGACCGCCGCGCACTCGGGGGTGAACTTGCCGTCGCTCGGGAGCGTGCGCGTGACGTCGGCCGAATAGAAGCCGTACTCCGCGCCGACGTCGCAGACGACCGTCTTGCCCGCCGGGATCGTCTCGCGGTTCGACATGTAGTGCAGGATGACCGAGTTGCGGCCCGACCCGACGATCGAGTCGAAGCCGACGCGCGGCGAGCCGAGCGCCGTGAAGCAGTACTCGATCACCGCCTGCAATTCGTACTCGTGCATGCCGGGCCGGCAGGAGCTCATCGCCTGGCGGAGCGCCTCGCAGGTGTTGTCGATCGAGCGCTGCAGGAGCGCGAGCTCCTCGGGGCCCTTGACGCGGCGCAGGCGGCCGACCGCGTTGCGCAGCTCGGTCTCGTCGACGTCGACGCCCGTGTCGAGCGCCGTCTTCACCGCCGCGCGGCGCGCGTCGTTCCTCTCGAATTGCCCGAGGACGCGCTTCTTCCCGTGCAGCAGCTCCTTCAGCTTCGCGCCGACGTCGCCGCGCCGGCCGAGCTCGACGACCTCCTCGGCGAGCACTTTTGCGCCCGCGGCGCCGAGACGGCGGCCGGTCCACATCTCCTGGCCGGGGCTGCGCGGCGGCACGAACAGCGTGCAGTGCGCCTTCCCGTCGCGCGTCTCGACCACGGCGACCGCCTCCTCTTCCGGGAAGCCGGTCAGGTACCAGAAGTCGCT
>DASRRB010000085.1:0-1681 GCA_035695985.1 Planctomycetota bacterium | reverse complement strand
GAGGAGACGACGGACGTGACGGTCGACACTTCGTCGAATCCAACCCCGCACGTTCGCGTCACCCGCTGACCCTCAATACCCCGCCTTCTTGTCGACCACGTTCTTCAGCGGCTCGCCCGCCGCGAAGTGCTTGAGGTTTTCCTTGAGCAGCGCCCACGAGCGCTCGTCGGTGATCTCGGCGTCGCTGGCGACGTGCGGGGTGATCACGACGTTCTTCATGGTCCAGAGCGGGCTGTCGTCGGGGAGGGGCTCGGGGTCGGTGACGTCGAGGCAGGCGCCGGCGAGCTGGCTCGCCTGGAGGGCTTCGACGAGCGCCGCGGTGTCGACGATCCTGCCACGCGCGACGTTGATCAGGATCGCGCCGCGCTTGGTGCGCGCGAGCTTCTCGCCGTCGAAGAGGTGGTCGGTCTCCTTGGTGAGCGGGACGCAGATCGCGACGACGTCGGCGGTGGGGAGGAGGGCGTCGAGCTCCTCGGGCCGGCCGACCTTCTCGATCCAGGCGGGGACGTCGCCGCCGCCCGGTCCGCTGCGGCGCGTCGCGACGACGCGCATGCCGAAGCCGTGCGCGCGCGCGGCGACCTCGCTGCCGATGCTGCCGAGCCCGACCACGAGCAGCGTCTTGTCCTTCAGAGCGACCGTTCGCGCGCCCGGGTTCGCGCGCGACCAGCGGTGGTCGGCGCGCGGCTCGAGCCGGACGCGCAGATCGCGCGTGAGCGCGAGCAGCATCGCGAACGCGTGGTCGGCGATCGCCGGCGCACTCGAGCCCTTCATGTTCGTGAGCACGATCCGGTCGTCGTCGCGGATCGCCGGCACGGCGAGCAGCCGCTCGACCCCGGCGCTCATCGCCTGCAGCCAGACCAGCTTCTTCGCCTCGGCCAGGAACTGCGGCGTCGCGAAGCGCGCCTCGGCGCCGCGCACCTGCGGCGCGAGCCGGAGCGCCTCGTCGGGCGAGTGCGCCACCACGACCCGGAGCCCCGGCACGTCGCGCCGCAGCTCCTCCTGCTGGTCGGCCGTGAGGTCGCTCGCGAGGTAGGTGAGATCGGCCTCGCGCGCGGCGTCATGAAGGGCGACGCGGCCGGGCGGCTCGGGGCGGGGCGGCTCGGGACGGGGCGTCGGATTCGAACAGGCGGCGAGCAGGGCGAGCGCGAGTCCGACGCAGGTCGCGCGCGAGGCTTCCGGTTTCCACATCCCGCCGAATGTATCCCGCCGCCCCCGCGTTCACCGACCGTGACCTTCCCTCCACTCGACCGCGCCCTGCCGCTTCTGCGTATTGCCGAAGACGTAGCTGTAGACGAGGCTCACGGTCCCCACCGTCTGGCGTCGGGACGGGACCGTGGAGTAGGGCGAGTCGCGGCGCGCGAAGTCGGCCTGGAGCCCGATCGTCTGCCGTTCGAAGAGCCGGAAGGTGAGCGCGGACTGCAAGGCCGCGATGTTCTCGTGTCCGTGCCCGTGGTCGTCGGACGCCACGCCGCTGACGTAGAAGTCGCGCCCCTGGAGCTCGAACGTCGCGAGGCTCCCGAAGATCAGGCGCATCCCGAGCGTCCCCTGCGGGACCGCTCCGTAGTGGTAGTCGCGGTCGACCTGGTCCGGCGCGGCCGTGCCGGACGCGCCGTAGCCCACGCCGCCGAGCGCCGTCCCCTGGAACGCGACGTCGTCCGAGATCCACCACTGTCCGATCGTG
>DASRRB010000084.1:0-10799 GCA_035695985.1 Planctomycetota bacterium | reverse complement strand
CGCTCGAATCCACCGACACCCGTTCCGTTACCTGCGCCGCCGCCAGCGCGACCAGCGACAGGAACGCCCCGGCCGAAGCGATCCAGATCCTTCTTGGATTCATGACCCCGCCTCCCTGCCGCGAACGAAGACGCGGCGACCCTCGGCGTCCGTTCGAACGGCGGCACGCAAACCGAGGCGTCACCACGCCCGCCGGCGGGACGCCGCGGATGCCGCGACACCACGGGGACGGGTGCCCGGTGGAGCGAGGACTTCTGCCCGTTCGTCGGCAACGCCCTCCGCTACGATCCCGCGATCATGGTCACCCACAACGACTCCGCCCTCGACCCGAAGTCCGCGCTCGCGTTCACCGACAAGTTCTGGGAGCAGGAGATCGTCCCGACGATCTCCGACTACATCCGCATCCCGAACAAGTCGCCCTTCTTCGACCCGAAGTGGGTCGAGAACGGCCACATGGAGAAGGCGGTCGGGCTCGTCTCGGAATGGCTGAAGAAGCGGCTGCCGGCGGGCGCGAAGTTCGAGGTGATGCGGCTGAAGGACGAGCAGGGCAAGCCGCGCACGCCGCTCCTCTTCGCCGAGGTCCCGGCGAGCGGCGGCTCGAAGGACACGGTGCTCCTCTACGGCCACCTCGACAAGCAGCCGGAGATGACCGGCTGGAGGAAGGGGCTCGACCCGTGGACGCCGGTGCGCGAAGGCGACCTGCTCTACGGACGCGGCGGCGCCGACGACGGCTACGCGTCGTTCGCGACGATGGGCGCGATCCGGCTCCTCGCCGAGCAGAAGAAGCCGCACGCGCGCCTCGTCGTCGTGATCGAGTGCTGTGAGGAGAGCGGCAGCTACGACCTCCCCTCCTACATCGACGCTCTCAAGAGCCGGATCGGCGAGCCGACCCTCGTCGTCTGCCTCGACTCGGGCTGCAGCAACTACGAGCAGCTCTGGACGACGACGTCGCTGCGCGGGCTCCTCGCCGGCAACCTCCGCGTCGAGATCCTGAAGGAGGGCGTCCACTCGGGCGACGCGACCGGCATCGTCCCGTCGACCTTCCGCATCCTGCGCCAGCTCCTCTCCCGCCTCGAAGACGAGAACACCGGCGAGATCAAGCCGAAGGACTTCTGGGTCGAGATCCCGTCGGCGCGCCAGCAGCAGGCGAAGACGATGGTCGAGACGCTCGGCGACGAGGTGTGGAACAAGTTCCCGTGGCTGCCCGGCGCGACGCACGTGCCGGGGCCGCGTCATGAACTCGCGCTGAATCGGACGTGGCGCCCGCAGCTCGCGATCACGGGCGTCGAGGGGATCCCGCCGCTCGGCAGCGCCGGCAACGTGCTGCGCCCGATGACCGCGGTGAAGGTCTCGCTGCGCATCCCGCCGCGCCTCGATCCGGCGAAGGCGACCGCCGCCCTGAAGAAGCTCCTGGAGAAGGACCCGCCCTACGGCGCGAAGGTGACCTTCGAGACGGAGAAGGGCTCGCCCGGCTGGGACGCGCCGCCCTTCGCGGCGTGGCTCGAGGCCTCCATGGAGCGCGCCTCGAAAGCCTTCTTCGGCAAGAGCTACGCCTGCATGGGCGAGGGCGGGACGATCCCCTTCATGGGGATGCTCGGCGAGAAGTTCCCGAAGGCGCAGTTCCTGATCACCGGCCTGCTCGGCCCCGCGAGCAACGCGCACGGCCCGAACGAGTATCTGCACCTCGGCTGCGGCAAGAAGCTCACCGCGTGCGTGGCGCAGGTCGTCGCGGACCACTGCGCGCGCGGCTGATCGCCCGCCACCGATCGCACGACTGGAAAAAGGACCGGCGGCCGCGCGAGGCGCGACCGCCGGTCTTTCTGTTCAGGGAGCTCGGCGTCAGTTGCCGTGCTTCTCGTGCTCTTCGTGCTCGTCGTCCTCGTCGCCGTCTTCGTCTTCCTCGGCCTTGGGATCGGCCGCGACACCCGTCGCGGGATCGACGGCGACCGCCATGAACTTGTCGCCGACCGTCACGTCGACGGAGAGCGTGAGCTTCTTCTCCTTGTTGATGCCGAAGCTCGCGGCGTACGCCTTGCCCTTCGACTTCTTCTCGGCGGCGTCGATGGCCGCGGCGAGCGAGGTCTTCGACGTCGGGAAGAGCTTCTTGAACGCGGCGACCTTCTCCTCGTGCATCGCTTTCTTGTCGGCCTCGCTCTTCTTCTTGTCTTCCTGGCCTTTCGCGCCCGCCTCCGGCTTCTTCTCCTGCGCGAACGCAAACTGCGACGTCATCGCAGTCCCGGCGAGCACGCACACGGCCACGGCACCGGCCAGCCAACGAGTCATTCGAGACATGGTCCAACTCCAAGGGGCCCGAGAATCGGCAGGGTCGCCCCCGCCTTCGCGCCGGACATTACGACCGCTTCCTGACCCGTCGATGAGCCCCGACCGCTCAGGGTGGACGAAGTCGGCGCCGAGGAGTCGTTCCCGCCCGCGCGAGGGTCAGTCGGCGTGGCTGAACCAGGTGTCGTCCCATGACTCGTATTCGAAGTGCCGCAGCTCGCCGAGGTCGTAGAGGCACAGGTGACCGAAGCTCAACGCGAAGCCGGAGCCTGCCTTGTCCGTTTCGTACCGGACCGCCGTGCCACGCAGCGACTCCACGTCCTCCTTCGACGCCGGATAACGGCCGCTGGCGTCGTGGTACTGCCGGACCTCCTGGATCAGACGGTGCATGCGCCAATACGGATACACGTGCCACGCCGCGACGCAGACGGCGAGCGTCGCCACGACGATGAGGGCACGGCGCGGCCGGCCCGACTCGGCCTTCGCATTCGAGAGGAGCGACTGCCCCCCGCGCCGGGAGCGCAGATCGAGTCGATTCTTGGACGTCGAGTCATGGGTCATGACTTCTTCGGGGTCAGGCCGACTCTCCGTCGATGAACCCCGACCTCGCGCAATGGATGAAGTCCGTGAATGCTGGATCCTTCCCGCCCGCGCGCACGTCCGCCGCGATCTGGCCGCGGTGGTAGGCCGAGTGCAGGGTCACGTGGGTCAGGACGTCGTCGACGCGGCTGGTGAACTTCTCGCCCTTCGAGTTCACGTACTCGATCGTGGTGGCGAGGTCGGCGGGCTCGAGGTCGGCGAACCAGTCCTGCCACTTGTTCGGGAGCTCGCGCAGCTGCGCCTCGCACTCCTCCAGCGGGAAGTCGGGCCAGACGGGGCACGGCTGCGGCTCCCGTTCGAGCCGTGCGAGCCAGACGAGCTCGGCGGCGACGACGTGGTTCATGAGGCGGAGCGTCCGCGCCGACGGCGCGGCCCGCTTCATCTGCTCGACCACCTCGCGGTTCGCCCACTCGTCGTAGGCGAAGAGGCGCTCGAAGTGGCGCAGCAGCGAAAGCGTCGAATCCTTCGGCGACGGGGTCGGGGTCATGGCTTGAGCCTCGCGTCGAGCCACGCGCACAGCGCGTCCTGGAACTCCGGGTCGACCGGCCGCGGTTGCAGGTAGTCCGACAGCGCCGGCTTCTTCTCGTCGGGAGAGCGCTTGAAGAGGTGGTCGAGGCCGGGAAAGACTCGCAGCGTAGCGTCGGGGTGGTGCGCGTCGGCGAGCGCCTTCTCGAGCGCCTTGGCGTCGAGCTCGGGCGAGACCTGCAGGTCGTTTTCCCCCTGCGCGATCCAGACCGGGCACTTCACCTGCTTCACCTGCGCGAGCGCGTCGCGCTTCATGTGGCTCTGCAGCCATTTGCGCTGCGCGAGGAACGGCGCGTAGTCGGCGCGCACGTCCTTCGGGTCGATCGGCCCGTCGCCGCCGACCAACTCGAGGAACTTCGCGTGGACCGCGAGCTCGTCGTCGATGGTCGACTTCGGCAGGCCGGCGCTCTCGAGCCCCTGCCGCGCCTGGTCGTGCATGATCGCCGCGAGGCTGCGCCCCGGCGCCGCCATCAGGACGATCGCGGCGAGCGGCCGTTCACACGCCAGGATCGGCGCCGTCTCCCCCCCTTCGCTGTGGCCGACCACCGCGATGCGCTTGGGATCGACCTCGGGCCGCTTCATCAGGAAGTCGACGCAGGCGCGCGCGTCGCCGATCAGGTCGTCGTAGGAGACGTCGTCGATCGGACCGGTCGTCTTGCCCGCGCCGCGATCGTCGACGCGCAAGACGACGTAGCCGCGCGCCGTCAGCCGATCGAGGATCTCGTGCGTGCCGAGGTCGACGCCGGCCGACGTGCCGTCGCGGTCCTGCGCGCCGGACCCCGACACGAAGAAGACCGCCGGCCGCGCGCCGCTCGACCCCTTCTTCTTCGTGAGCGCGCCGGCGATCCTGACCGGACCGTTCTCGACGACGACCTGCTCGACGTCGAAGTCGGAGGCCGCTTTCGCCGCGCCGGCGATCTCGAGCGCGGGCGGCGCGTCGGTCACGCGCCGGAACGCGAGCCCCGCGGCCGGCACCTCGAGCGCGATCATCTTCCCGTCGGCCGCGACCTGCATCGCCTCGCCGAGGCTGTCGCGGTACTTCTCGCCCTTCACCTCCTCGTCGTTCCACTGCGAGGTGAATTCGCCCTGGTGGCGCAGCTCGTAGTCGACCATCTGCAGGAGGGTCGGCTCGGGGCTGAAGAGCTGGAGCTTCGACGGCGCGCCCGCCTTCGGCGGCCGCAGCGCGGCGATCAGCTCGACGTGGCCGGCGAAGTTGTTCGCGAGCAGGAACGCGTCGGGCGGCACCGCGATCGTCTTCTCGCTCTGCACGGAGCCCGAGGTGACGTGCACCGTCGCCTTCCCGTCCGCGAAGGTCGCCTCGACCTCGGTCACGACCTGGCCGACCGTCGTCCGCAGCGTGAACTTCAGCGGATGGCCGAGGTCGTCGGTCAGCAGATCTCCGGTGCGCTTCGTCTCGATCGTGCCGACCGCCGAGGGTCCTGAGAGGATCGCGCCACCGAGGAAGCGGTGCGCCTTGCAGAGCATGGCGCCCTTCGGGCCCTTCAGGTCGACGAGGCCCGCGTAGGTCGACCAGCTGTCGCCGATCTTCTGCCCGCCGAGCTCGACCACCCAGTGCGAGACGTCGCCCTCGGAGACGACGTCGGCGACGCGCGTCTCGCCGGCGCGCGCCGGCGCGGTGAGCAGGGCGAAGAGCAGCGCGGCCCGCGACATCGAGTCTCCCCCGTCCGGCGCCTCGCGCGCCTCACTGGTCCCGTTCGGACTTCTTCCCGCTCTTCCCGTTCTTCGCCGGTTCGGGCGCGGGCGCCTTCTCGAGCTCGACGATGCGCCCCTTCACCGTCTCTCGTTTCTGCACTACGTCGGGCCGCGTCTTCTCGTCGGCGGGCAGGAGCTCGAGCAGCCGGTCGAGCAGCGCCGCCACCTCGCGGAACTCCGCGAGCGCCTGCGCCGGCTTGCCGCGGACGTGCCGGACGGCCTGGTCGTACTGGAAGATCGCGAGGTCGCGCATGCAGTCGAGCGCGTGCGGCTCGAGCTTCAGGCTGGTGTGGAAGAGGTCGACCACCTGCTCGGCCTGGGCGCGCTCCTTCTGGACCAGCGCCTTGATGCGCGCGCGAGCCGCTTCGTCGTCGGAGGCGCGGCGCGCCTCGACGAGCTCGGCGACGGTCCGGCGCCACCGCTCCTGCGTGCAGAGCGCGAGCAGGTAGTAGGCGTGGCCGCGTCGCGGGTCGATCGTCACGGCGACCTTCAGGTGCTGCTCCGCCTCGTCGAGATCGCCGGAGCCGAGGTCTTGGAGGATCGTGCCGAGCTGCTCGTGGAAGCGCGCGCTGTCCGGCTCCGCGGCGGAGAGCGTGCGCAGCAGCTCGACGGCGCGCGTCAGCTTGCCCTGGCTCTCCGCGACCGTCTCCTCGTCCATCAGCGCGAAGAGCGCCGTCTTCTTGTAGCTGTCGGGGAGCTTCGAGCGGTCCCACGGCACGTCGAGGTCGCCCGCGGCCGGATCGGCGAGCACGTAGCCGAGCGCCTGCATCCGCTGGCGCTCCTCTTCGTCGAGCTGCACCGGATCGCGCCCGAGCTTGACGGCCGGCGCCCCGATCAGGACCTGCACGCGCCGCACCAACGCCTTCGAGCGCGCCTCCTCCGGATCGAAGAGGTTCTTCTTCTCCGGCGGGTCGGCCTTGCGGTCGAAGAGCTCGTCACGGGCCGAGTGGACGTACTTCATGCGCTCCTGCACGCAGCCGTCGAAGGGCGCCCAGCCGAAGTTGAGCCAGGTCATGCGCGTTTCGAGCAGGAGCGCGCGCTCGCCGACGTCGTCCGCGCTGCCGCGGACGAGCGGCGCGAGGTCGGCGCCGTCGAAGCGCAGCGTCTCGCGCTCGGGCGCCGCGAGCAGGTCGAGGACGGTCGGCACGACGTCGACGAGCGACGCCTGCGCGGCGACGCGGCGCGGCTTGCTCGCCGGGTCGCGGATCAGGAGCGGGATGCGGACCGTCGGGTCGAAGAGGAAGTAGCCGTGGCTCGGCTCGGGCGTGTCGCCGAGGCTCTCGCCGTGGTCGGCGGCGAAGACGACGACGAGCTCCTTCATGAGGCCCGAGCTCTCGAGCTTCCCGAGCAACCGTCCGAGGTGCTTGTCGGCGAAATGGAGCTCCTCGAGGTAGGCGTGGCGCGCGAGCGCGTCGGGCGTCGTGGCCTCGCCCGGCTCCGGCAGGAGCTTCTCGGGCGCCTCGTAGGGGAAGTGCGGGTCGAAGAAGTGGACCCAGTAGAAGAAGGGCGTCTTCTTCGCGAGCTCCGCGATCTCCTTGAGCGCGAGGTCGGCCTGCTCGTCGGCGCGCCGCTCCGCGACGCTCAGCCCGACGTGCGCGTCGCGCTTGGTCGGCGAGTCGTAGTGGTCGAAGCCCTGGTCGATCCCGTACATCGGGTCGAGCACGAAGGCGCCGACCGTCGCGGCCGTCGCGTAGCCGCGCCCTTTCAGGATCTCCGCCAGGGTGAGGGCGTCCTTGGGCAGCTGGTGCGAGGTGTTCTCGTGGACGCCGTGCGAGACCGGGTAGAGGCCGGTCAGCAGCGAGCAGTGGGCCGGCAGCGTGATCGGCGCGACGGTGTAGGCGTCGTCGAAGACGCAGCTCTGCGCGGCGAGCCGGTCGAGGTTGGGAGTGACCGACGGCGACTTCCCGAGGAAGCCCATGCAGTCGCGCCGCGTCGTGTCGAAGGTGACGACGAGGAGGCTCTTCGGTTTCGGCGGAGCGACCGCGGGCGCCGCCTGCTGCGGCGCGAGCGCGAGCACGAACTCGAGGAACGGGAATGTGGGGACCATCACGGCGATTATCGCTTCGCGTGGAAGTGCCAGGTCCCCGAGCCTACGGAAAAGATCGCGCGTCCCGGCTGCTCGACCGGCGGCGCTCCGCCCGCCGCGGAGAGCTCGGGCGAGGTCGCCGAGGCGGGGTCGGAGGTCGGCACCTCGATCGTCGCCGTCGTGTTGGGCGGGATCGTCGTCTCGAGCAGGAACGCGTCGCCCTCGATCTTCCAGCGCGACGCGATGGGGCCGCGCACGCTGTCGTAGTCGACGTCGGCCCACGTGACGCTGCCGCCGGGTCGCGGCGCGATGCGGATCGCGGCGAAGCCGGGCGCGGCGCCCTGGATGCCGCCGATCGTCCCGGCCATCCAGTCGTGGACCGCGCCGAACGCGTAGTGCGAGAAGCTGTTCATGTTCGGGTCTTCGAAGCCCTTCTCCGGCGTCCAGCCGTTCCAGCGCTCCCAGATCGTGGTCGCACCCTGCTGGATCGTGAAGCCCCACGACGGGTAGTCGACGTTCTCGACGAGGCGCCACGCGACGTCGTCGCGCCCCGCGCGGCTCAGCACCGGCAGCAGGTCCTTGGTGCCGACGACGCCGGTGGAGAGGTGACCCTTGCGCGCGTCGATGTTCTTCACGAGCTTCCCGAGCGCGCGCGTCTTCGCATCACCGTCCAGCAGGTCGGCCGAGAGCGCGAGCACGTAGGCGCACTGCGTGTCGCCGAGCACCGTGCCGTCGTCCTTCACGTAGGCGCGCACGAAGGCGCGCTTCACCGCTTCGTGCAGCTCGGCGCAGCGTTTCGCGTCGTCGGCCTGGCCGAGCACCTCGGCGGTCCGCGCGACAAGCGCCGCCGCCTGCGCGAAGCACGCCTCGTAGATCACGGCGGCCGGCGTCTCGCAGTCGACCTGGAGCCAGTCGCCGAAGCAGTGGAACTCCTTGGGGGGCAGCAGCTCCGGCGTCGAGCGCGCGCGGCAGAAGTCGACGAACCTCTTCATCGACGGGTACGAACGCTCGAGCTGGCGGCGGTCGCCGTAGACCTGCCAGATCGTCCACGGGACGACGACGCCCGCGTCGGCCCACGCCGGCCCGCCGTCGTCGCCCGCGACCAGGAGCGGCGCGACCTGCGGGAACTGTCCGTCGCCGCGCTGCGCGTCGGTCAGGTCGACCAGCCACTTCGTGAAGAACGCCTGCACGTCGGCCTGGTACGTGGCGGCGCGGAGGTACGCCTGCGCGTCGCCCGTCCAGCCGAGCCGCTCGTCGCGCTGCGGGCAGTCGGTCGGCACGTCGATGAAGTTCGAGCGCTGGGTCCAGAGCGCGTTCTGCTGCAGCTTCTCGAGCATCGGGTTGCTGCAGGCGAAACGGCCGGCGAGCGGCGTCGCGCTGCTGAACGCCACGCCGGTGATCGTCTTCTTGTCCGGCGGCTCCAAGAGGCCGGTCACCTCGACGTACTGGAAGCCGTGGTACGTGAAGCGCGGCTCGAAAGTCTCGAAGCCGTCCTTGGCGGGAAAGCCGCTCAGCGTGAAGCGGTCGGTCGCGCGCGCGCCGCGGAGGTTCGTGGTGTAGAGCGTCCCGTCGGGGTTCAGCCGCTCGGCGAAGCGCAGCGTGACGGTCTGACCGGCGCGCCCCTTGACCTTCAAGCGCGCGACTCCGGCGAGATTCTGGCCGAGGTCGAAGACCCACACGCCGGGCGACGCCTCGCGGATCGCGACCGGCTCGAGCTCGGCGTAGACCTGCACCGGCGGGCCGGGATGCGGCTCGAGCAGCGGGTCGACCTCGGCGCCGACCGCGGCCGCCTTCCACGGCGCCGGGTGGCGCAGCTGCGCGAAGGCGTCCTGCCACTCCCCCATCAGGAGGTCGGCCTCGCGGCGCGCGCCGCGCGTCACCTCGAAGCGGCGGTCGCTCGCGATCACGTCGCTCGTCCCGTCGGCGTAGTCGACGTGGAGCTGCAGCTTCGCGCGCGTCTTCCTGCCGTAGTGGTCGCGCGCGTGGCCCCAGCCGACGTACCCGGAGTACCAGCCGTCGGCGAGCTCGGCGCCGAGCACGTTGTCGCCCGGCTTCACGCGGTCGGTCACGTCGAAGGCGCGGTAGTAGACGCGCTTCCTGTAGTCGGTCCAGCCGGGCGTGAAGCGGTCGTCGCTCACGCGCGCGCCGTTCATCTCGACGTCGACGAGGCCGAGCGCCGCGGCGTAGACGACGGCGCGCACGATCTGCTTGTTCACGAGGAAGCGGCGGCGCAGCTTGACGGTCGGCGGCAGGAAGAGGTCGGGCGTGGAGAGCGTCTTCCACGGCCCGCCGCCGTACGGAGCGACGATGCGCGCGTGCGGCCACGACGCCGTCTCGAGCTCCCGGGTCGCCCAGTCGTGGAAGTTCGGGACGGCGCCGCGCCACTCGCCGTCGCTCACCAGCTCGAACTCGGCGCCGCCGCTCGTGCGGACCGTGAGCTCGAGCAGCGCGCCCGCGGTGCCGGCGGCGTCGTTGCGGACCAGCATGCGCACGTCGTTGTCGCCGGGCCGGAGCGCGGTCGCGACGTCGACGTCGGCGACGCGCTCCGGGTGAGACTTCTCGTGGACCACCTCGCGGCCGTTGAGCGCGACCCAGAGGCGGTCGTCGCCGGTCGCGAGGAGGCGCGCCTTCTCGATTCCGTGCGACGGATCGCCGGCGGGCGGCAGCGTGAAGGTCGCCTGGTAGAGACGCAAGCCGGCCGGCGCCTCGTCGGGGTCGTTGGCGAAGCCGATCCAGCGCGCCGGCGCGAACGGATACTCCTCGGCCGGCGGGTTGCGATCGACGTCGAAGCCCACCCACTCCGCCTTCCAGTCGCCGGGGTCGAGCCCCATCGCGAAGCGGGCGGCCGGCGCGTACTCGGACGGCGCGCCCGTCTCGTCCCAGACGCGCACCGTCCACCAGACCTGCTCGCGCGAGCGCAGCGGCGTCCCGCCGTACTCGATCCCGAGGGTCGCGTCGCTCTCGATGCGGCCCGAGTCCCAGCGGTCGGACTGGCCGGCGAGGAGCGCGACGCGCGAGCTCGCGACGCGGATCTGGAACGCGGCCTGTCGAAGGTTGCGCGCGTCGCCGACCGACGCGACGTCGATCCAGGAGAGGCGCGGCCGCGCCGTCGCGACGGCGAGCGGCGCGTCGAGGTTCTCGCAGCGCAGCCGGTCGGGCGCGAGGCCGCGGGCGGAAGCCCTCGAGCGGGGAACCGCGGCCGCGCGCGGCGGCGGCTGCCCCGCCGGCGGCGGCGTCGCGACCGGCGGCTGTTGCGGCGGCTGCTTGCAGGTCGCCGCGGCGAAGAGAGCGAGCGGCAGCGACGCGAGGGCGAGCTTGCGCGAGGGCATCCGTCTCCTCCCCGACCCGACGGCGGGAGGGGCGGCACTCTACGAAGTCGTGCGACGGACCGGCGAACGGCAGCCGGCGCAGAGCCGGCGACGAGGCCTCAGTTGCCGATCGTGAGTTCGAGGCCCTGCGAGAACGACACGCCGAACTGCGCCCCCGGATCGAGCTCGATCCCCTGCAGGTCGATGGTCGCGCCGCAGAAGTCGACGTCGTCCGGGATCGTGCCGGTGAAGGAGTCGCCGCTGTAGGAGAACGTGATCGGCGCGAGCAGCGTCGGGAGCACGAGCAGATCGCCGCCCCACTTCGTCGGGAGGCTCGCGCGCTGCAG
>DASRRB010000083.1:0-12212 GCA_035695985.1 Planctomycetota bacterium | reverse complement strand
GCCGGACTGTCGCGCCGCTGGCGGCCGAGGTCCGCGAAGAGGTCTTCGAGCTTGCGCACCGCTTCGGTCACGTAGAGCCGGACCATGCCCAGCGTCGTCGTCTGGTCGAAGATCACCGTCAGGATCGTGCGGTCGCCCACCAGCGAGAGCTGGATGTTGTCGCGCTCGCCCTGGTGGTAGAGCGCGGAGAACTCCTGCTCGCCGAGCAGGTGCGCCATCTCGCGCGTCGCGCTGAAGGAGCCGGCGACCAGGGCGCTGATCGTGTCCTGGTCGAAGCTCGGCATCTTGCCGGCGCGCGTGATCATGTGGCCCTCCTTGTCGACGAGGAGGACGGAACTCGATCCGGAGAGCCGCACGAACTCCTGCAGCACCCGATCGATCTTCCCGAGGTCGTTCCGGTAGAAGACCAGCCGGCTCTCGCGCAGATCGGAATCCTTGGTCATGTGCGTTCTCCGTCCGTTTAGTCGCGAAACCGCGCTCAGAACTTGAACAGGAACTTGACCGCGGCCACCGCGGCTGCGGCGCCGGCCAGGATCCCGAGGATCATGAAGAACGCCATCTTCGCGCCGCCCCCCGACGACTTCGGATGGACGGGCGCCGGGGCCGGAGCCTCGTCCGCGGGCTCTTCGCGCCGCGCGTGCTGCTTCTGGACCTGGCGCACCTGCTGATGCAGTGCGTTCCGGCTCTGGCTCATCGTCTGGCGCACGGGCGCGGCGGGACGAGCCGGCGCCTCGGCGACCGCCACCTGCTCGCGTGCACGCGGGCGCACCGCGACCGGCGCGGGGTCGCGCGCGGCGACCGCGGCCGCCGGTGCGCTCGCCGCCGGAGCCATCGCCGGCCGGCCCGACGGACGCAGCACGGAGCCGGGCTCCTTCTGCGGCATCACGCCCTCGCCGCCGCGCGAGGCCGCGGCCGGGACGTTGTGGGCGGCGGGACGCGCCGCCGCGGGCGCGGCCGGGGCGGCCGCCGGCTTGCGCGCGGCGACGCCCATCGCGCCCTTCTTGTCGCTCGAGTTGATGTCCTCGAGGACGAGCGCAGAGATCGCCTTCAGGGCCTGGAAGACCCCTTCGCCGGTCCGCGCCGACGTCTCGAAGGTCGGCACCTTGTTCGGGTTGAGCTTGGCCTCGAGCTCGGCGACCGAGAGCGGATTGGGGAGGTCGCGCTTGTTGTACTGGATCACCAGCGGGATCTTGTTCAGGTCGCGGCCCATCTCCGTGAGGTTCTCACGGAGGTTGTCCATCGACTGCTGGTTGTCGTCCATGCGGCCGGGCGTCGAGTCGGCGACGAAGATGATCCCGTCGGCGCCGAGCAGCACGAGCTTGCGCGTCGAGTTGTAGTAGACCTGGCCGGGCACCGTGTAGAGGTGGAACTTCACCTTCATCCCGGCGATCGTGCCGAGGTCGAGCGGCATGAAGTCGAAGAAGAGCGTGCGATCACCGTCGGTCGAGATCGACGTGAGCTCGCCCTTGTGCCCCTGCGGCGTGCGCTGGTGCACGACCTCGAGGCTCGTCGTCTTGCCGGACAGGCCCGGCCCGTAGTAGACGATCTTGCAGTTGATTTCCTTGCGGGCGAAGTTGATCTGCACCATCGCTCGTCACCTTCCTGGCCTGGGCGCCGGGCGGAGCACCCGGCACGTTGGAGTTGCTTCGTTCATCGTCACAGCGTCACGTCGATCTTGCTCTGCCGGAGCAGACGCCTCGTCATCGCCGTGACCTGCGCGAGGACGGCCGACAGTTCGGTCTGGGCGTCGGCGATCACCGCGAGGGCGAGATCGCCGACCGGGAGCAGGAGCAGGCGGCCGTTCGACGTGGTCAGCGTCATCCGCTGCAGCGGCACGAGGTTCAGCTGCTCCGCGCTCTTCTCGATCGAGACCAGCACCGCCGACAGGAAGGCGGCGACCGCCGCGTGATCCGCCTCGTCGGGGATCGACGCGATGATCACGCCGTCGAGGGTCATGACGAGGGCGCCACGCACCCCCGGGACCCCTTCGAGCTTCTGGAGGATGTCCTTCATCGGGGTCCTACTTCGCCGCCGTCGGCGTGGTGAGTCGGCCCTCGACCAGCGCGACGAGCGCCTCGTGGCACGCGGGCGCGAGCGACGGGTCGTCGACGAGCAGGCCGATCGCGCAGCGCTGCGCGCGCTGCAGCAGGAGCGCGCCGCCCGCGGTCTCGAGCGCGATCTCGATCACGGCGCCGAGGTCGGCCCGCCGCGCGGTGATCTGCGCCGAGCGAGCGAGGTTGGCCGCGAGCCCCGTCAGCGGGTTGCTCGCGACCTGGCCCTTCTCGTCGAAGCAGCCCCCCTTCGGCTCGAGCACGAAGGCGTGGTCGCAGCCGGTCTTCTTGCGCAGGATCGGCAGCCAGGCGCGCAGCTTCTCGGTCTCGCGCGCGATGCGGGCGGTGTCGTTGGGGTCGGTGACGACGCGGCCCTGCTCCTCGATCTGGCGCAGGAGCGAGTCGGTGTCGTCGTTCAGGTCGGGGTTGAGGCGCCCCGCCGCGACCTCGGCGTCGATGATCTTGGTCAGGCTCTCGCGCAGCGCCAGCGCGTCGGCGTGGCGCTCGTCGAGCTGCAGCACCTCCTCGATCGTGTCGAGGGCGCTGCGCTGCGCGCCGATGCGCGCCAGGAAGGCCGCGAGGCGCAGCGGGCGCGAGGCGTCGGAGCCGTCGAGCCGCCACGCCTTGCGCAGGTAGTTGATGATGAGGCGCCCGTCGGCGGCGGCGAGGTCGCGCAGCCAGCGCTGCTCGATCAGCTCGGCGAGCGCGGCGTAGCCGTGCGCCGAGGTCGGGTAGCGGCGGATGCACTCGTCGAGGGCGTGGAACGCCTGGTCGAGGTCGCGCAGGAGCACCGCGCAGCGCGCGAGGCGCAGGAACGCGGTCGCGCTCGGCTTCTCCTTCACTTCCTTCTGCGCGCTCTTCAGGCCGAGCTCGGCGTGGGCGCGCGCGACGATCCGGTGCAGCTCGCGGACGAGGTCGTTGTCCTTGAACTTCGCGAAGCCGTCCTTGACGACCTCCCACGCCTGCTCGACGTCGCCGAGCCGCAGCAGCGCCTGCACCAGCTCGTTCAGCGAAGACGGAGCGGGCGTGTGCTTCCACTTGCCCGCCTTGAGGGGCAGGAGCAGTCGGTCCCGCGAACGAGCCAGGAATCCCACGGCGTTGTCGGTCCTCGCAAGCGGGGCGGACGGAATGCTCCGCGCCCGCGACCATTGCGATTGGTTCATCGGCCGGGAGGGCCCCGTTACTTGCCCGCGAATTTCGGGGGGATCACGCGCACCAGGAGCTTCCCGCCGCCGAACAGGGCGCCGCCCCCGGGGACGGCCACGCCCCACTTCAGGGCGCCCGGGCAGCGCCAGGTCGCCCGGACGTCCCCGACCGCGTCCTTGAGCTCGATCCGTCCGTCGGGCTCGCCGTCGAGCGTCCAGCGCTCGCCGAGCTCCACCGAGAGCGACGGAGCCGTCCGGGGCGGCGCGTCGACGTCGCGCTGCCGCGCGACCTCGTCGCCGTTCTCCGGCTGGAACCAGATCACCTTTTGCGAGCGGGTCGACACCTTGAGCCCCTGCTCGTCGATCTCGACCGGTCCGGCGAAGTCCTCGAGCTCGGGCAGCGGGCGCCCCCACGCCTCGGCCAGCGTGTCGACGTCGATGGCGACGAGCCGCCCGTTGGCGCAGGCGAAGAAGGCGCGGCGGTCGAGCAGCGCCGGCGGGAAGAGCGGCAGCGCCTTGAGCTCGGCCACCGTGTCGGGGGCGCGGTCGAGGTGGAGCGTCACCTCGAAGGTGGAGTCGGGCGCGACCCTCACCTCCTGCGTCGCCGAGCCGGCGCGTCGGGCGCGGACGGTCGCGACGCGGCCGACCGGGAGCATGACGATCGCCGGGCTCTTGAAGGGCGCGGCCACGCCGTCGACCTCGATGTCGGCGTCCGCCGGGTCGGCGGTGACCTTGACCGGGATCTGCAGCTTGCGCGCCTCGGGGGCGTCGGGATGGTCGCGCAGCAGCGTCACGGCCAGGTCGTGGGCGCGCGCCCACTCCGACTTCGTGCGCGCCGCCTCGAACTCCTGGAAGGTCGTCTGCGCCGCGTGCAGGTAGCCCTCGATCTCGGCGGCCTTCTGCCCCGGCTTGTTCACCTCGAGCCAGCGCGCGTCGTTGGCGAGCTCGACCGCCTGGCGGAAGCCGTCGAGCGCGCCGGTCAGCTCCTTCACGCCGAGACGCTGCATCGCCTCGGTGTAGTGGCGCTCGGCCGAGCGCTGGCGCCGCTCCGACTCCCCCTTGAGCAGGTCGCCGAAGCGCGCCTGCTCCTGCTCGAAGGCGGAACGCCGCGCCTCGAGCTCGCGGATGCGCTCCTCGGCCACGAGGGCGGCGGCGGTGACGGGGTGCTCGTTGCGGAAGGCGTCGAGCGTCCCGATCGCGGCCGGGAAGTCGCCGGCGAGGACGAGCTCCTCGGTGTCGATCTCGGCCAGCTTCGCGAACGCCTCGCTGTTGTGGGTGAAGAACGCGAAGGCGGCGCCGATCAGCACGACCGACGCGACGACGAGGCGCACCGTCCCGCCGCGCACGACGCGCACCGGGCGCGCGGCGCGTTCGCACGAGTCGATGCGCAGGTCGAGCCCCTCGTGCTGCGGGTCGATGCTGCGCACGCGCCGGTAGAGGCGCAGCGCCGTCGAGTGCTGCCGCTGCGACAGCATCTCGTCGGCGCACGACATCAGCATCGAGACGGCCGACTTGGGCTCGCCCGCGTCGACCGCGAGGTCGGCGAGCTTCCACGTGAGGCGCGCGTCGTTGGGGAAGTGCGCCTGCACCTCGACCAGCACCTTGCACGCGTCGGCCTCGCGGCCGAGCTCGCGCAGGATCTGCACCAGCTCGATCGACTCCTTCTCCGGGTCGTACTTGGTCGACGCGAAGAAGTCGGGCTCGTCGAGCCAGTGGCGGACCAGCCGCTCGCGCGAGCGCACGTCGGTCGGCATCAGGTCGCGCACGCGCAGGTGGACCTCGGCCGCGCCGCGCCGGTCGCCGGCGCGCTCGAGCGCCTCCGCGACCATGCTGTGGTGGCGGCAGGCGTCGCCGACGCGGTTCAGCGCCTGGTAGGCCAGCGCGGCCATCTCGTGCACGCGCGGCTCGGCGGCGCCGAGCTCGAAGGCGCGCTCGAGGAGCGCGAGCCCCTCCATCGCCCGCTGGTCGCGCAGGCAGGAGCGCGCCCGCTCCGTGATCACCTCGAGGGGGACCTCGTAGATGATGCGCATGTTGGCCATCTGCGCCAGGCGCTTGCACACCGTGAAGCGCGTCAGCCCGGTCTTCTCGACCAGCGCGCGCACCGGCCGGATGCCGTCGAGGTTGGCGAAGACGTCGACGAGCGCGCCGTCGCGCTCCTCGTCGGGCACCTGCTCGATCTTGCCGGCGACCTCGAAGACGCAGAGGTCGGAGGAGACCTTCTCCCGGATGTAGCCCCACTCGTCGAGGCGGCGCGCCGCCTCCATCAGCAGGCCGGCGCCGGACAGGCGGTAGCGCGCGTCGATCACCTTCCCGTGGCCGCGCGGCTCCTCGTTCTCCCGGAACTCGAAGGTGGCGTCGCGATCGGCGAAGAGCTCGTAGACCTCCTCCTCCATCTGCTCGCGGAAGGCGTTCGCGACCACGTCCTCGGTGACCACGGTCATCGAGATCAGCACGGCCAGCACGTCGCGCTTCTTCACCGGCGTGCTGGCGCGCGCCTTCGCGAGCGCGTCGTCGGAGATGCGCCCCGCGCGCATGAGCAGCCGCAGCACCTTCGCCGGGAACGCGTCGCGGTCGAAGGGGTAGAGGATCGACTCGCCGTCGAGGTAGACCTCGGTCCGCGCGCCGCGCGAACGGATCTCGAGCGTCCCCGACTTCTGGGACAGCTGGAGCATCTGGAAGACGTTCGCGAGGTCGATCGAGCCGAGATCGCCGGTCAGCGCCATGTGCCCACCCGCCGAAGGAGCGCCGGCGGATGGCCGGCGCAGTCCGTCGATCCGTCATCGGCCGTGCACGGCGCCTCGCTACGGTGGGAAAACGCTTCCACTGCCCGTCTTGTCAGCCCGAATCGGCGGGGATACGTTGCGCCCCGCTCCCGGGAACGCAGGACTCCGGCATGCGACCGCTCGCCCGCTGGCGCCGCCTCATCGAACGGATCGCGCGGCTGTTCCGCCGCGCCGTCCCGCCCGTGCCGTCGTGCGAGGCCATGTCCGGCGCCCGCGACCCGCGCCGCTCGGCCCGCCGTCCGGCCGGCACGTTCGGAGACGGGCTCGAGGAGCGGGCCGGGGCCGGCGGCGACCCCCTCGACGGCGCTTCGCCGCTGGGCGACTTCACCGATCGCGACGAGGTGCAGCGCTTCGCCGGCCTGCCCCCGATCGGCGCCGAGGCCCTCGAAGGCGTCGACTGGGACGAGCTCGCGCGCGAGCTCACCGGCCCGCGCTGACGCCGCGGCGTCCCGCGGCATAGAATCCCCGCCCCTTTCGCATCCATCCGGGGCCGTGGACGGGGGGCGCATCGCCCGCTCGTGCCGCCGCCCTCCTCCACGGAGAGCTGCAGACGCCATGGTCCCGCGCGACCGCCGCTACCTCGCATCGCACGAATGGGCGAAGAAGGACGGCGCCTTCGTCCTGGTCGGCATCACGGCCTTCGCCGTCGAGCACCTCTCCGACCTCACCTTCCTCTCGCTGCCCGCCGTCGGCGCCAAGCTGAAGAAGGGCGACCGCTTCGGCGAGATCGAGTCGGTGAAGGCCGTCTCCGAGCTCTTCACGCCGGTCGGCGGCGAGGTCGCCGCGGTCAACACGGCGCTCGCGGAGAAGGTGGAGAGCCTCTCCGCCGACCCGTGGAACGCCGGCTGGATGATCAAGCTGAAGAACGTCGCCGACGCCGAGCTCGGCGCGCTCCTCGACGCCGACGCCTACGAGAAGAAGTGCGAGTCCGAGTCTTGATGATGGCTCCGGCAACAGGGACTTCGATGCACTCCGATCCGCGCTCCTCGCCGTTCGCCACCTCCGACCGCTTCGCCGACCGCCACCTCGGACCCTCCGCCGCCGAGCGCGAGCGGATGCTCGCGCTGCTCGGCATGAAGTCGCTCGAGGAGCTGATCGCCGCGACCGTGCCCGCTGCGATCCGCTTCGGGAGGGCGCTCGAGCTGCCACCCGCGCTGAGCGAGCGCGAGGCGATCGAGGAGCTCGGCGCGTTCGCGGCGGAGAACCGGCGCTTCCGCTCGTGGATCGGGCTCGGCTACCACGACACCGTCACCCCGCCGGTGGTCCAGCGCAACATCCTCGAGAATCCCGGCTGGTACACGCAGTACACCCCCTACCAGGCGGAGATCTCGCAGGGGCGCCTCGAGGCGCTGCTCCACTTCCAGACGCTCGTCTGCGACCTCACCGGGATGGAGATCGCGAACAGCTCACTGCTCGACGAGGGCACCGCCGCCGCGGAGGCGATGACGCTCTGCAAGCGCAGCTTCGAGGGCCAGGCGAGCGGCGCGACGTTCCTCGTCTCCGACCGCTGCCATCCGCAGACGATCGAGGTGGTGAAGACGCGCGCGCTGCCGCTCGGGATCGAGGTCGTGGTCGGCGACGCGGCGGCGTTCCAGTTCGGTCCGGAGACGTTCGGGGCGCTGATCCAGTACCCGGCGACCGACGGCGCGGTCGAGGACCCGACGGCGCTGATCGAGCGGGCGCACGCCGCCGGCGCGCGCGTCGTGGTCGCGAGCGACCTGCTCGCGCTCACGCTGCTCGAATCGCCCGGGAAGTTCGGCGCCGACGTCGTCGTCGGCAACAGCCAGCGCTTCGGCGTGCCGCTCTTCGGCGGCGGCCCGCACGCCGCGTTCATGGCGACGCGCAACGCCTTCGCGCGCAAGCTGCCCGGCCGCCTGGTCGGGATGTCGAAGGACGCGGCCGGCGCGCCGGCGCTGCGGCTCGCGCTGCAGACGCGCGAGCAGCACATCCGGCGCGACCGCGCCACCAGCAACATCTGCACGGCGCAGGTGCTGCTGTCGGTCACGGCCGCGATGTACGCGATCTACCACGGGCCGGAGGGGCTGACGAAGATCGCGCGGCGCGTCCACCTCGCGGCGGTCACGCTCGCGAAGGCGCTCGAGGGGATCGGCTGCCGCTGCGCCGCGCCGGTCGTCTTCGACACGCTGCGCGTCACGCCCGGCCGCGGCGGCGCCGACGCGGTGCACGCGCTCGCGCTCGAGCGGCGCCTCAACCTGCGCCGCTACGCGAACGGCGACGTCGGCGTCGCGCTCGACGAGACGGCCGGCGCGGCCGACCTCGTCGCGATCTTCGAGTGCTTCGGCGGGAAGGCGGCCGGCTTCGACCCCGACGCGGTCGCGCGCACGGTCGACGCGGCGTTCCCCGCCGCGCTCGCCCGCACGACGCCGTTCATGACGAGCCCCGTCTTCGCGCGCCACCGCACCGAGCACGAGCTGCTGCGCTTCATGAAGCGTCTCGAGACGAAGGACCTGTCGCTCACGACGTCGATGATCCCGCTCGGCTCGTGCACGATGAAGCTCAACGCCACCGCGGAGATGGCGCCGATCAGCCTGCCCGGCTTCGCCGGCATCCACCCGTTCGCTCCGGCCGACCAGCAGGCGGGCTACGCGAAGCTCTTCGCGCGCCTCGAGAAGTGGCTGGCCGAGATCACCGGCTTCGCCGCCACGTCGCTGCAGCCCAACGCCGGCTCGCAGGGCGAGTACGCCGGCCTGCTCGTGATCCGCGAGTACCAGGCGCGGCGCGGCCAGGGCCACCGCAACGTCTGCCTCATTCCGGTGTCCGCGCACGGGACGAACCCCGCGAGCGCGGTCATGGCCGGCTTCGAGGTGGTGGCGGTCGCGTGCGACGACGACGGCAACATCGACCTCGGCGACCTGAAGGCGAAGGCGCAGGAGCACGGCGAGCGGCTCGGCGCGCTGATGGTCACCTACCCGTCGACGCACGGCGTCTTCGAGGAGGGGATCAAGGAGGTCTGCGCGACCGTCCACCGCCACGGCGGGCAGGTCTACCTCGACGGCGCGAACATGAACGCGATGGTCGGGCTCTGCCGCCCCGGCGACATCGGCGCCGACGTCTGCCACCTGAACCTGCACAAGACCTTCTGCATCCCGCACGGCGGCGGCGGCCCCGGCATGGGTCCGATCTGCGTCGCGGCGCACCTCGCGCCGTTCCTGCCGGGCCACCCCTTCGCCTTCCCCGGCACCGCTCCCAAGCAGGGAGTCGGCGCCGTCTCCGCGGCGGCCTACGGCAGCGCCGGCATCCTCCCGATCCCCTACGCCTACATCGCGATGATGGGCCCCGACGGGCTCGCGCTCGCGACGCAGGTCGCGATCCTCGCCGCCAACTACGTCGCGCACCGCCTCGACCCCCACTACCCGGTGCTCTTCCGCGGCAAGAACGGCCGCGTCGCGCACGAGTGCATCGTCGACCTGCGGCCGCTCTCGAAGAGCTCGGGCGTCGAGGCCGAGGACGTCGCCAAGCGCCTGATGGACTACGGCTTCCACGCGCCGACGCTCTCCTTCCCGGTCGCCGGCACGCTCATGATCGAGCCGACGGAGAGCGAGTCGCTCGCGGAGCTCGACCGGCTGTGCGACGCGCTCATCGCGATCCGCGAGGAGATCCGCGCGATCGAGTCGGGGAAGCTCGACCGCAAGGACAACCCGCTGAAGAACGCGCCGCACACCGCAGCCACCGTCACGGCCAAGGAGTGGACGCACCCCTACTCGCGCGAGCAGGCCGCTTTCCCCGCTCCCTGGACGCGCGAGCACAAGTACTGGCCGCCCGTCTCCCGCATCGACTCCGTCTACGGCGACCGCCACCTGGTCTGCTGCTGGATCCCGGAGTTCAGCCAGGCCGCGCGCTAGCGGCTGGCGCCGCTCGCGCGTCCATGAGGACGCGAAGCTCGCGAAGAACTGACCGGGAGCGCGGACGGGAAGGCGCGGGCGCGGAGTGACGAGCGGACGTCGAGAACCGGGGGTGTAGAGGCCGCGGGCACGCTCGCGGTTCGACGGCGATGAGGGCGTCGGCGAGAGCGGGGGAATGCAGCAACACCGTGGCGGATCAGGGGGCCGTAGAGCTCGTTCGCGGGTCGGGCGGTCGAACGAGGCTCGATAACCACGAGTCTCGGAGGTCACGAGTCTCGAAGGGTCCAAGCGATCGGTTCGGTGTTCCCGTCCGAACCGACGTCACGACATCGACCGGTATGGCGCGCTCGACCCCGAAGGCACCTCCACCGCTTCGATCCTGCCGGCGCGGTGCGGCGTCCGCGGCACAGCAATGACGTCGGACGTCGTGCGAGGACCGTGCGAAGAGGCCGCGCGCGCGCGCTGCGCCTCAAGCGTTTTGCGGCACCTTCTTCTTCAGCGCCGCGAAGACCCCGTCGATGCTCTTCGCGAAGGACGCGACGCCGTCCACCTGGAGCTTTTCACAGATGGCGCGCAGGTCGACGTCGGCGTGGTCGAGCGCTTTGAGGACCTCGAGCGCCTCGCCCTGCTTCTCG
Organism: Planctomycetota bacterium; assembly: GCA_035695985.1. Classification (GTDB taxonomy): domain Bacteria; phylum Planctomycetota; class B15-G4; order B15-G4; family SIAN01; genus DASRRB01. The sequence goes on along the minus strand of DASRRB010000083.1, from coordinate 1,735 downwards.
AGGACCGTCGCGGTGCGCGCGTTGCCGTGCTGCAGGTAGGCCTCGAGCGTCGCCGGCGGCAGCGTGTTCACGGTGTCGGGGCCGAAGAGGTTCTCGACGTAGAGCAGGTCGGGGTAGCTCGGGTTCTTCGTGCTGGTCGAGGCCCACAGCATCCGCTGCGGCTTCGCGCCCTTGGCGCGGCACTCCTCGAACGGGGCGCCGAAGAGCTCGCGGAAGCGCGCGTAGGCGGCCTTGCAGTTGGCGACGCCCGCCTTGCCGCGCAGCTTCAGGAGCTCGGCGCCGGCGGCGCCCGCCTCCTTCGCCTTCGCCTCGAGCGCGGCGTCGACGGAGTTGTCGACGCGGCTCACGAAGAAGCTCGCGACCGAGGCGATCGCGTGGACCGGCAGCCCCTTCTTCAACCGCGTCGTGATCGCCGCGACGTAGGCGTCCGCGATCGCCTCGTACTGCTCGACCGAGAAGAGGAGCGTGACGTTCACGTTCACGCCGTCCTCGGTGAGCCGGCGGAAGGCCTGCACGCCCTCCTTCGTGCCGGGCACCTTGATCATCGTGTTGGGGCGGCGCAGCTCCTTCCAGAGGCGCTTGCCGTCCGCGACCGTGCCGTCGACGTCGTGGGCGTACTTGGGGAGGACCTCGAGCGAGACGTAGCCGTCCTTGCCCTGGGTGCGCTCCCACACGGACTTCAGCACGTCGGCGGCCGCGGCGACGTCGTCGATCGAGAGGCGGTCGTAGATCGCGCCGACGTCCTTGCCCTGCGAGACGAGCGCGCGGATCGCGTCGTCGTACTCGGCGCCCGACTCGATCGCCTTCTGGAAGATCGTCGGGTTGGTGGTGATGCCGGTGATGACGCCGTCGTCGACCAGCTTCCGGATCGCGCCCGAGGCGATCAGCCCGCGCGAGATGTTGTCGTACCAGAGGCTCTGCCCGAGGCCACGAGCCTGCGCTGCACGATCGATCGGCATGGGAGATCCTCCTCTTCGAACGCCCGACTCCTGGATCATGTCACCGCGCGGCTCAGCCTCGCTTCGGGAGCTGGATGTCGAGCTTCGCCACCGCCTCGTTGACCCAGCGCGGGAACGTCAGGTCGACGAGGTCCTCGAGCACGTTGTCGCGCGCCTTCTCGAATTCCGGGCGCTGGCCGGTCGTGAAGTAGCGGTCGACGTGGAGCGCGAGCCACCCGGTGAGGCTCGGCGAGTAGTCGCGCCACACCGGCCCGACCACCGAGTCCTCCTTCGCCACGTAGAACGCCTCGTCCGCCGCCGAGTAGCCGGTGAGCCACGCGACGTACTCGTTCTCTCCGAGCGCCATGCGCAGCTTGGTCCGCACCGACGCCGGGATGTTGCCCTGCTTGACCTCCTTGCCGTCGGGGAACTTGTTCCGCGCCGGGTCGCGCGAGATCGCGACGAATGGCTTGCCCCCCGCCATCTCCGCGAAGAGCGCGTCCATGCCCGCCCTCGAGGACGCGCGCTCCGTCCCCGGCACGAACAGCGCCTGCGTCAGCACCGTCCCGCTCTCGAAGAAGAGGCGGCCGTCGTCGTCGAAGTGGGCGCGCAGGTTCTCCTCCGACGTCGACTTCGTGAGCAGCACCTTGTAGGCGTGCTTCCTGGCGAAGAAGGGCTTGTAGTGCCAGACGCTGTTGAAGCCGTAGAGGCGGACCGCCTGCGCCAGCGGGATGATCGAGTTCTCGTACTGCTTCTCGACCTGCTTCAGCGCCTCCTCGGTCTGCTCGCGCGTCTCC
>DASRRB010000082.1:0-20778 GCA_035695985.1 Planctomycetota bacterium | reverse complement strand
CTGCCAGAGCCTCGAGACGCAGATCTCGAACGACCTGATCGCGCTCGCCGCCCTCCTGCAGCACAACCAGGAGACGACCGACTCGGTGGTGCGCATGCGGCAGAGCCTCGAGACGCTGCAGAAGGAGCTCGACGCGAAGGTCCTCGCGATCGTGCAGAGCGTCGTGCTCGGCAAGAAGGTCGTGGTCGACCAGCTCGCGGCCGGGCTCGCCGAGCACGAGAAGCTCCTGACCGACATCCGGGACCGGCTCGCGCTGCTGGTCTCGAAGTCCGGCATCAACGACCGCCTCGCCGTCGACCTCGACCTGCTGCGCGACCACTACAAGGTCGTGTCGCGCCGCCAGAAGCAGAACACGTTCGACAAGGTGATGGGCGGCACGGGCAACATCGACGTCCTGGTCGCGAACCACGGCGTCGCGCCCAACCGGCCGTTCTTCCCGCCGCCGTTCGTCCTCTGCGTCATCGTCGCGCTCCTGACCGGCCTCGTCGTCGCGTTCAGCGTGGTCATCGTGGCCGACGTCCTCGACCAGTCGTTCAAGACGCCCGACGAGGTCGAGCGCGCGCTCGCGACGCCGGTGCTCGGCACCATCCCGAAGCGCCCGAAGCACCGCCTGACCGCCCTGCTCGGGGCGTGACCCCCGGGGCCGCGCACCATGAGCGATCCTGCCGACACCGTGGCGCCGCCGCCGGCGCCCACCGCCGCCGCGCCGCCGCCCGCCGACGGCGGCCCCAAGGACTCGCAGGAGGTCCTCTCCAAGGCCGGGTTCGGGATGGGGAGCGGCCTGGTCCAGGTGGTGATCCGGGGGGTCACGACGTACCTCACCGCCCACGTCCTGCACGCCAACCTGCTCGGCCTGTTCCACCTGAGCAACCGCATCGCGAAGGTCGGGTCGCTCTTCTCGCTGTCGGGCCAGGACGACGCGGTCGTCCACTTCGTCGCCAAGCACCGCAGCACCGGCGATCTCGGCAAGGCGCGCGGCGCCTTCAACCTGAGCTTCTTCTTCGCGACCGGGCTCAGCGTCGTCTCGGCCCTGATCGTCTACTACCTCGCGCCGTGGCTCGCGCGCGAGGAGTTCAAGAACCAGCCCGAGCAGCTGGTCACGACCATCCAGTGGTTCGCGCTCGCGGTCCCGCTGAGCGTGCTCGGCGGCGTGCTGAGCGCGGCGTTGCAGGGCACGCGCCAGGTGAAGAAGTCGCTCGCGACGCAGAACGTGATCGTGCCGGGCGTGCGGCTGATCCTCTTCGCGATCCTCGCCCTGTTCGGGCTGAAGCTCTTCGGGCTCGTCTTCGCACTGCTCGGCTCGTTCTTCGTCGGTCTCTTCTACGCCGGCTGGCACGTGAAGAACCGCGTCGACTGGATGCAGAGAAGCGTCGTCCCCGACTACTCCGAGTGGCGCCGCATCGCGCTCTTCTCGCTGCCGCTGATCCTGCTCTCGCTGCTCGACTGGGTGAACAACAGCGCCGACATCATCATCGTCGGCAAGTTCATGGACGAGTCGTCGGTCGGCGTCTACGGCCAGGCGATGCGCGTCTTCACGATCCTGAAGATCCCCGTCTCGGCGCTGAGCGCGCTCTTCGTCCCGCTCTGCGCCGAGTTCTACGCCAAGCGCGAGATGGAGCGGCTGCGGACGATGTTCCGCGCGACCGCGAGCTGCGGGATCCGCATCGCGCTGCTCGCGGTGGGGGGGACGATCCTGCTCGCGCAGCCGGTGATGCGGTCGTTCGGAGCCGACTTCACGGTCGGCTCGACCGCGCTCGTGATCCTCTCGACGATGCTCGTCAGCAACTGCTTCGCGCAGCTCGGCGGCTACGCCGTCTACATGTCGGGCCGCAGCTGGCTCGTCTTCCTGAACCAGCTGTTCCTGTCGGCCGTCTGCGTCGGGATCTCGTGGCCGCTCACGCAGCACCTCGGCATCGAAGGCGCCGCGGCCGCGCGCGCCATCGGCTGGGCCGCGTGGGCCGGGCTGATCCTGGTCGAGACGCGCTTCATCTTCGGGTTCCAGCCGTTCACGCGCGACATGGCGAAGGGGGTGGCCGCGGCGGGGATCGCCTTCGCCGCCTGCTTCGCGCTCCAGCAGATCCCGGTCGTCCACCGGCACATGACGCTCGTCGTCCTGACCGGCGTCGTCTTCACCGCGCTCTACGGCGGCCTCTGCGTCCTGTTCGGCCTGACCGAGGACGAGAAGTTCATCCTGAGGAAACTCGGCGGCAAACTGGCGAAGAAGTTCGTCGGGAAGCCCAAGCCCGCCTGAAGGAGCGCCGCGTCCCTTGGACCTCGTGATCACGGTCGACACCGAAGAGGACGACGAGTGGTCGCCGCGGCCGAGCACGACCTGCGAGAACCTGCGCTTCGTCCCGCGCTTCCAGGAGCTCTGCGAGTCGCGCGGCTTCCCGGTCACCTGGCTCCTGACGCACGGCGCGGCGACGTCGCCGCTCGCGCCGCAGACCTTCCGCGCTCCGCTCGATCGGGGCGCCTGCGAAGTCGGCGCCCACCTCCATCCGTGGAACACGCCGCCCAACGCGCCGCGGCCCGAGCCCGACGGCGCCTTCTTCCGGCCCTATCCGCTCGAGTACCCGCGTGACGTGCAGCGCGAGATGCTCGCGCAGCTCACCGGCGCGATCGAGGAGAGCCTCGGCGTGCGGCCCCGCTCGTACCGCGCCGGCCGCTACGGATTCGACGCGACCGGGGCCGCGCTGCTGCGCGAGCTCGGGTACGAGGTCGACTGCTCGGTGACGCCCGGCGTGAGCTGGCGCGGCGCGCTCGGGAAACGGGGCGGCGCGGGCGGGCCCGACTTCGTCGGCGCGCCGCAGCATCCCTACTGGCCGGCCGCCGACGACGTCACGCGCGCCGGCCCCGCCTCGGGCCTGCTCGAGGTCCCGGTCACCCTCGTCCACACGCGCGCGCCGCTGCGCGGCGACCACCGCCTCACGCGCGCCTGGTCGCGCTTCTCCCACGACGGCTTCGTCGCGCGGGTCGCCCGCAAGACCGGCTTCGCGCGCACGTGGCTCCGGCCCTACCCGAAGTACTCGCTCGCCGACCTCGAGGCGGTCTGCGACTCGGCGCGCGCCGCCGGGGCGCCGCTGCTCGAGATGATCCTCCACTCGAGCGAGCTGATGCCGGGCTGCAGCCCGTACCGAAAGGACGAGGCGGCGGTCGACGCGCTCCATCGCGACGTCGGGGCGCTGCTGACGAAGCTCTCCGCGCGCGGGGTGCGCGGCGCGACGCTGCTCGACTTCAGCCGTCGCTTCGCGGCGGCGTGAGCTCCCGCCCGGACGGCGGCCGCTCGAGGTTGGAGTAGACCAGCCGCCGGTTGAGCCCCATGACGGGCAGGTACCACGGCGCCGCCCACAGCGTCCGGGCGCCCATCATCCAGCGCGCGTCGTAGCTCACCGCCGCTCTCCGCTCCGGGTCGAAGCGCATGCGATTGCCGCGCAGGATGTGGGCGCGCTCGCCGCGGGGCGCGAGCACGGCGGGGTCGAACGGCACGCCCAGGAACTCGCAGAGCTTCGGCACCACCGCGGCCGGCTTGAAGCAGAGCTCCTCGTACCCGAGCGTGAACGCCGCGATCCCCTCGCGCGCGAAATACTCTTCGAAGCGGCGGTTGCCGCTGCGCCAGCGCGCCACGTTCCAGGGCGTCGTGTTGCGGTGGCGTTGCGTCCACGGCAGCGTGCGGTCGACCGCCGAGGCGACGAAGCTGCGCACGTCCTTCACCAGGAAGACGACGCGCAGCGCGCGGCGCGCCTCGGCCGGCAGCGCAGCGAGCGCGGGGACGTGCTTGGACGAGTCGACCGGCGCGACGCCCTCGCCGCAGACCTCGCGCACGCGTCGCAGCACGAGCGCGTAGAGCTCCCCGTAGGGGCGGTCGGGGGCGCGCCGCTTCTCTTCCAGGGCCGGACCCCAGATCGGGCAGCCCTCGGCCGTCTTCCCGCAGGTGCAGGGGTTCTGCGGCTCGCCCGCGCGCGCGATCGTCGCGTGCACCTCGCCGAGGCTCACCAGCCGCGGATGGGAGCCGAGCATCAGGTCGAGGAGCGTCGAGCCGCTGTGGCCGAGCGACGCGATGAAGACGCCGCTCACGCCTTCCCTTCCGCGCCGTCCCACTGCATCGAGCGGCCCAGCAGCTCCTCGAGGCGCCGGTTGTGCGGCCGGAAGAACTCCTCGAGCCGGCGGCGCAGCGGGTCGGGCAGCTTCGCGTACGGCGGCGGCCGCACCGGCTTGACCGAGAGGTGCAGCACCGGGAGGCCGAGGAACGCGAGCAGCCGCGCCATCGACGCGTCGGCGTCGGCGAAGTAGCTCTCGCTGCGCTCGACGTGGACGCGCTCGCGCGGGTACATCGTGAACAGGCGCGCGAGCTGGTCGTGGTAGACGCTGCGCGCCACGATCGTGGCCGGGCCCGAGGCGGTCGCGACCGCGTCGACGCCGTCCTTCTCGACCGCCCGCATGCCGAGCTCGACCACCTGCTCGAAGGTGAGGTCGATGCCGTCCTCGCGCTGCGCGTGGTGGTAGTTCGAGTACGTCCGCTCGACCGGGTTGCGCAGCAGGACGATCAGGCGCGCGTCGGGCAGGAGCTCGTGCATCCGCTTCGTCGCGATCGGCCGGAACAGGTAGGCGGGCGTCTTCTCGAGCGTGCGCGGCGCGTAGCCGAGCCGCCTCCCGACCAGGTCGACGACGGCGCGCAGCGGGAAGCGCGAGCGGTACCAGGAGACGCCGCGCCGCCAGATCGGCTCGCGGTCGAAGAAGTGGATCTCGCCGCGGCCGAGCGACTTCATCACGCCAGGGTGGCGCGCCAGGTGGCGCACCACGCTGCTCGTCCCGCAGCGCTGCGCCCCGATGATCAGGCTGTCGGGCAGCGCGCGCAGGCCGGCGGAGGCGCGGCGCAGCGGCGGCAGCGCGTTCTCGATCAGCCAGAGGCCGCGCGTGCAGAAGCGCAGCGCGGGCGGGAGGTTCGCGGAGGGGGCCATCGCAGGACGCGACACGCTAACGTCCGATCGGGCGGCGAACAGGGGCCCGCGGCCGGCCGCGCACGCGCGCGGCGAGCGGCGCGAAAAAGCTTCGCGAAGCGCGGCGGGCGCGTGCTCGCGCACGGGCGCGCGAGCCCTTCTCGCTGCAACGCGGCGCCGATAAGGTTCCGCCGCCCCGACCCGACCCGGTCTCATGGCCGGCCTCACGGCCAGCTTCACGGAACGTCCTCGTGCAGAAGATCAAGAAGAAGATCGCCAAGATCGCGCGCCGCGTGCGCGGCGCCATCCAGCGCCCGTCCATCGACAAGATCTTCATGTCGGCGGGCGGCTCCGGTTCGAGCTTCGTCGTGCACGCGCTGCGCGGCTTCGGCGTGAAGGTCGCCGAGCGGCCCGACGTGATGCTGCGGCCCGCCGACCTCGACTCCCTCGAGAAGCCGGCGACGCTGCCGGTGCGGACCATGTTCACGCGCCGCGCCAACGGCTTCGTGATGGACGGCACGCGGCCGATCGAGGCCAACGTGCTCGACTTCGTGAAGTACGTCGAGGAGCGCCCCGACCACACCGCGCTCTTCAGCAACCTGCCCGCCTTCTCCTTCTTCAGCCGCAACAAGATCCGCAACGTCGTCTTCCTGGTCCGCAACCCGATCCAGGCCTACGCGAGCTTCGCCAAGCCCGTGCGCCACCAGGACCTCGTCGAGGAGTGGGGCGGCCTGTTCACCGAGCCGAGCATGCGCCGCTACGTCGAGTTCTGGGGCAGCTTCGTGCGCGAGTACCTCGCCCTGAAGGAGCTCGGGCTGGCGCCGGGGCTGCTGCGCTACGAGCTCCTGCGCGACGACGCGAAGGCGCTCGGCCTCGAGCGCTTCTTCCCCGACTGGAAGCGCAGCCACAACAAGGTCGAGAACGCCGAGGCGGCCGCGTTCATCCAGAAGCTCGCCGACCGCGACTTCCGGCAGGTCTACCCGAGCTGGGACGTGTGACCGGCACCACGATCCTGCTCGCCGCGCACGACCGGCTCGAGTACCTGAAGGAGGCGGTCGCGAGCGCGCTCGCGCAGCGCTGGCCCGACTTCGAGGTGCTCGTCGTCGACGACGGCTCGGGACCGGAGACGGCGCGCTGGCTCGACGAGGCGGCGCGCGCCGACCCGCGCCTGCGCGTGGTCCACCAGGCGAACCAAGGCGTCGGTGCGGCGCGCGCGAACGGCGTCGCAGCCGCGAAGCACGCCCGCATCCTCGTCCTCGACAGCGACGACGTGCTGCGCGACGACGCCCTCGCGCGCGTCGACGCCCTCTTCGTGGCGCACCCCGACACCGACCTCGTCTACTGCGACCACGACCAGCTCCTGCCCGACGGCAAGGTCGCGGGGTCGCGCTACCCCGAGTTCGCGAGCAACGCGGCGCTGCTGCGCGCGACGCTGCTGCGGCCGCGCGTCCCCTTCAAGCACTCGGGGATGACCTACGCCCGCGACGTCGCGCTCGCGCTCGGCAGCTACGACACGCGGATCGGCATCAAGGTCGACGTCGACTTCTTCCTGCGCTTCGTGGTCGCCGGAAAACGGGTGCGCCACCTGCCGGGCGGACCGGCCGTGTCGTTCCGGACGCACAACGAGTCGATGAGCCGCAAGCGCGGCAAGGGGATCCGCGCCTGGTGGACGATCATCGACCGCTACGGCCCGAAGAACCCGCTCGCGCGCCTCGCCTTCAAGGCGGTGCGCACGACCTGGGAGCTCCTGAAGGCGGTCTACACCGTGCTGTTCTGGACCGAGCGGTAGATCGCCTCGAGCCGCGCCGCCGCCAGCGAGGCGAGGAAGCGGCCGCGCGCGAGGTCGTGGTTGGTGCGCGCGATCGTCCGCTGCAGCGCGTCGTCGTCGAGCAGCCGCTCGAGTGCGGCCGCGATCGCCTCCGGCGCCGCGCCCGCGACCGTCGCGCCGTGCACGCCGTCCCGGAAGAAGTCGGCGACGCCCCCGACGGCGGTCGTGACGACCGGCAGCCCGAAGGCCATCGCCTCGACGATCGAGTTGGGCAGCCCCTCGCCGTGCTGGGTCGGCAGGCACAGCACGCTCGAGTCGCGCAGCAGCTCCCACTTGGCGGCGCCGCCCACGTGGCCGGCGAAGTGGACGTTCGCGAGGCCGCGCTCGCGCACGTACTCGCGCGCCGGCTCGAGCTCGGGCCCGTCGCCGGCGACGAGGAGGCGGACCGGGACCTTCCCGTCGCGGCGCCCCGGCGCTTCCAGCAGCGCCATCGCCTGCAGCGTCTCGTGGATCCCCTTCGGCCGGAGCAGGCGTGCGAGGAAGAGGACCGTGCGCGGCCGGCCCGCGAGCCGCCGGTCGATCAAGGCCTCGACGTCGATGCCCTCGAGCGCGGCGTCGTCGACGACGGTCACCTCGGAGTGGATCGGCTGCTGCATCCCGAGGCGCCGCAGCGTCGCGCCGAACTCGTTCGCGAGCACGACGAACGCATCCGTGCGGCCGAAGAGCCAGCGGAACCACCACTTCCCGCGCTGTTCGATCTTGCGGGCGAGCTCCGGCTCCCAGCCGCGCCAGAAGACGACGGTGCGCCGCCCGCGGGCCTTCGCGAGCCGCTGGAACAGCCCTTCGCGAAGGACCATGTCGAGCTTCAGTGAAGGATTGAGCACGACGACCGGGACGTCGTCGCGCGCGAGCCGGCGGCGCAGCCGCAGGTAGTCGCGCAGCGGCCGCAGCAGCCCGGCGACCCGGCCCGCGCCGCGCTCGTCGTGGCGCCGGCCGACCTCGAACGATTCGACCGGGATCCGGAAGTGCGGGAGAATCTTCCGGTAATACCCCTCGATGCCGCCGAGCCGGTCGAGGTCGGGGTGGAGCACGAGCGCCTGCATCGCGTGCGATCGCGAAGCGGAACGATCTTCTTCTTCCACGGCCGTCCGGCGACTCCGCCCGATCCTCGGCGAATCCCTCCGAGGGTAGATTAGGCGCTGCTCGTCCCATGACACCGCGGAGGTCGTGCGCACCTTGATCGAAGAGAGTAGCAGCGCTGCCGACGGCGACCGCCTGAAGCGGGCGCTCCTCGCGATCCGGGCGCTGCGTGCGCAGGTCGCCGATCTCGAGCAAGCGCGTAATGGCCCGATCGCCATCGTCGGGATGGCGTGCCGCTTCCCGGGCGGCGCGTCCGACCCCGACCGGTACTGGGAGATGCTGCGGACCGGCGTCGACGGCGTCGTCGAGATCCCGTCGAGCCGCATGGCACTCGACCACCTCTACGACCCCGACGCCGATCCCGAGACGTCGGCCAAGATCTACACGCGCCGCGCCGGTCTGCTGCCCGACGTCGAGCGCTTCGACGCCGGCTTCTTCCGCATCTCGCCGCGCGAGGCGGTGAGCCTCGACCCGCAGCACCGCCTCGCGCTCGAGGTGACCTGGACGGCGCTCGAGCGCGCCGCCATCGCGCCGTCGCGCCTGCACGGCACGAAGTCGGGCGTGATCCTCGGGGTGACGCTCACCGACTACGACCACGGGATCCGGCTCGGCGGCCCGCAGAACATCGACACCTACCACCTCTCGGGCAACTGCCTCAACTTCGCGGCCGGCCGCATCGCCTACCTGCTCGGGCTGCACGGGCCGACGCTCGTGCTCGACAGCGCCTGCTCGTCGTCGCTGGTCGCCATCCACCTCGCCTGCCAGAGCCTGCGCACGCACGAAGCGGACCTCATGATCGCCGGCGGCGTGAACGTGATCCTGTCGCCCGACGGCACGCTCATGGTCTGCAAGATGCGCATGGTCTCGGCGGAGGGGCGCTGCGCGACGTTCGACGCGGCGGCCGACGGCTTCGTGCGCGGCGAGGGGTGCGGCGTGGTGGTGCTGAAGCGCCTCGACGACGCGCTGCGCGACGGCGATCCCATCGTCGCACTGATCCGTGCCAGCGCGATCAACCAGGACGGCGCGAGCAGCGGGCTCACCGTCCCCAACGGGATGGCGCAGCAGGCGCTGATCCGCGAGACGCTCGCGCGCGCGGGGCTCACGGCCGACGACGTCGGCTACCTCGAATGCCACGGGACCGGGACGCCGCTCGGCGATCCCATCGAGGTCGAGGCGCTCGGCGAAGCGCTGGCGAAGAAGCGCGCGCGCGGCCCGCTGCGCATCGGCTCGGTCAAGACCAACTTCGGCCACCTCGAATCGGCGTCGGGCGTCGCGGGACTCATGAAGGCGGCGCTCGTCGTCCAGAAGGGCGCGATCCCGCCGCACCTCCACCTGCGCGAGGTGAACCCCAACCTCTCGCTCCGCGACGGCAACCTCGCGATCCCGACCGAGCTCACGCCGTGGCCCGCCGACGCGCCGACGCCCCGCATCGCCGGCGTCAGCTCGTTCGGCGCGAGCGGCACGAACGCGCACGCGCTCCTGCAGGAGCCGCCCGCGCCGGCGCCGCGTGACGCGGCGGAGGCGACAGGGCGCGCCGAGCTGCTCTGCCTCTCCGCGCGCACGCCCACCGCGCTGCAGGAGCTGGCGGGACGCTGGGCGACGGCGCTCGCCGGCGACGCGCCGCTCGCCGATCTCTGCTGCACGGCGGGCGTGGGCCGCGACCACTTCGAGCACCGCCTCGCGCTGATCGGGACGGAACGCGCGTCCTTCGCGGAGCGGCTGACCGCCGTCGCGCGCGGCGCGGCGACCGCCGACGTCGAGCGCGGCGAGCTCACCGAGAAGCGGCGCGACGTCGTCTTCCTCTTCCCCGGCCAGGGCGCGCAGTACCCCGGCATGGGGCGCGAGCTGCACCAGGAAGTGCCGGCGTTCCGTGACGCCCTCGACGAGTGCGCGCGCCACCTCGACCCGCTGCTCGAGCGGCCGCTGCTCGAGCTGCTCGACTACGGATCGCAGCCCGGGACTCCGGCGGCCGGCGCCGTCGAGCGGCTGGCGCAGACGCGCAACACCCAGCCGGCCATCTTCGCGATCGAGTACGCGCTCGCGCAGACGTGGCGCTCGCTCGGCGTCGAGCCGGCGGTGATGCTCGGCCACAGCGTCGGCGAGTTCGTCGCCGCCACCCTCTCCGGCGTCCTGCGTCTCGAGGACGCCTGCCGCCTCGTCGCGGCGCGCGGCCGCCTGATGGCCGAGCTCTGCACGCCCGGCGCCATGGCAGCCGTGTTCGCCGACGAGAAGGCGACCGTCGAGTTGATTGCCGGCCTCGCGGCCGAGGTCGGCATCGCGGCGGTCAACGGACCGGCGAGCGTCGTCGTCTCGGGCAGCGAGCGCGGCGTCGCGACCGTGGTCGAGCGCGCGACGGTGGGCGGCCTCCGGACGAAGCGGCTCACCGTGTCGCACGCCTTCCACTCGCCGCTCATGGAGCCGGTCCTCGCGGAGTTCCGCGCGCTCGCGGCGGCGCAGAGCTTCGGCGCGCCGAAGATCCCGCTCCTCTCGAACCTCACAGGGGGCGAGCTCACCGCGGCGCAGGCGGCCGACCCCGACTACTGGTGCCGTCACCTGCGCGAGCCGGTCCGCTTCGCCGACTCGCTGCGCTGGCTGCTCGAGCGCAACCACAAGGTCTTCCTCGAGGTCGGGCCGGGCAGCACGCTGCTCGGGCTCGCGCAGCAGTCGATCCCCGCGACGGGCCGGGCCTGGGTCGCGAGCCTGCGCCAGGGCAAGCCGGAATGGCCGCAGCTGCTGCAGGCGGTCGCGTCGCTCTACGTCGGCGGCGCGACGCTCGACTTCACGCGCTTCTTCCGAGGCCGCGACGCGCGGCGCGTCGTCGCGCCGACGTATCCGTTCGAAGGCAAGCGCTACCGCAAGGGGGGCGAGCCGCCGTCCGCGCCCGCCGCCGACACCTCCGAGGTCGTGCGGAGCCTCGAGAGCGGCGACCCGCACGCGCTCACGCGCCTCGTCGAGGCGGGCGCCGGCTGGTCGCGCACCGAGTCCGACCTCTTTGCGCAGTTCGCGGCGAAGATCATCGAGCGCCACCAGAAGAGCCGCACGGCGACGCACGCGTCGCTGCTGCACGAGGTCGAGTGGCGCGCACGCGCGCGCGCGGCCGCGGCCGCACCGGCGGCGCCGGCGGGGACGTGGCTCCTGCTCGCCGACGGCGGCGGCGTCGCCGAGTCGCTCGCGCGCGAGCTCGAGCGGCGCGGCGAGTCGGCGATCGTCGCGCGCTCCGGCCCGGCGCTCTCCGTCGCGGGCCGCGCGTGGACCTTCGATCCCGGGAACGCCGAGCACTACGGCGCGCTCGTCGCCGCGCTCGGAAGACTCGAGGGCCCGGCGCGTCCGCGCGCGATCGTCCACCTGCTCGGGCTGGACTTCCGGCCGACGGCGGCGACGACGGCCGCGACGCTCGCCGAGGACCACGAGCGCGGGCTCCTGGGCCTGCTCTCCCTCGCGCAGGCGCTGCCGGAGAACGACCCCGCGGCGCCGCCGCTCTGGATCGTCACGCGCGGCGCGGCGTCGGCCGACGCCGCGCGCCACGGCATGAACGTCGCCGCCTCGGCGCTGTGGGGGTTCGGGCGCGCCTACGCGCTCGAGCGCCCCGAGAAGTGGGGCGGCCTGCTCGACCTCGATCCCGCGGGCGACAAGGACGAGGCCGGCCCGCTCGTCGACGAATTGCTCTCCAGCGACGGCGAGGACCAGGTCGCGTGGCGCGGCCACCAGCGCTTCGTTCCGCGGCTCGTCGTCGCGACCGGCGTCGCGCTCGCGCCCGTCGCGGTCGCGCCCGACCGTACGTACCTCGTCGCCGGCGGCTTCGGGCAGGCGGGCGGCCGCTTCGTGCGCCGCCTCGTCGAGCGCGGCGCGCGCCACTTCGTGCTCGTCGGCCGCAGCGGCGCGGCGACACCGGCGGCGCAGGAGCTCCTGCGCTCGCTGAAAGAAGCGGGCGTCGAGGTGCGGGCGGTCGCAGCCGACGTCTCCGATCCGGAGCAGATGCGGCGCGTCGAGGATGCGCTCGCGCAGGGACCGCCGCTCGGCGGAGTCGTGCAGGCGGCGGGCATCGCCCGCTTCGAGCGCATCGCCGCGACGCGGCCCGAGGAGTTCCGCGCCGTCCTCGCGGCGAAGGTGCGCGGCACCTGGCTGCTGCACGAATTGACGAAGACCCGGCCGGTCGACCTCTTCGTCGGCTTCTCCTCGATCGCGTCGGTGTGGGGCTCGGCGGGCCAGGTCCACTCCTCCGCCGCCAACCGCTTCCAGGACGCGGTCGCCTACGCGCGCCGACACCTGGGTCTCGCCGCGACGACGGTGAGCTTCAGCCCGTGGAAGGGGGGGAGCGCGCCGAGCGAGGAGTTCAACCGCTTCATGGCGAGCCTCGGCGTCACGCCGATCGACCCGGCCGAGGGGCTGCCGGAGCTCGAGGCGGCGCTTGCGTCGGGCCGCGCCCACGTCGTCCTCGCGAAGGTCGAGTGGGGCCTCTTCCGGAGCGTGATGGAAGCGCGCCGCCGCCGGCCCCTCTTCGAGGAGCTCGCCGTCGCCGCGCCGGCGCGTCCGGCTGAGGCGCGCGCCGCGGGCGGCGATCTGCGCGGCGAGCTCGCCGCGGCGCCGCCGGCCGAGCGCGCCGAGCGGCTCGCCGCCCACCTCCAGGACCAGCTCGGGGAGCTGATGGGCTTCGGCGCGGAGCGCCCGGATCCCCAGCGCGGCTTCATCGAGCTCGGCGTCGACTCGCTGATGGCGGTGACGCTGCGCGACCGGCTGCAGACGAGCCTCGGCGTCGAGCTGCCGGTCACCTTCATCTTCGACCACCCGACCATCGAGGCGCTCGCCGAGCACCTCCTCGCGAACGTCCTGGTCCTGGCGAAGGAGGCGCGCCCCGCCGCGCCCGAGGCGCCGGCCGCGCCGTCCAGCCGCGACACGCTCATGAACGAGGCGCGCGAGCTGTCGCAGGACCAGCTCGAGCAGGCGATCGCGCAGCAGCTGAAGGACCTCGGACTCCACTGACGTGACCGAACCCGATCTCGACCAGCTCACGCCGCTGCAGCGCGCCTTCGTCGCCCTGAAGGAGATGCGGCAGCGCCTCGACCAGCTCGAGCGCGAGCGCAACGAGCCGATTGCCGTGATCGGGCTCGGCTGCCGCTTCCCCGGCGGCGCCAACGACGCCGCGTCGTTCTGGGACATGCTGCGCGACGGCCGCGACGCGATCCGCGAGGTCCCGCGCGACCGCTGGGACGTCGACGCGCTCTACGACCCGACCCCGGCGACGCCGGGCAAGATCTACTGCAAGGTCGGCGGCTTCGTCGAGGACCTCGACCAGTTCGGCGCCGGCTTCTTCCACATCTCGCCGCGCGAGGCGGAGGTGCTCGACCCGCAGCAGCGCTGGGCGCTCGAGGTGGGGTGGGAGGCGGTCGAGAACGCCGGACACGCGCACGACCTCGCAGGGAGCCGCACCGGCGTCTTCCTCGGCGTCTCGATGACCGACTACGGCGCCGCGGTCGCGCGCCACACGCTGCACGACAACGCCTACTACGGCGTCGGCAACACGCTGAACAGCGTGCCGGGGCGGCTCTCGTACGCGCTCGGCTTGCGCGGGCCTTCGCTCGCGGTCGACACCGCCTGCTCGTCGTCGCTGGTCGCGGTCCACCTCGCCTGCGAGAGCTTGAAGCGCGGCGAGTGCGACATGGCGCTCGCGGGCGGCGTGAACGCGCTGCTCGATCCCGGCGTCACGATCAACATCTGCCAGGCGCGCATGCTCTCGCCCGACGGCCGCTGCAAGACGTTCGACGCGTCGGCCGACGGCTACGTGCGCGGCGAAGGCTGCGGGATCATCGTCCTGAAGCGCCTCTCCGACGCCGAGCGCGACCGCGACCGCATCCTCGCGGTGCTGCGCGCGACGGCCGTGAACCACGGCGGCGCCAGCAGCGGCTTCACCGTCCCCAACCCCGCCGCGCAGGCCGACCTGATGCGCGAGACGTGGAAGGCGGCGGGCGTCGGGCCGGCCGACCTCGACTACCTCGAGGCGCACGGCACCGGCACGTCGCTCGGCGACCCGATCGAGGTCGAGGCGATCGACGCCGCGCTCGCGGGCGGCCGGGACGCCGCCCACAAGCTGCCGATCGGGACGGTCAAGACCAACATCGGACACCTCGAGTCGGCGGCCGGCATCGCCGCGCTGATCAAGGTGATCGTCTGCCTCGAGAACGAGGCGCTCGCCGCCAACCTCCACTTCAAGAACCCCAACCCCCACATCGCGTGGGACAAGGTGCGCGTGGCCGTCGTCGACCGCACGCGCCCGTGGCGGCGCGGCGCGCGCCGCCGCGTCGCGGCCGTCTCGTCGTTCGGGCTGTCGGGCACGAACGCCCACGCGGTCGTGGCCGAGGCGCCCGAGCGAACCGCGGCGCCCGGCGCGGCGCCGCCGCCCGCCGAGCGCGGCGCCCACGTCGTCACCCTCTCCGCGCAGGACGACGCGGCGCTGCGCGCGCTCGCCGGGAAGATGGCCGACCACCTCGTCCTCCATCCCGAGCAGCCGCTCGCCGACGTCGCCTTCACGCTCCACACCGGCCGCGCCGACTTCGCCGAGCGCGTCGCGTGCGTCGCCGTCGAACCGATGGACGCGGGCCGCAAGCTGCGCGCGTTCTCGGAGGGGAAGCCGGCCGAGGTCGCGAGCGGCAAGACGCGCCGCGAGCGGGCGCGCGTCGCCTTCCTCTTCAGCGGGCAGGGCGCGCAGTACGTCGGCATGGGGCGCGAGCTCTTCGAGCGCGAGCCGGTCTTCCGCGCCGCGCTCGAGCGCTGCGCCGCGGCGCTGCGGCCGTTGCGCGACACGCCGCTCCAGGACGTCCTCTTCCCGAAGGAGGATCCGGGCGAGGCGGCGCCGCTCCACCAGACCGAGTGGACGCAGCCGGCGCTCTTCTCCCTGGAATACGCGCTGGCAGAGCTCTGGCGCTCGTTCGGCGTCGAGCCCGCGACGCTGCTCGGCCACAGCATCGGCGAGTACGTCGCCGCCTGCCTCGCCGGCGCCTTCAGCGTGGAGGACGGACTGCGCCTGGTCGCGGCGCGCGCGCAGCTGATGCAGCGCGTGGACGAGGCGGGCGGGATGGCGACGCTCTTCGGCGACGAGGCGGCCGTCGCGCCGCTGCTCGCGGGGGCGCGCCGCCTGACCCTCGCCGCGGCCAACTCGCCGCAGAACACCGTCCTCTCCGGCGCGAGCGACGAGCTCGACGCCGCGCTCGCGAAGGCGAAGGAGCTCGGGCTCAAGTCGACGCGCCTCAAGGTCTCGCACGCCTTCCACTCGCCGCTGATGGAGCCGATCCTCGCGGAGTTCCGCCAGGTCGCGGCGGGCGTCGCCTATGCGCCGCTGAAGATCCCGGTCGTCTCGAACCTGACGGGCCGCTTCGCCGAGGGGAACGAGCTCGTCCACGCCGACTACTGGGTCGAGCACCTGCGCCGCTGCGTGCGCTTCGCCGACGGCATGCGCGCGCTCTCGAGCAAGCGGCCGAGCGCCTTCCTCGAGATCGGGCCGAGCGCCGCCCTGCTCTCGATGGGGCAGCAGTGCCTCCCGGGCAGCCCGGCCGGCGACTGGCTGCCGACGCTGCGCAAGGGGCGCGGCGACCATGCGACGCTGCTCGCGAGCCTCGGCGCGCTGTGGGTGCACGGCGTCGCCGTCGACTGGAACGCGTTCGACGCCGGCCGGCCGCGCCAGCGCGTCGCGCTGCCGACCTATCCGTTCCAGCGCGAGCGCCACTGGACCGAGGCGCCCGCGACCGCGCCGGTCGCCGACGACCCGCGCGGGTGGCTGCACGAGTTCGAGTGGAAGGAGTGTCCGCCGGCGCGTGCCGCGTCGGGCACGAACGGCGCCGCCGGGGGCACCTGGCTCGTGCTCGCCGACCGGTCGGGCGTCGGCGCGCAGTTGAAGGCGCGCCTCGTCGAGACGGGAGCGCGCGTCGTCACCGCCTACGCCGGCCCGGCGTTCCGGGCGAACGCCGACGGGACGGTCACGCTCGATCCGACCCAGGCGGACCACTACGGAAAGCTGCTCGAGGCGCTCGGCGGCGCGCCGCTGAACGGCGTCGTCGACCTCTTCCCCCTCGATGCGCCCGATGCGGGCGCGCTCGGGCGCACCGAGGTCGAGGCGGGCGCGCGTGCCGTGCTGCAGCGCGCGCTGCTCCTGAGCCAGGCGCTGATCCGCGCGCCCGAAGGTGCGCGCGCGAAGCTCTGGTTCGTGACGCGCGGCGCGCAGGCGGCCGGCGGCGACGCGAGCCGGATCGCGGCGGTGCAGGCGATGGCGTGGGGCTTCGCGCGCGTCCTCGCGTCGGAGCACCCCGCGCTCTTCGGCGGTCTCGTCGACCTCGACCCCGACGATGCGCCGGCCGACGCGGCGCGCGGCCTTCTCGAAGAGGCGCTGCTCGCGGGCGACGAGAACCAGGTCGCGTTCCGCGGCGGCCGGCGCCACGCCGTCCGGCTCATGCCGCTGCGCGTCGAGGCGGCGGCGCCGACGCGCTTCAAGAAGGACGGCACCTACCTGATCACCGGCGGCTGCGGCGCGCTCGGCCTCGAGGTGGCGCGCTTCCTCCACGAGCGCGGCGCCGGTCCGCTCCTGCTGGTCGGACGCAGCGGCGCGGCGACTCCCGCCGCCGAGCAGGCGATCGCCGACCTGCGCGCGCGCGGCGCCGACGTGCGCGTCTGCAAGGTCGACCTCGCCGATCGCGCCGCGCTCGAGAAGCTCTTGAAGGACTCGGCGGCCGAGCTGCCGCCGCTGCGCGGGATCATGCACGCGGCCGGCGTCCTGAAGGACGGCCTGCTCGCGCGCCTCGAATGGCCCGACTTCGAGCGCGTCCTGATGCCGAAGGTGCAGGGCACGCTCCACCTCGACGAGCTCACGCGCGGGCTGCCGCTCGACTTCTTCGTCCTCTTCTCGTCGATCTCGGTGATCGGCGCGCCGGGCCAGTGCAACTACGCCGCGGCCAACTGCTTCCTCGACGCCTTCGCCCACCGCCGCCGCGCGCAGGGGCTGCCGTGCCTCAGCATCAACTGGGGCCCGTGGGCCGAGGTCGGCATGGCGAAGCAGGTGCTCGACGTGAAGCGTCTCGCAGAAGAGCGCGGCATGTACGCGTTCAAGACCGCGCCGGCGCTCGCCGCCATGGACCTCCTGATGGCGGGCGGCGCGGTCCAGGGCTCGGTGCTGCACTTCCACTGGAAGCGCCTGTTCGCGCCCGACTTCTTCTTCGCGCGCTCGCCGCTGCTCAAGGCCCTGAAGGAGATCCACCAGGGCACCGACCCGGTGGTCGCGACGCGCGTTTCGCGCGGCGACGCCGCGCCGCGCGCGCGGGCCGTCGGCGACGCGTCGAGCGAGGCGGGCGTCGCCGAGCTCGTCCGCGCCGAGGTGGCGCGCGTGCTCGGCCACAAGAGCGGGACGGCGCTCGACGTCGAGCAGCCGCTGCTCCATCTCGGGCTCGACTCGCTGATGGCGGTCCAGCTCCGGAACACGTTGAGCGAGGCGTTCGGCGTCGACCTGCCGGTGAGCGACCTCCTCTCCGGCGCGAGCGCCGCGGAGCTCGCGAAGTCGGCGTGGACGCGCGTCGAGGAGCGGCGCGGCCGCACGCAACCGGCATGACTCCGCCTCCCGCCGCCGTCTCCGACGACGCGTTCCCGCTCTCGCTGGGCCAGCAGGCGCTCTGGTTCCTGCAGCAGACGGTGCCGGGCAGCTCGGCCTACCACTGCCTCGGCTGCGCGCGCATCACCTCGCCGGTCGACGTCGACGCGCTGCAGCGGACGATCGCCGGGCTCGCGCGCCGCCATCCGATGCTGCGCGCGCGCTACTTCATGCGCGACGGCGTCCCGATGCAGAAGATCGAGCGCGACCCGCCGGCCTCCTTCTCCGTGGTCGACGCCACGTCCCTCGACGCGGCCGGCCTCGAGCGCGCGGTGCACGCCGCGATGCACGAGCCGTTCGACCTCGAGCGCGGGCCGGTCTACCGCTTCGTCTTCTTCCGCTGGCGCGACGGCGACCACCGCCTCGCCTTCGCCGTCCACCACCTGAGCTACGACGGGACGTCGTCGTCGCTGGTCTTCCGCGACCTGCGCGCGCTCTACGTGAGCGAGCGCGGCGGCGCGCCGCCGCCCGCCGCGCGCGACGGCGTCGGCTACCGCGACTTCGTCGAATGGCAGCGCGAGCTGCTCGCGGGCGAGGCGGGGGAGCGGCAGTTCGCGTACTGGAAGGAGCGGCTCGCCGGCGACCTGCCGCTGCTCGAGCTGCCGACCGACTTCCCGCGCCGCACGACGCGCCTCGAGGGCGCCTCCGTCCCGCTCCACTTCACGCCGGAGCGCAGCCGCGCGCTGAACGATCTCGCGAAGGCGGAAGGGGTCACGCCCTACATGCTGCTGCTCGCGGCGTGGCAGATCTTCCTCGCGAGGTACGCGCGTCAGGAAGACGTGCTGGTCGGCGCGCCCGCGTTCGGCCGCACCCAGGCCGCCTTCCAGGACGTGGTCGGCTACTTCGTGAACCCGATCGTCTTCCGGGCCGACTTCCGCCGCAACCCGTCGTTCCGCGACTTCCTCGCGAGCACGCGCACGACGGTGCTCGAGGCGGTCGCGAACCAGGACTACCCGTTCCCCGAGGTGGTGCGGCGCCTCGCGCCGCCGCGCGACGCGACGCGCAACCCGGTGTTCCAGGCCTTCATCGACTGGCAGAAGCGCGAGTGGATCGGCGACCTCGTCCAGAAGCGCGAGGCCGCCGACACGCGCGTCCGCTTCCAGCTCGGCGAGCTCGCGCTCGACGACCTCGACGTGCCGCAGCAGGAGGGGCTCTTCGACGTCACGCTCGACGTGAAGGAGGTCGGCAAGGAGCTCTACGGCGAGCTCAAGTACGACGCGGCGCTCTTCCGCCGCGACACGGCCGAGCGGATGGAGGCGAACTTCCAGGCGCTGCTCGACGGGATCGTCGCCGACCCGCGGCGGCGCGTCGCGCAGCTGCCGCTGCTCTCGGCGGCCGAGAAGAAGCTCGTCCTCGTCGACTGGAACGCGACGGAACATGACTTCCCGCGCGACCTCTGCATCCACGAGATCTTCGAGGCGCGCGCGAATGAGACGCCGGACGCGGTCGCGGTCCGCAGCCACGACGGGTCGCTCACCTACGCCGAACTCGACGCGCGCGCGAACCGGCTCGCGCACCGGCTGCGGCGCATGGGCGTCGCGAACGACCAGCCGGTCGGGATCCTCCACGCCCGCTCGGCCCAGATGATGGTCGCGCTGCTCGGGATCCTGAAGGCGGGGGGCGGCTACGTCCCGCTCGATCCCGAGTATCCGGCCGACCGGCTCGACTACATGGTGGAGAACTCGGGGCTGCGCCTCGTCGTCACCGAGTCGGCGCTGGCCGCGAAGATCACCGCACCCGACGTCGCCCGCGTGCTCCTCGACGCGGAGGACGGCGAGCTCGAGAAGGAGAGCGCCGAGCCCGTCCTGGAAAGCCGCGGCCGGCCGCTCGACCTGGCCTACCTGATCTACACCTCGGGGTCGACCGGGCGGCCCAAGGGCGTCGAGGTGCTGCACCGCGGCGTCGTCAACTGCCTGAATGCGACGGCGCGGCTGCTCGACGCGAAGCGCGCAGACACGCTGCTCGCGGTCACGACGATCTCGTTCGACATCCACGCGAAGCAGCTCTGGATGCCGCTGGCGACCGGCGGGATCGTCGACGTCTGCGAGCCCGAGGTCGCGAAGGACGGCAAGCGCCTGCTCGAGCGGATGAAGGCGAGCCGCGCGCGCTTCATGCAGGCGACGCCGACGCACTGGCAGATGGTCGTGTCGGCCGGCTGGAGCGAGAAGCTGCCGGTCGAGGCGATCAGCATCGGCGAGCCGCTCACGACGGAGCTCGCGCGACAGTTGCACGCGCGCTGCGCCGCGGTCTGGAACACCTACGGCCCGACCGAGACGACCATCCAGTCGACCGTGCACCGCATCCGGCCCGAGGACGAGGTCGTGACGCTCGGCCGCCCGTTCGACAACACGACCTTCTACGTGGTCGACGCGGCGCTCCAGCCGGTGCCGATCGGCGTGGCGGGCGAGCTCTGCATCGGCGGCGACGGCGTCGCCCGCGGGTACCACGACCTGCCCGAGAAGACGGCGGAGCGCTTCGTCGCGAGCCCGTTCCGTCCCGGCGAGCGGATCTACCGGACCGGCGACCTCGTGCGCTTCGACCGCGAGGGCCGGCTCGAGATGCTCGGCCGCATCGACCATCAAGTGAAGCTGCGCGGCTTCCGGATCGAGCTCGGCGAGATCGAGGCCGTCCTCGAGCAGCACGAAGGCGTGCAGTCGGCCGTCGTGAAGGTGGTCGGGTCGGCCGCCGAGGAGAAGCGCCTCGTCGCCTTCGCCGTCCCCAAGGCGCGGCCCGAGCCGTCGCGCGCGTCGGTGCGTCGAGCGCTGCGCGAGAAGCTGCCCGACTACATGGTGCCGGCCGAGATCGTCTGGCTCGACGCGCTGCCGACCACGCTGAACGGCAAGATCGACCGCAACGCGCTCACCGTCGCGGCGGCCGCGTCGCCCGCGTCGTCACCGCGGGACGAAACGGCGGTGCCGCCCGAAGGGCCGGCCGAGGTCCGCCTCGCGCGCGTCTGGGCCGAGGTGATCGGCGTGCCGCGCGTCGGCGCCTTCGACACCTTCTTCGACCTCGGCGGCAACTCGCTCCTCTCCCTCAAGGTGGTCGACCGCATCGAGCACGAGACCGGCTTCCGCATGAACCCCGCCGAGCTCGTCCACCAGACCGTCCGCCAGATCGCGACGCGCCACCGCGACCACCTCGCCGGCGCGCCGGCGGAGGCGACACCGGCCGCGCCCGCGAAGCCGGACGGCCGCGGCTGGTTCGGCCGCCGCCGCTAGGAACTCGTCCGCTCTGCGTGGAGCGGACGTCGCGGCTCGGAACTGGAGCGGACGTCGAGAACGCGGGTGAAGCGGGCGCGGGGAGAAGGG
>DASRRB010000081.1:0-6301 GCA_035695985.1 Planctomycetota bacterium | reverse complement strand
GTCGCGGCGGACCGGGGAGATCCGGTCCGCCGCGGCGCTTTCATGATGGGACGCTCCCGGAGCCGGACATGGACAGCACCTGGCGCATGGAAAAGGACAGCATGGGGGAGGTGCGCGTCCCCGCCGGCGCCCTCTACGGCGCGACCACCCAGCGCGCGGTCGACAACTTCCCGATCAGCGGCCGCCCGATGCCGCGCGCCTTCCTGCGCGCGCTCGGGATGGTCAAGCGCGTCGCCGCCGAGGTGAACCGGGACCTCGGCCTGCTGCCCGCCGACGTGGCCGGCGCGATCGTCGCGGCCGCGCAGGAGGTCGAGGCGGGGAAGCACGACGCCGAGTTCCCGATCGACGTGTTCCAGACCGGTTCGGGCACCTCGACCAACATGAACGCGAACGAGGTGATCGGCGCGCTCGCCTCGAAGCGGCTCGGGAAGAAGGTGCACCCCAACGACCACGTGAACATGGGGCAGTCGAGCAACGACGCGATCCCGACCGCGCTGCACGTGAGCGCCGCGCTGCAGGTGCACGAGAAGCTGCTGCCCGCGCTGCTGCACCTGAAGGCGACCATCGAGACGAAGGCGGGGCAGGCCGGCGCGGTCGTGAAGACCGGCCGCACCCACCTGATGGACGCGATGCCGGTGCGGCTCGGCCAGCAGATGTCGGGCTGGGCGCACCAGGTCCAGCTCGCGATCGAGCGCGTGCAGGCGACGCTCCCGCGCGTGCACGAGCTGGCGCAGGGCGGGACGGCCGTCGGCACCGGCGTGAACGCCCACCCCGAGTTCGCGGAGCGCTTCGCCGGCCGCCTCGCCGCCGCGACCGGGATCGCCTTCCGCCGCTCCCGCAACTTCTTCGCGAGCCTCGCGGCGCCCGACTCGATCGTCGAGCTCTCGGGCCAGCTCAAGGCCACCGCCGCCGGGCTGACCAAGATCTGCAACGACCTGCGCTGGATGAACAGCGGGCCGATCGCGGGGCTCGGGGAGATCGCGCTCCCGGCGCTGCAGCCCGGCTCGAGCATCATGCCGGGCAAGGTGAACCCGGTGATCCCGGAGGCCACGTTGATGGTCTGCGCGCAGGTCGTCGGCAACGACGCCGCGATCCTGGTGGGCGGCCAGTCGGGCACCTTCGAGCTCAACGTGATGCTGCCGCTGCTCGCGCGCAACGTGCTGGAGAGCGTCGAGCTGCTCGCCGCCGCCGCGCTCCTGCTCGCCGACAAGGCCATCGCCGGCTTCACGGTGAACACGGCACGCATTACTGAGCTGGTCGACAAGAACCCGATCCTGGTGACGGCGCTCAACCCGGTGATCGGGTACGAGAAGGGCTCCGCGCTCGCCAAGAAGGCCTACCAGGAGGGGCGCCGCCTGATCGACGTCGCCGCCGAGGAGACGAAACTTTCTCGCGACGAGCTGAAGCGCCTGCTCGACCCGGCGCCGATGTGCGACGGCGGGATCGTCGAAGGGGCCGGCGGGGGCTGATCCTCGCACGCGCGACCTCCTGCGCTTCATGCAGGAAGCGCCGCCCGCCGAAGACGTCGTGGTGCTCCCTGCCCCGGCGGTCCGCGAGGCGACGAACGTGCTGGTCGATCAAGACGCCCTGGTGCTCGCCGCGCGCGAGCTCGAGCCGCTGCCGACGACGGTCACGCGGCTCGCGCGGATCCTGGCGCGCCACGACTGGGAGATGCGCGAGGTCGAGGAGGCGATCGCGCTCGACCAGGCGCTGACGCCGCGGATCCTGCGCCTCGCCAACTCGGCGCTCTCCTCGCGCGGCCATCGCATCGCGACGGTCGGCGAGGCGGTCATGCGCGTCGGCACCGGGCCGCTCTTCTCGATGGCGATGGCGCTCGGCGTGAAGCGCCGCTTCGCGGCGCCGGTCAAGCCCTACGGTCTCGCCGAGGGCGAGCTCTGGAAGCACTCGGTCGCCGCCGCGCTCACCGTCGAGAGCCTCGGCGCGCGGCTGCGCCGGCGCCTCCCGGTCGAGTCGTTCACAGCGGCGCTGCTGCACGACGTCGGCAAGCTCGTGCTGGCGCGCTTCCTCGACGAGGAGCGTCTCGGGCTGCTGCGCGCCGCCGCGGAGCGCGGCCGCCTCTCCGAACGCGACGCGGAGCTCGAGATCCTCGGCGTCGACCACGGCGAGCTCGGCGCGATCATCGCGCAGCACTGGCAGCTCCCCGATCCGCTCGTGCGCGCGGTCCAGCACCACCATGCGCCGGACGGGGCGCCGGACCGGGCGCCCGACGGGGCGCTCGACGCGGCGCCGGGCGAGACGCCCGACCGCACGATCGCCCACGTCGTGCACGTCGCCGACTTCGTCGCCGACCGCGTCGCGGCGCGCCGCCGCAAGGCGGGCGGGGAGGCGCCGCCGCCCGCGCCGCTCGCCGCCTCGACGCGCGACCGCTTCAAGCTCGACGACGCCGCGCTCGACGACCTCGCGCAGTCCGTCGACGCGCGCCTCGCCGACGTGCTCGAACGCTACGCCTGAGCGGCGCTCACTTCGCGGCGCTTCGCATCCTGCGCAGCACGTACTGCAGGATCCCGCCGTTCTTGAAGTACTCGACCTCTTTGGGAGTGTCGATACGGACGGTCGCCTCGAAGACGATCGGCGCGCCTTGGTCCGGCCGCGCGGTCACCTTCACGCGCTTGGCCGAGCCGTCTCCGAGACCCGTCACGTCGTAGGTCTCGCGGCCGGTGAGGCCGAGGGACTGCGCGGTCGCGCCGGCGGGGAACTGCAGCGGCAGGACGCCCATGCCGACCAGGTTGCTGCGGTGGATGCGCTCGTAGCTCTCCGCGATGACGACGCGCACGCCGAGCAGGCGAGGCCCCTTCGCGGCCCAGTCGCGCGACGAGCCCGAGCCGTACTCCTTGCCGGCCAGGATCACGAGCGGCGTCTTCTCCCTCTGGTACTGCATCGACGCGTCGAAGATCGAGAGCGGCGCGCCGTCGGGCAGGTGGACCGTGACGCCGCCCTCCGTGCCGGGCGCGAGGAGGTTCCTCAGGCGGACGTTCGCGAACGTACCGCGCATCATGAGCTCGTGGTTGCCGCGGCGCGCGCCGTAGCTGTTGAACTCCTCTTTTTGGACGCCGCGCTCGAGCAGGTAGCGGCCCGCCGGCGAATCGGCGGGGATGTCGCCGGCCGGCGAGATGTGGTCGGTCGTGACCGAGTCGCCGAGCACGGCGAGGCAGCGCGCGTTCTTCAGGTCGCCGACCGGCGGCGGCGTCGCCGGCAGGTTCTCGAAGTAGGGCGGCAGCTTCACGTAGGTCGAGTTCGCTTCCCAGGCGAAGAGCTGCCCCTCCGGCGTCGGCAGCGCGTTCCAGCGCTCGTCGCCGCGGAAGACGTGGGCGTAGGTCGACGCGAACATCGCGGCGTCGACGCAGCCCGCCACCGTCTCGTTCACCTCCTTCTGCGTCGGCCAGACGTCCTTCAGGAAGACCGGCTTGCCGTCCTTGGAAGTGCCGAGCGGCTCGTTCGCCATGTCGATGTCGGCGCGGCCCGCGAGGGCGTAGGCGACGACCAGCGGCGGGCTCGCGAGGTAGTTCATCTTCACGAGGGGATGGATGCGCCCCTCGAAGTTGCGGTTGCCGGAGAGCACCGCCGCGACGGCGAGGTCGTTCTTCTGCGCCGCGTCGTGGATCTCGGCGCGCAGCGGGCCCGAGTTGCCGATGCAGGTCGTGCAGCCGTAGCCGACGACGTGGAAGTTGAGCGCCTCGAGGTCGGCGAGCAGTCCCGACTTGCGCAGGTAGTTGGTCACGACCTGCGAGCCGGGGGCGAGGCTCGTCTTCACCCACGGGCGGCTCGTGAGGCCGCGCTGGAGGGCCTTCTTCGCGAGGAGTCCGGCCGCCACCAGCACCGAGGGGTTGCTCGTGTTCGTGCAGCTCGTGATCGCGGCGATCACGACCGAGCCGTGGGCGAGCTCCTGCTCCTTCCCGTCGAGCTTGAACTTCGCCGACTTGGGCAGGCCGTCCGCCGACTTCCCCTTCGCGGCGAGCCGCGCGGCGCGCTCCTTCTCCATGACGTCGAGGGCGCTCGCGAAGGCGGCCTTGCTGCCCTTGAGGCTCACGCGGTCCTGCGGGCGGCGCGGGCCGGCGAGGCTCGGCTCGACGGTCGCGAGGTCGAGCTCGAGCGAGTCGCTGTAGACCGGGTCGGGCGCGCCGCGCGTCCACCACATCCCCTGCGCCTTGCAGTACGCCTCGACGAGCGCGACCTGCTCGGCGCTGCGGCCGGTGAGGCGCAGGTACTTGAGCGTCTCCTCGTCGATCGGGAACAGGCCGATCGTCGCGCCGTACTCGGGCGCCATGTTGGCGAGCGTCGCGCGGTCGGCGAGCGAGAGCTCGGCCACGCCGTCGCCGTGGAACTCGACGAACTTCCCGACGACGCCCTTCTTCCGGAGCATCTGCGTCGCGGTCAGCACGAGGTCGGTCGCGGTCGCCCCTTCCGGCAGACGGCCCTTCAGCTTGAAGCCGACCACGTGGGGGATCAGCATCGACACGGGCTGCCCGAGCAGCGCCGCCTCGGCCTCGATCCCGCCGACGCCGAAGCCGACCACGCCCAGCCCGTTGATCATGGTCGTGTGCGAGTCGGTGCCGACCAGCGTGTCGGGATACGCGGAGAGCCGGCCTTCGCTCTCGTCCACGAAGACGACGCGCGCCAGGTACTCGAGGTTCACCTGGTGCACGATGCCGGTGTCGGGCGGCACGACCTTGAAGTTGCGGAACGCCTTCTGGCCCCAGCGCAGGAAGGCGTAGCGCTCGCCGTTGCGCTTCGCCTCGAGGCTCGCGTTGGTGACGAACGCCTCGGGCGTCCCGTAGGCGTCGACCTGCACCGAGTGGTCGATCACGAGCTCGGCGGGGACCAGCGGATTCACCTGCGCGGGGTCGCCGCCCATCTTCCGGAAAGCTTCACGCATCGCCGCGAGGTCGACGACCGCCGGCACGCCGGTGAAGTCCTGCATCAGCACGCGCGCGGGGGTGAACGCGATCTCCCGGTCGGGCTCCGCCTTCGGGTTCCATTTCAGCAACGCGAGCACGTCGTCCTTCGTGACCGCGACGCCGTCCTCGGTGCGCAGCAGGTTCTCGAGCATCACCTTCAGCGAGAACGGGAGCCGCGCCGGATCGCCGTGTGCATGGAGCGCGTCGAGCTTCCGGATCTCGTAGGACTTCGCGCCCACCTTCAACGTGGCGCGGGAACGGAAGCTGTCGAGGGAGTTCATGCGTCGCCTCCGGAGCGTGGGGGGAAACATCGTAACCGCGCCGGTCGGACGCCCGCCGCTCGCGCCCTTGGGTGGGCTGCGAGCGAGCGAACTCGAACATGAAGAGGTCGGGAGCGTTCGAGCGTCACGTATTGACCTGCCGTCCTCCGGCGGGTTGCCTGTCCGCTCCTCCCGCGGCCAAGCCGCAACGAACGAAGAGGGTTCAACATGAGATTCGCGATCGCGTGTGGCCTCGTCCTCTCCCTTGCCGTCTCGTCGCTGGCGCAATCGCAGTTCCGCGCCGACTTGAACGCGACGCAGGTCGTCCCGCCGACCCAGTCGAACGGCGACGGCTTCGCGTCCTTCGTCCTGAACGCCAACGACACGGTCACCTACACGGTGAAGAACCTGCTCGTGTCGGGCACCGGGGCGAGCATCCACACCGGCGCCGTCGGCGTGAGCGGGCCGCTCCTCTTCACGCTGAGCGGCGGACCGACCCTCTGGTCGGGGACCACCGCCGCGCTCACCGCCACCGACAAGGCGAACCTGCGCGCGAGCGGCCTCTACGTCCAGGTCGACTCGGCGACCAATCCGGGCGGCGACATCCGCGGCCAGATCGTCCCGCTGCCGATGCTCTTCGGCGCCCACCTCACGGGGGACCAGGAGACGCCGGCGGTCTCGACGTCGGCGCTGGGCGACGCGACCTTCGTCGTCAACTCGAACGGCACGATCACCTACAACGTGACGACGACCGGCCTCACGGGGACGGCGGCGCACATCCACACCGGCGCGTTCGGCGTCGGAGGGGGCGTCACCTTCGCGCTGTCCGGGGGGCCGACCACCTGGTCCGGCACGACGGCCGCGATGACGGCGACGCAGTTCGCCACGCTCCAGACCCTGGGCATGTACGTGAACGTCCACACGACCGCCCACGTGAACGGCGAGATCCGCGGCCAGATCGTCCCGACCGAGATCCCGTACGGATTCGGCGGCGTCGGCTCGGTCGGCGCAGCGACGCTGCACGCGGGCGGCGCGGCGATGCGCGGCGGGAACCTCTCGATCTCCGTCGCGGGCGGCCTGCCGAGCGGCAGCGGGCTCTTGATCCTCTCCCTCTCCGACGGTGCC